>DASREY010000086.1:0-3884 GCA_035651775.1 Terriglobales bacterium
GTCCCAGTGGCGCGTTCTGCTCGCCGCCTTCGCCAAGTCCCAGGGCCATGGGCAGCATGCCCAGGATCATTGCCAGGGCGGTCATAATCACAGGCCGGATGCGGGTAAAGCCCGCCTCCACCGCGGCCTGCACCGGGGCCACGCCCAGCTCCATCTGGTCGCGCGCAAACGAGACCATAAGGATGGAGTTTGCCGTGGCCACTCCCATACACATCACCGCTCCGGTGAGCGAAGGGACGCTTAAGGTAGTGTGCGTGACCAAAAGCATCCAGGCAATGCCGGCCAGCGCTCCCGGCAATGCGGTAATAATGATGAAGGGATCGAGCCATGACTGGAAGTTCACCACGATCAACAGGTAGACCAGCAGAATGGCCATCAGCAGGCCAACACTGAGGCCGATGAAAGACGATCTCATGGTTTCCACCTGGCCGCGAACCATAATCCGAGTGCCGCGAGGCAGGTTCTTCTGGAAAGGCTCCAGCATTTTCATGGTGTCAGAGGCGACAGCGCCGAGGTCGCGCCCTTGCGTGCTGGCATAAACGTCAATGACCGGCTGCACGTTGTAGTGGTTCACGACCGCCGGACGCGCCGTTGGCGACACTCTTACCAGATTGCTGAGCACTTGTTGCGACTGCGTGGCCGGATTGTTCACCGGGGTATTCATCAAATCCTGCAATGATGTCATGCGATATTGCGGAACCTGCACAGCGACCGAATACGTGACGCCATTTTTGGGATTGAGCCAGTAATTCGGCGTGGTCTGCGAGCTGCCGCTCAGCGATATCAGGACGCTTTGCGCCACATCGCGGGCATTCATGCCAACCTGGGTAACGCGGGTGCGGTCAATATCCATGCGCAGAGTGGGAAGATCCATCATCTGGTGCACGCGCACGTCAGCGGCGCCGGGGATATGCCGCATTTCATTCGCGATGTGTTGAGCAATAACGTAGTTTCTATCCGTGTCGTTGCCTACGAGCTGCACATCAATGGGGGCCGGCAACCCAAAGTTCAAAATCTGGCTCACGATGTCGGCAGGCTGAAAGAAGAACTCGACTCCGGGGAATTTTTGCGGCAGCTCATCGCGCAGTTGCCTGATATATCCCGCCGTGGAGTGATGATGGCTGGGATTGAGCGCGATCTGAATTTCGGCATCGCTGGTGCCGATGACCCCGGAATTGCTGTAAGAAAGATTCAAGCCGGAGTAGGGCACGCCAATATTATCCAGGACAGTTTGCACTTCTCCCGGCGGTATGGTCTGCCGTAAAGCCTGCTCTACCTCATCGCATAAGCGGGCGGTTTCCTCGACCCGGAGTCCAGGATGGGCGCGCAGATGCAAACGAATCAGACCGGCATCCACGGAAGGGAAGAAGTCCTGCCCAAGAAAGGGCACCAGCCCGAGGGAGAGCACACAGAAGCCGGCAAAACCAACAGCAAAGAGCTTGCGGTGTTCGAGGGTTGTTTCCAGAAGCTGTTCGTATCCACAGCGAAACCGATGGAACGCGCCCTCAAATCCACGCTGGAAGCGGCCCATTACAGTGCGGGGGATTTCGCTGCGGTGTTCGTGCCCGCGCATAATGTACATTACCAATGTGGGAATCAGCGTGCGCGAGAGGAAATAAGAGGCCAGCATCGCGAACACAACTGCTTCTGCCAACGGCACAAAGAGAAACTTGGCTACGCCGGTCAGGAAAAACATGGGAACGAACACAATGCAAATGGAAAGGGTAGAGACGAAAGCCGGCACTGCAATCTGCTGGGCCCCGTCGAGGATGGCCTGCTTCATCTCTTTGCCCATCGCCAGGTTGCGCTCGATGTTCTCGATTTCCACAGTGGCATCATCCACCAGGATGCCCACAGCCAGCGCCAGCCCGCCCAGCGTCATGATGTTGATGGTCTCGCCCAGCGCGCTTAATAAAATGACAGAGACGGCAATGGAAAGTGGAATGGAAATTGTTATGACAATGGTGGGACGCCAGTCGCCAAGAAAGACCAGGATCATGATTGCGGTCAGCAATGCTGCGATGGCCGCTTCGCGCAGAACGCCGGCGATGGATGCGCGCACGAACAGAGACTGATCGAACAGAGGCTTGATCTGCAGCTCTTGCGGCAAAGACTGGGCCGCAATGGGAACCACGTTCTTAACAGCATTGATAATGTCGAGCGTTGAAGCCTTACCGATCTTCATGATCGACATCAGGGCGCCGCGAGTGCCATCCTGGCGAACAATATTTGTCTGTGGAGAAAATCCATCACGGACGTGCGCCACATCGCGCATATAGAGCGTCGAGCCGTTCACTGTCTTCACCGGCAGGGCATTCAGCTCTTCAATGGTCTCAGGGGAGCCGTTTATCTCTACCGGGTATTCCAAAGCCCCAATTTTTGTTGTCCCCGAAGGCAAAACCAGATTTTGCGCATTGACCGCATTGACGATGTCAACCGGGGCCAACCCATAGGCCTGGAGTTTGGCAAGGTCAAGATCCACCTGGATCTGGCGTTGTTTCCCGCCGTAAGGAAAGGGTAGTGACGCGCCCGGCACCGTCGCCAGTTGGGAGCGCAGAAAACTATTGCCCAGGTCGAACAGCTCCTGCTCGGGGAGCGTCTTGCTGCTTAACCCAAGCTGGATAATTGGCGTTGAAGAGGCCGTATAAGTAACGACCAACGGCGGCGTAGTGCCGGGAGGCAACTGGCGCGTAGCCGTTTGCACGATTGCCGTGACTTGCGAGAGCGCCAACTGTATGTTGGTCCCAGGCCGGAAAAAAACCTTGATTACGCCCACACCATTGAGCGATTGCGATTCCAGATGCTCAATGTCATTGACCGTAATGGTGATGCCGCGCTCGGCCACCGTGACGACGCGGTCTGACATCTCTTTGGGCGCCAGCCCGGCGTAATTCCAAACCACACTGATAACGGGAATATTGATCTCAGGGAAGATGTCGGTGGGAGTGCGGTAGATGACCAAGGGCGTCAAAATGACAATGACCAGCGCCATTACAACAAATGTGTATGGCCGTCTCAGCGCTAACGCTACGATCCACATCGCTTGCCGCCTTCTTCAAATGGACTAAGATCGCGGTCCTTAGTCACTGGCTGGAGGATAGATTAAAAACAAGACGTATCGGATTCAAATTTCGATTTTATGTTAAGGTTGCTTTATGCGGCAACTGGGCAATGCTGGGTACAAGCCGGCGAGCAACGGAACGCAAGTCAGGCGGACGCCTGGCCGTCCCCGCAGCGAACACGCGCGGCGCGCCATTCTGCGAAGCACATTAAGATTGCTGCAGAAGACGGGTTTTCCCGAACTCGGCATCGAGGCCATAGCCGCTTATGCCAATGTGAGCAAAGCCACCGTCTACCGCTGGTGGCCGAATAAGGCTGCCCTGGTTGCGGACGCGTTCTTCTCCATCACCGACGAGAAACTAAGATTTCCAGACACCGGTTCCGTATGCGCCGATATGAACCTGCAGATGAAACAGCTTGTGCGCATTCTTCGCGGCAAAGAAGGGCGCACGGTGGCTGCCTTGATTGGAGGAGGACAGTCGGATCCGGAACTTATAGACGCTTTTCGAAACCGTTTTATGAAACCCCGGCGACAGGAAGCGTATGAGACCCTGCGGCGGGGCATGCGGCGAGGTGAACTGCCCACGGACCTTAATATGGACCTTTTGCTCGATACGCTTTACGGAGCAATCTACTTTCGGTTTCTCATCCGTCATGCTTCTCTGTCCGAGGCATTCATTAACGATCTTTGTAAGATTGTCGTAGGGGCTGTGATGATTCATGAAAGGCCCAAGCCTGCCTCTTAGGCCGCTATCGAGTTGCTTTCCCAAGGCTATGATGATTTAGCAGCCGGAGTTCCAGTCGCCCAGGGTGATTGGCAGAAA
>DASREY010000087.1:0-2289 GCA_035651775.1 Terriglobales bacterium
TCTGCGGGAATTGGCACGCACGCTGGGCACGGCGTGCCCTGCGGAATTCCTACCGCAACAGGTGGTCGCCCGCACCCCCGAGCTGCTGGCCTGGTGGGCGCCGGCGATGATGCGGCCGATGTTCTTCCGCACCGGGTCGGAATTGGCGAACGTTTCGGGGAAGCGTTTCCCGCATCCCGCTCTGCTGTTCGTCGTGCGAAATGGCCTGCTGTATGCGCGCGCGCTGCCGTCGAGCCAGCGACCGAACGCCGAAACCAAGCTATACGCGGCGCCTTACTGGAACATAGGGAACGATGGGGCAGTTTGTGCTGGGACCATGCGAGCGCCCAAGTCAGCAGGCGTGACGACCATGGCCGCCTGGGAGCAGGCATTCTTTCAGAGTGAATTTACGCATCCCGGCGGTGCGGGCCGGCTTACGAAGCGAAAGGGCGGAACGGTGGCACTCTGGAAGAGCCTGGCGGGAAAATCGAGCTTTCCCTTGACTACGCTGATCGAAACCGAATCGGTCGCCGGGTACTTGCGAGCCTTGGAGACGCGGCGATGACACACAAGCTCGATCCGCAACTCTTGGAGCGCGCAATTCGCATTTTGGTCGTCGGCTGTGGCGGCAATGGCAGCGCGGTTCTTTCGGGTCTGCCGTACTTGCACCAAGCATTGCTTGCTTTCGATCACCCCGGTGGACTCTACGTAACCGCCATCGACCCTGATGCCGTAACAGAAACGAATTGCGTGCGCCAGCCGTTCTGCCGAACGGAGATCGGCCTGCCGAAGGCCACCGTGCTGGTACACCGGATCAACAGCTTTTGGGGACTGAACTGGCAGGGCATGCAGGCGGAAATTCAGCAGATTGCCAGGGGCACCGAGGTCGATGTGGTCATTGGCTGTGTCGATACCCGCAAGGCGCGTCGGGCAATTGATCAATGGGTGCGCAAATCGCAGGTCTCGTACTGGCTGGATCTGGGGAACGGCGCCTCAACCGGTCAGTTCATCCTCGGGCAGCCGAATAATACTGTGAATCGCAAGAAGAAGGACCGTCTTCCCACAGTGGCGGAGTTGTACCCCGAAATCCTCGCGGTTGACGATCAACATGACCACTATTCGGCTTGTAGCGCTGCCGAGGCGCTGACTCGCCAAGAGCCATTTGTCAACCAGAATCTCGCTTATCAGGCACTCGGGATGTTAACGCAGCTCTTGCGCCATGGAGCTTTGTTATACCAGGGCGGCTTCTGCAATCTGGTCTCTGGCCGGGTAGTGCCACTGCCGCTACGTCAGGTTTCCTCGGACGATTCAGTCCCGGGTAAGACGAGGCAAACTGGTGTGCGGAAAGCAGAACCAGCGGTTGGCTAAGCTTCTACATATGACCACTCCGGCGATGTCAAAACCTACGGCGCAATCAGCTGGGTTGCTAACTCTGCGACGCGCGCCTGCTCCCATGCTCGAAAATCCTTCGGATTGGAAAGGAACTTGGCCCAAGCATTATTCAAGAGCTTTGCTATGGGCATTGCCGCAGGTGCGTAGGTCTTGATGCCGGCTCCAGAGCAAAAGCTAGCCACGGTCTCCACAAGTTCTTGGAGAAGAGCGGTGGGAAACGCCAGATGGAATTCCTGGGGCTCGTTCTGTGCAGCGGTCTTTCGTAACTCTTCCCACTGAGCATCAATGTCTTGAGCTTCCGTCCAGCCTAGCCGTTGCAGCATCAGCTTAATTGCCCAGGTGCGCGCGGCATCAGCTGGATGGCTCGTCATGATCTCATAAAAATCCGGACTGAGCCGGGCGCAGAGGCGCGTATTAGTCCATCCGAATGCCGGCCCGCATACATAGGTCGCAATCAAGTCACACCCGAACTCTAGGGTCCACTCTGCCAACCAGCGGTTACCGTAGGAATGCAAGGCAGCAATGGAATTGGCAGGCCAGGCTTCACGCTGCGCGCGAAGAATCTCATTCTGAAAGTAAGCCTGGGACCGCGCGCGTAGTTGTCCGAGAGCCGTTGGATTACGAAAAAGAACAATGTGCCCCAGCTCATGGTATACATCCGGCAGTCCCAGCAGGTGGCTCGATTCCGAGTGTGGCAGAAGCACCAGATCCATGCCGGTGATCGTGCAGTAGTATTGCGTACTCATCGCTGTGCACAGCGGTGGCGTGTGAGGGAAGCCGAATTCACGACACACGCCCGCGACCAGCCGGGTTAGAAATAGGTCGCTAGAACCAAACCTCTTCAATGCAAAGACAGGGCCTTCGTCCACGGCCTGTGCGAATTCCGAGAATCGCTTGTAGATGTGGAAGTTGTTTCGC
>DASREY010000088.1:0-13093 GCA_035651775.1 Terriglobales bacterium
ACACTGGCGGCTTTATTCCGTTCACCGCCGATTCACCTCAGGTCTACTTCAGCCCCGATAATCGCCTGGTGTATGCCGTTCCAGATAAGGATGCCCAAGTGCACGTCTACGGTTTTGATCCAGCCACCGGCGCGCTCAAAGCAATGGGTGCGCCGGCACCATTCACCGTGCCTTATGGTCTTTTTCCAGCCAGACGCAATTAGAGCAGCCTAAGGATAAGACCGGTTTAATTCGAATCTGTGGTTTACAGGCCGCTGATTCATTTCCGGAATCCTACGGGGTCTGCGCTACATCTAAATTTCCAGGTTCAGTTTGTTGCTGATAGACTGAAGTAAGTTCTTTGAAGAAGGTCTCAACGATTTCCGGGGGCGTCACGGCTTCGACGGAAATGCGTGAGGTAAAGAGGCATACCGGGGTGCACACACCCGTGATCGCGTGCAAAAACATAGTTGCCAATCAACAGATGGCATACGCTGCTTAATTAGTTAAGTAGCCGCTCTCTCTGGCTTTGTCCGTGGGCTGGAGAAGGGCGTCGCACAGCGGACTGGCCTTTGCCGCGTGTCTGGGTAGCGAAGGCGAGACTTACAGGCTAGTGGCTTGCGTTTCTTGTCCGTTCTTAGCGCCGGCTGCGAAAGTTGCGGGGTAACTCCCGCAGCAGGAACGTGACTACGTATGTAGGCTCTTTGCTGTCATCATTTTCGGACGCGGGTTCAACTCCCGCCGCCTCCACCAATATTCAACTCCCAGAGAGGGCTTCCCGGTTTTGAACTATGAGGTCCTTCGACTTCGCTCAGGATTTCGGCAGCAGGCTCTCCCCCTCGCCTTGCTCGGGTTCACGCCTGCTAAGCGCCTCAAGTTCAACTCCCGCCGCCTCCACCATTCATTCCACCCTCATTAGCTTTACGGCCAATGCTCCAACACGCGCAGAGGGCTCAAGTTCAAAAAAGCAAGGAGACGTATATGACTACCGAGAAGACGCATGTTCTCGATCCGGTTATATCCGGGCAAGCATCGGCACGTCCACCTTTACCCCCATTTACTCATGAAACCGCCGTCCAGAAAGTTCGTCTGGCAGAAGATGGCTGGAATTCGCGTGATCCTGAAAAGGTGGCGCTCGCTTACACCATCGATTCGCGCTGGAGAAATCGTGCTGAATTTGTGAACGGAAGGCCGGAGATTATCGCTTTCCTGAAGCGCAAGTGGAGCCGAGAGCTGGATTATCGCCTCATTAAAGAGCTCTGGGCCCACGACGGAAATCGCATTGCTGTGCGATTCGCCTATGAATGCCATGACGACTCAGGCAATTGGTTCCGCTCTTATGGAAACGAAAATTGGGAGTTCAATGAACATGGCCTGATGCGCCTGAGATTGGCCTGCATCAACGATCTTCCGATCAAAGAGTCGGACCGCAAGTTTCATTGGCCGCTGGGGCGCCGTCCGGATGGGCATCCTGGACTCAGCGATCTGGGATTGTAGGTATCCATGACCCCGGCGGCAAACATAAACGCAATCAGTATGAACAAAGGAATCATCGATAGCCGAGCCATCACTCGGTCGAGCAGACGGTGGAAAGTCTCAAGAATATTCTGCAAATCTAAAGGAGTCGCGCTGTTCGCCCAGATTGATTGACCACAGCGGAGAAGCAAAAGGCGGGAATGAAAGAAGTGGGTTGGTTTTTGAGGCCGCCTTGGATTTGCCTCGCCAAAGCGGCCCCAGGAATTTAGAGAACGTGTTCCTATGCTTTATGCTTTTTCACAGCTGACAATGATTCCACAATGATCGTGTTGCCATTGAGCTGCCCCTTAGCAGTGGCACGACCACCCACAAACTTTTCAAGTTCGGTTTTGTCCGCTTGCAGTTTATAGGTTGCAGATCCGACTACCAGCACGTAGTCTGCGCGTTTCAACTGCACGCAATCGCGGGCGCATGAAAATTGCGTGTGGGCTTTGTAGACGTTCAGACCTTTGCAGACCGAATCCGTGACCATTCCTGTCCATTCGTTCGCGGCAACCGTGTCGTGGCCAGAAGCTGCCTGCACGAAATTGCCGTGCGCAGGGGTCATACCGATCAACAGGATGATTCCCAAAATAGCTGTCATGATTCTCAGTGTATTCATAAATTCCTTTCCATGGAGAGTAGTTCTCCTGTTCACAAATGTTTTGTTTCAGCGGCACAAATTCCGCCTTAGATCTTCGCGAAAGGGGCGAGAATTAGATAAGGAAGCTACAAAGGACTGCCTGCGGCCGGCAGTGTGCTGGTGGATGCACGAAAGTCATAGCCCCTACACCACTGTCATGTGTGGGAAGGCTCAGCGAAGCAAGGTTGGAAGGACCAGGTAAGGCCGTCAGGATCACTACTCCGCAGGTGGTGGTCTTCATGGGCAATGCCGGCACGGCCTGGCAGCAAGAATGATCCGCCGCCTGCGTGTAACATCTGGATCCGGATTGTCGAGCCGCCATGGAATGGCATCCGTGTGTGACATCTTTGGGGTGAGCGATGCACTCAGAATGAGCAAACAGTACTGACGTCGGGCTTATAACAACTCCCAAGAGCGCCAGTACGGCAACGAACTTGCTCCAATGGTTCATGTGTTTCCTGGCTCTCAGGTTAGTTCCCAATGCCGTGCATGGCTGTGACGTTCGTCACGCTTGTTGCCAACGGCTTGAAGTGGTGTCCTGCCTCAGCTGGAAATGGAGAGGGCGTTCGTCCGTTATTATGGCCAACGTACAATACTCAGCATGAAACGGATCATTGCGGTGACGCTCACCTGCCTCGCGGTCGCTGGCTTAGCGAGATCATCAGCCCAGAAACGGTCGCTGGACGGGGTGTGGAGAAGCGAAGGATACGGCCTGGTGTTCGAGGTTCAGGGAACAAGGCTAAAGTCTTTCGAGGTGACCGCGACGACCTGCATGCCTGGCGATGCGGCCCAACGTGAGGAGACCAGCATTGATGGCCGCGAGGCCACATTCACGACCACAGACGGGGACGTGCTCTTTATCCGCAGCGGTGGCACGGCCGATCACAGGATCCTTCACAGCTCCGGGTCTGCCTCTGACGTGCGCATCGACCGCATCGCGAAGTTGCCGGCGGTCTGCGATCATCCGATCCCGAACACGCCGCAGGGCAATTTCGAGGTCTTCACCCGCACATGGGCGGAGAACTACATCCTTTTCGATCAGCAGAAGGCGGACTGGGACGCCATCGTAGCCGCCAATCGCGCCAAGGTCACCGACACGACCACGCCGGCGGAACTTTTCGACATTCTTGCGGGAATGATCGAGCCGTTCCACAACCTGCACACCTATATCGACGCTCCCGATCTCAAGCGCCAATTCCGTACGTGGCGGCCAGGTACGGACCGTGTTGTCAAAGACGTGCCGGGCGGGCTGGGGCGCCGGCGGTTGTCCCAGACCATGCCGACTCTGCTGGCAATTACTGATCGCGCGTATCTCCAAACGCCATTACGCAAGTGGTGCAACGACCAGGTGCAATACGCCCACGTCAATGAGACCACGGGATATCTGCGTATCCTCTCCTTCTCCGGTTATTCCAACGATCCCGGGTTTGAGAACGGATTGAAAGCGTTGCAGACCGCTCTCGACCAGATCTTTTCCGATCCGAAGCTGAAGGCGCTTGTGATCGACGTTCGCATCAATTTCGGCGGTAACGATCTGTACGGCGTGGAGATTGCTTCCCGGCTTGCCGCGGCGGACTACCTGGCGTACACCAAGGTCGCGCGCGATCCTCTCGCTCGCAAGAAATGGACTCCGGGGGACCCCCTCATGGTCCACCCCACCTCGCGGCCCGGCTTTCGCGGCCCGATGGTGGAACTCATTGGGCCCCTGACCATCAGCGCGGGCGAAACCTTCACCGAGGCGTTGATGGGCCGCTCGCCGCACATCGTGCGTATCGGCGAGAACACCCAGGGCGTTTTTTCCGACGAACTCGATCGCCAGCTCCCCAACGGCTGGCGATTCGGCCTGCCGAACGAGATCTATCGCACCGCCCACGGTAAGATCTACGATCTAGTGGGCATTCCACCTGATATCGAAGTGCCTGTTTTTGCCGTTGCCGACGTAGCCGCTGGAAAAGATCCGGCGATGGCCAGGGCGCTAAAGATACTTAGCCAGAAATGACCTTCTCAATCGTGTTCATGGTTTGACGAAGGTACTGTCTATAGGAAATTTGCGAAGAACGCGCCCGATGGTTTCCGCTTGCTGGGCCGTAATATTGATGAACTTAAAGCCATACTGGAAACCCTGGTTGTAACGGACTTCGGCATGGATGATCATCGGCTTCGGGGTCTGTGGCAGATGAAATTGCAGTTCAACGATTGTGCCGAGACTGATGTCGCCTGCCAGCGTGGCTGCCATACCACTTTCACTTATGTTCTTGGTGCGGCCATGCAGCGTGGTGGCCGCCTTGACGACCAGACGCAGATCAATCAAGAATCGCTGATGCTTGCGTGGGATTGGCCACTTATCAGTCGCTTCTGGGCTGTCCATAGCTGTAACAACATAGCACAGGCATCCCCGATTTCTAACGACTACTCAGCGGGAAGTAGTGGGTCAGCTTGAAAGCTTTGCCGCCATTCTTACGTTCGTTCCAAGGTAAGCGTGTGGTCGTCTTTCAATTACCCACAAGTTGAGCACCGACGACAGCTCCCAGTTCGATATCGGTCAAGCGACACAGGCCCCGCCACATTACCTTATTTCCAGGTGGTGGATCGTGGGTGCGAGCCAGATAACCGCCAAGCTGGGCGAGTTTGGTCAGATAAGTTGCGCGTGTCTGCTGCCGGTGTTTGTCGGTCCTGGGTTTCACCAGCTTGTCGAGCAGCCTGAGTTCAAGCAGAAGTGCTCAGCTTGCCTGCGGATTGCGTGTGCGCCTCAGCAATTTAAGGATACGGATCGCGCGACCGGGGCCAAATGAGCCAGCTTCCAGAGAGATTGATCTGTCCCCAGCGCAGGCGCGGATACCAGTCTGGCGGCTCCGCGGGCGGGCCGGTCTCTCCCGACAGGCACATGATCCGCCGCACGGACTTGCGCACCACCGCATCTGCCACAATCCCCTCTTGCGCGTCCACGTAGACGCCAACGTGCGCTGCTCCATCGTGGAAGCTCTCGCAGTGCCAGAAGTCGAACGGTACGGCCACTGTGCCTCGGGCGTTGATGTAGCCGCACTTGCTCGGGGCGTTTCCAACTTGCACTGCGGCCATACCCTCTGAAATCGGCTCGCACAACTGAAAGGCCGGCTTTATTGCCCACTTGCCGCGGTGGTCAATGTATCCGCACTTGCCCCTGCGGTCTTTCCTGGCGGGAGCAATGCCCTCCACGAACTCGCCCACATACTGGAACCTGGCCGGAATCACGATCTTGCCTTGCCGGTCGATGACGCCGTAGTTCATGTTCGTCCCCATGCGGTTGTTGAACTGGACTCCGGCCAACCCCTCGGAAAAGACGCCGCAATAGGTAAACCGCGCGGGGATGGCGAGTTTGCCGGCGGCATCGACGTAGCCGCACCTTCCATCCTTCTGGGTAACGATTCTGAGGCCGTCAAAAAAGCGGTCCACGTTGCCCAACTGGGCAGCAACGCTACCTTGGCTCTGGCCCCATCCGCTCACACAAAACAAAACCAGCGGGACCACCAGCGCCATCATGCCAACCACTTTGCGCATCGCGATTACTCTCCTGACCCGGAATTTCCTTTTTGACTTCCAAAGCTGCAAAGATTGTATACCGAAGTTCTCTCCTTGGAACCTTTTGAAGAACAACTGCCATCTAGTCTCTCCCGAAGTTCTGAAAACGAAAGCAGAATTAGCTAGGGGCGTGCGGGCAAGATGCCCAACACGACAGCCGGCGAGACGCTGGCGCTACTCTATTTCACTCAGAAGGCTTGGGCAGCGGCAGTGAAGCCTGCCCAAACACATACCGCCATCCTGCCGGAGTGCGCACATACGTGTCGCTGAACCAAAGCGTATATTCAAACGGCTTTCCGTTCTCCGTGCCTTTGGCGCAAAGCCTGGCGGTGACAATGGCGGTATCACCCCAAACGCGAACTGTTTGCGCGCTGTCATCCTGACGCTCGTAGTGTGTCTGCCCGCTCCGCGCTTCCTGGAGCAAATCTGTCTTGCTATAGCTCTTGCCGGTACCGGTTACCAGCGCAAAATCATCAGCCAGAATACGCTCCATGGCCGCGACATCACTTTTTTCAACGGCGGCCTGATACTGGGTATCGAGCGCAGCGACGGTCTTTTGCTCGTCGCCGGCAGAGGCGCTTGCCATATTCATGGCAATCATTATGAGTATGCCGAGCGCCAACCCCAATGCAAGCGGTGTTTTTATTTTCATCTCATCTCCCTGTTACGCTGATGTTTTGTTTCAATCGAGCTTACCGGCACGATCTCATCGGGCGTGCCATAGCCGCGATCATAAGCTCGGATCGAAACCACATATTTTTTCAACTCGTTCCACCGGTTTGAAATGGGTGGTCTGCCGCAGGAGCAGAACAATATATGCACCTCCGCGTCGCCGGAAAGACAGGAGACGAGGTGAGAGCCGTTGCGGTACAGGCTTGAACCAATCAGATACCGCGTCAAGCAGTTCGGGCACTCCACGCAATGACGAACACGGTTCATCGTAGAACGTTGAACGAAGAATAGATCAATCGGCGAAACAAGGTTGGACATTTGCGGACGCCGCTCCCGCACAAATCACCCGGTTGGGATTGCCGTCCGAAAACGTCCAATGGATCGCGAAATATCGGCTATCATTGACCTCGCAAAGGCATGAATCTCGATCTGCAGGTCTGTTCGCGAGCAAGACTGTCACGCGATGCGCGCTTTGACGGCAAGTTCTTCATTGGCGTGCTCAGCAGCCGGGTCTATTGCCGTTCCATTTGCCCCGCCCGGACGGCAAAAGAGAAAAATGTCCGTTACTTTCCCAGCGCAGCGGCGGCGGCGGAGGCGGGCTTTCGACCCTGTCTGCGTTGCCGGCCGGAATGCTCGCCTGGAACCCCGGCCTGGCTGGGAACCCCCAGCACAGTTTCGCGAGCGTTGCGGCTGATCGGCGAGAGCGGCCTGGAAGATGGTGGGGTAGAGGTTCTTGCAGAACGCCTGGGAGTTGGCGCGCGCCATCTTCGCCGCCTGTTCCTGCGGCACCTGGGAGCGACGCCCAGCGCCGTGGCCCAGACACGCCGCCTGCACTTTGCCAAGAAGCTCATCGACGAGACCAGCCTGCCGATGAGCCAGGTCGCCCTGGCTGCAGGGTTCGGCTGCGTGCGGCGATTCAATGCAGGCATCCGCAAGGTCTACCATCGAACACCGACTCACATCAGGAATCTTGCGAGGCAGAAGGTGCTGCAGCCGGAAAACCAATATTTGTTCCGCCTTCATTTCCGGCCGCCTTATAACTGGAAGGGCATGTTGGCTTTTCTGTCGGCTCGGGCAACGCCCGGCGTCGAAGCCGCGGAGCATGGCATTTACCGGCGTTCCATTTCCTTGAACGGCGACGACGGCTATTTTGAAGTCTCGCTCGACGAAGGGAAAGACGCACTTATTGTACGTGTTCAATTTGGGAATCCACGCTCACTGTTCTTTATCATCGAGCGAATACGCGCCATGTTCGATCTGAACGCAGATTGGACGGCCATCATGCGGTGCCTCAAGGCTGACCCGGTGCTGGCTGGGCGGGTTGCCGCCGCTCCGGGATTGCGGATCCCGGGCTGCTGGGATGGCTTTGAACTGGTGACGCGAGCGATTCTCGGGCAGCAGATCAGCGTGAAGGGCGCGACCACACTTGCAGGCCGGATTGCAAAAACCTTTGGGCAGCCTTTCCTCGCAGCCAACCTTACTCATCTATTCCCCACACCTGAGGTTCTTGCCGACGCCAATCTTACCCGCGTTGGCCTTACCCGAGCGCGCGCCGAGACAATTCAAGCTCTCGCCCGCGCGGTTTGCGATGGACAAATCAATTTTGAGGGGATCGTGGAGCCCGAGGTGTTCCTGGCACGGCTCTGTGAAATTCCCGGCATCGGAAAGTGGACAACACAATACGTGGCCATGCGAGCGCTTGGAGAGCCCGATGCGTTTCCCTCCAGCGACCTCGGTCTTCTGCGCGCACTGGGTTTAAAGAATGCGGGTGAGCTTGAGCAGCGCGCCGACGGGTGGCGGCCGTGGCGGGCTTATGCCGCTATGTATCTTTGGAATGGGAATGGGAATGGGAGTAGAACCGGGAAAGGAAATAAAGCCGGCAAATACAGCGTTGGTGAAGAAGCTCATACCGCTGATCGGTTTAGGTCTGAGGCTGCCGAAGTGGCGGAATACCAAATATTCCCGGAATGATTGCTGCATCAAGGGGCATCACTTGCGTTATCCTACTTGCCTTCTTGAGGTGAAGCATGAAACACGCCCTGATCTGCATTGTTCTTGCCGCCACCGGCTTTGCACAAACTGCATTTTCACCGGAAGTCCAAAAATACATTTCCGTCAGCGCGCCAACCGTTGCACTCACGCATGTGAAGCTGATTGACGGTACGGGCGCGGCCGCTCTCGACGATCAGACCATTGTCATCGCCGCAGGGAAGATACAATCGGTTGGCCCCGCAGCTTCCACGCAGCCACCCGCTGACGCCAAGGTGCTCGACCTGCATGGTTACACTGTCATCCCCGGGCTGGTCGGCATGCACAATCACTTCTACGATTCTGCTTTCCTGAATCGGGATGACGACGGCAAGATTCTGGGACCGGGTTTTCTTGTCACAGAGATTCCCTACACCGCGCCGCGGCTTTATCTTGCGGCCGGCGTCACCACGTTGCGCACCACCGGCAATGTCGAAGGCTTTACCGATTTCGAGGTAAAACACAGGATCGATGCCGGACAGATGCCCGGCCCGCATATGGACGCCAGTGCGCCCTACCTTGAAGGCGAGGGATCCATCTTCGGCCAGATGCATCAGCTTAAGGATGCCGATGATGCCAGGCGCATGGTGGAGTTCTGGGCGCAAGAGGGCGCCACCTCGTTCAAGGCGTATATGTACATCACGCGCGACGAACTCGCAGCCGCCATCCAGGAGGCGCACAAATTGAGCTTTAAACTTACCGGCCACCTGTGCTCGGTTACATGGCCGGAAGCAATCGCGATGGGCATCGATGATTTTGAACATGGGCCGGTGTTTACCGATACCGAATTTCTTGCCGATAAGAAACCAGACAAATGTCCGGCGACCTCAACCGGAACCGCCTGGGCCAAGCTGGATATCAATGGTCCGGAGGTGCACGGGCTTATCCAGAACCTCGTTGCCCATCATGTTGCCGTTACCTCCACGCTTCCGGTGTTCGCCGCGTCTACTGTGAACGCGCCGCCCAACCCGCGCGCGCTCGAAGCCATGAGCGTGACCCAACGCCAAAGCTTCCTCACTGCGCGCGCCCGCATCACGCCCGAAGCAAACACAAGAACAACCGGATTGATCAAGAAAGAGATGGAGTTCGAATACGCCTTCGTTAAAGCCGGCGGGTTGCTGCTCGCCGGTCCTGACCCGACTGGCAACGGCGGCACCTTGCCCGGCTTCGGAGACTGGCTAGAACTGGAACTTCTGGTAGACGCGGGTTTTACTCCGGCTGAAGCGATTCACATCGCAACCGAGAACGGCGCCCGGTTCCTCGGCCGCGATAACAGCATTGGCACGATCGCCGCCGGGAAGGCCGCCGACCTGGTTGTGATTTACGGCGACCCCGCAGCTAAGATTTCTGACATTGAGAAGGTTGAGACGGTCTTCAAAGATGGCATCGGATACGATTCCGCCAAGCTAATTGACGCCTGCAAAGGCACCGTCGGATTGCGCTGAAAAGCCCGCATATTCGCACAGCTTGCACCCAATTTGGGGCCAGCAAACTGAATTGACGACGAGCACCGGTTGAGCGGCTGCTCGGACCAGCAGTTTTCGATTTTCGCCGAAGCCGCAAACCTCGGCTAAGAACTCTACATCCAAGTAAGCATGACAAAATGGATCCCCTGGAAAAAACTGGGGATCCTCGTCGAATTCGCCGTTGTAATAGCTGCCTTATCGTGCGGGACCGGGACAAATTTTTCGCCACCTAAACCTAATCCCATCCCCATTTCCAATCCTGCTCCTAACCCTACTCCTACTCCAACTCCGAGCGTGCTATGCAACTGCACACCCTTGGAGCCTGACTCTGCTGACTATCGTCACAACGCCAAGCATGTTCCACTGCCCGGTGACACGCCGCAGGAGATCACAGTCGCCACAATCTTAGGTTGGCAGCAGAGTTCGCCAGCGCCAGCGTTCGATGCGCCTCGCAGTGGACGCGAACTGCAACTGTTCCACATCTCGCTGGCTTACCTGCAATCGGCAGCAGTTGAACCCGGTGACTGCGACATACACATGGAGCTTTCGGATGTTCCCGACAAGACAGCGCCCCGCGTGATTGTGGAGACGCCGGTAGACTCGGAATATTGCCCAGCCCGTGGACAAATTCAGGCGCAGCTTGCGCAACACGGCTTTACCCTCACGCAATCGCAAGGAGGCGAACTGCCGCAGGCGCTCGCGGTATCAGTCCAGGGTCTGGCGTTTGAAGATTTTCCGCATAAGCGTGGATCGCAATATGTAGCTACGGCATGGGAATTACATCCGGCGATTGTGAGCGTGAATCCGTAAGCACCATGGGGAAATGCTCTGACCCTGATAAAAGTCAGCGACGAAATGCAGTTCGATAGGAAGTACAGAATCCTCAGAAAAACTCAGCCAGGCCAGCGCGCACGGCATGACCTGGCTAACGTTTCACAGTCCGGGCTTTGCAGTACCTTTATTCAATACCTGGGGAGGAGTGAAGCTGTCAGCTCCAGGGCCCATGGCAACCACAAAGTAAGTCGCAGGAGTCGAACCCGCATTTTTGACTCCGTGCTCCTCATTCGAAGCGACATAACCGGCCCCGCCCGGGCCTAAGATATGAGGTGTGCCATTGATCGTAATTTCGATCGTCCCTTCCCGAACCAGCCAGACTTCGCTGTGTTCGTGGTGATGAGCTGCATGTGGCGCTCCCCCAGGTTCAAGCGTGGTTTCGTGCATCTCAACCGCTTCTCCGGTAGCCAGCTTGCCTTTCATAATCTGGCGAAACTGCGCGCCTTTGCCCTTTTCTACAGGCAATTGATCGAATGGAATCGTAATGGAAGGCAAAGAAGGCCCCTCAGCAGACAGAGCTAAAGCGTTGAGGGCCAAAGCAGCTGGAAGCAGAGAACAGATTTCGCGTCGATTCATGGATTTGTATTTACCTCGTATCAAAAATGGGCATATTCATCATGACAAGGCCCGCTCACAAAGAGCAATCCATGATAGTGCGAGAGCGCAAGGCTTGGCTAGTGCAGCCTGAAAGATGCAATGACTTAATCTTCTGCCGGCTGTGTTTTCGAGGTAAGTTCTTTGCGGGCCAACTCGGCAAAGGTTGAAGCTGCACGGGGAAGGCTGCGGTGCTTCTGGAAAATGAGCCCCAACTCGCGCCATATGTCGAGCCCTTCGATCTTCAAAAGCTTCACATCGCCGCGGCGCACATTTTCACGGGCAAAGGTCGAGCTGATCAAAGAAACGCCGAAGCCGGCGCCCACGAAACGTTTGATCATGGTCAAACTGGTGAGTTCCATGGTGACATTCAGGTTCTCCCTGTAGGGCCGCAGGTTCTTTTCGATCAGTTTCCGGGTTGATCCTGTCTTGGGAATAATCAGCGGTTGTTGCGCCAGCTCTTCCATTGTGACCGAACGCTTGCTAAAAAGCGGACTGCCGGAGCCGACCATAAGCAACACCCGGTCCTTAAAAAGAGGAACGACGTTAAGGCTTGGCGATTTGACAGGCAGGGTCACAACGCCGAGGTCAAGGGCCCCATCCTCCACTTTTTCTATGACTTTATGAGTGAAGTTGCGATAGACGCTGATCCGAATCTTGGGAAACATCTTGTGGTATTTGGCAAATACCTTGGGAAGCACATAAAGGAATGTGCCCTCGTTGGCGCCGATGGAAAGCGTGCCGACGGGGACTCCGTTGCGCTCGGCCACCGCGCGCAACGAGTGCCCGCGCAGCGCCAATAGCTGGCGGGCATACTCGAGAATCACCTCACCGGCCGGGGTAAGCCGCACCGATTTAGCGGTACGATCAAAGAGCCGATGGCCGTACTCCTGCTCCAGTTGCCGGATCTGGGCGCTCACCGCCGGCTGGGAACGCAGTACTTTTTCTGCAGCACGGGAAAAACTGCCTAGCTTGGCGACTTCAACAAATGTATTAAGCTGATCGAAATCCATAAGCTTTCAAATCCAATTTTACTGATTTCAATCATGCTAACATGCCGCGCCAAAACCGCCTAAGCTGAAACCGTGTTCAGCAGCTTCCCTTTCTTTACTTTCACCGGATTCAGGAACGACATCATGTCGCGCAGCTCTTCGCCAACGCGTTCAATTTGCTGGTCCTGTTCCTGATCGCGCTTTTCATAAAACCATTTGCCGCCAGCTTCATTTTCAGCGATCCACTTTTTGGCGAATGTGCCGTTCTGTATCTCTTTCAGCAATTGTTTCATGACCTGCCGGGTCTGCTCGGTAATCAGCCGCGGACCAGCGGTGTAGTCTCCGTATTCGGCGGTGTCGCTTACCGAGTAACGCATATAGCTCAACCCGCCGCGATACATCAGGTCAACAATCAGCTTGAGTTCATGCATGCATTCGAAGTAAGCAAGTTCAGGCTGGTAGCCAGCTTCAACCAGGGTCTCAAAACCGGCGCGGATAAGATGGCTCACGCCGCCGCAGAGCACGGCCTGCTCGCCAAACAAATCAGTCTCTGTTTCTTCGGCAAACGTGGTTTCCAGCACGCCAGCGCGCGCGCATCCGAGCCCTTTCGCATAGGAAAGAGTCATGGCATGGGCCTTGCCGGTGGCATCCTGATGAACGGCGAAGAGCGCCGGCGTGCCGCTGCCTTCCACATAAAGCTCACGCACGCGGTGGCCCGGCGATTTGGGCGCGACCATGGTGACATCCACCTTGGGCGGCGGATTGACTGTGCCATAACGAATGTTGAACCCGTGAGCGAACATCAGCATCTT
>DASREY010000089.1:0-34611 GCA_035651775.1 Terriglobales bacterium
TTGTGTGATCATTTTTGCACCCTGTCCCGGAAGCTAGTTTCCGTAAATCTTGCGGGGGAACTACGGGGGGACTCTGGGGGACTTTCAAAGTCATGAAAGCCTTGGGGTCTATGTTGATAGCATAGGGTTTATCTACCGTAAAACGCAACGTTACTCTAGTAACCTGGTAACCTGTACTCCAATAACCCCTTGCTAAACTGATGGCAACCCGCCCATCAGGGCGGAACTTGATTGATCCGTATCAATAGGCTTAAACCTTTTAGAATCAATATCAATCACCGGTCGGTACCTGTCACCCAGGATAAATAATCGCTTCGATCTTCGGGGGATGCTGTCGATTTGGTTGTCACATGCGTTACCCCTTAACAATTATTGTTACGATCGTAACTTGTTAGGCACGCCGAGCCGTGAGAAATTAACGCAGGTTCATCCCTCTTTTTTACCCCCTGAATTTTGCCCCCTTTGGAGTCTTAAATGTCAGCAAATTCTTTAGACGTTCTCTTAGGGAATCGGCGCTCAGGTAATTATCGTTCTCGTTTTGGCCTCGGCATCATTGCGCAGGTAAGTATCCTTTGCGTTCGACAGCCTGAACAGCCTTCGCACGGAGTCGACAGCAATGTTTGACTCAAGATTCACTACAGTCGATGATGCGCAGTTGGCCAAACAGCTCTGCCAGGAAATAGAGTCGCGATGGAGAGAATGGCAGATCGAACTTCTCGTGCTGGCCAACAATCGCAACTGGGATGCTCTGAAAGAGCAGGTCAAAGGCGGGCCCTCAGCCAGCCGCAGGTCAATGAAAACGGCGAAGGTCTGAAGAGGAATTTCCGCAAGCTCGCCTGGCATCAGCGAAATAGCCTTTACCTCATTTTTCAATGCATGCGTCCTGCTGCGTCAGCGGGCGCTGCACAACACGCCGAAATCTGTTTCGATTAGCCGGGCAGATTATGTGGAATGATCGGCCTTACTTCAATCGATCCCCAGCGCGCGGTGGGAATCCGTTCTGCAATGGCTTCGGCTTCGTTCTGATCTTTGGCCTCAATGAGGTAGTATCCGCCGAGTTGCTCCTTGGTTTCGGCAAATGGCCCGTCGGTTGTCATCCGTTTGCCGTTGCGCAAGCGCACCGTCGATGCCGTGGCAATGCGGTCGAGTTCATTCCCTCCTTTATAGTGGCCGCTCTGGGCGATGCTTTTGCTGAAGTCCATATATTCTTGCATGATCGTCTTCTGTTCGGCTTCACTCAGTTTGCTCCAGTAACTTTCGTTTCCGTAGATAAGCAGCAGATATTGCATCCTCGCCGGGCCTCCTTGCCCATTCATCAGATACGACGAATGACATACGCCTGATCGACAAAGTGTATCTGAATCAATTTTTTTAGAATGCCGGGGGCCCCCTTGCGCGCCAGGGGTGTAGAGCTAAGTTCATGAATAATCAGAGACATGCAGATGAGCTAAGGTGGCGGTGAGTAGGCTATTCTACGGCGCTCCGCAGCTCAAAACTGGCTTCGATTAACAAAACCGCGAATTTTCAAAGACCTCATGGGCATAAGCCCCGCATTCTGAAACGCTGTTGGCCTTTAGCTCTAAGAAATTAATGATGGGTGACAATCATTCGAGATTGAAAGGATTTGATACCGGATTGGCGATTGCGACTTCCTTACTTAAGCATTCTAGCTTGTTTAATAAAACGCTGGCGGACTCGCGGAGAGAATTAACTCAGAGGCTGAAGCCCAATGTATGGGGCATGCTAATGGCACGAATAAGTACTAAGCATTAAACTTCTGATGAGCCTTTTCCAATTCATCTACGCGGAAACAGGTGATGTTTGCTTCATATTCCTCAATATCTCTTACGCTCAGCGGCCCTCGCGCAGCCACGACCGTATAGCCCAGGTCTTCAACCCGCTTGACCGCTTTGCCCAAAGCCCTGGCCACTGAGATGACCAGACTCTTGTCCTCACAAACGACCATGTAATGATTCTGCATGCTCAGCAATTCCATATGATGTTTCTATAGCAGAAGCCGTTCTTGTTGACAAGCGTCATCATGGCCGCACACGTTGTGGAAATTTCCGTTATGGGTTTGTGCAATTTTGGGATGTTGGAACTGGAAATTGGGGGCCGGTCGCAACCCCGGTTCAAAATTGTCTGATTTCTCCGTTGCATGAAGAGACTCTGTGCGAAGGCAGCAGGTCGCGCAATCTGGTTTTTGAAACCGCTATCTTTGTTTTCCTACTAACAATTTAGTTGACAAGGCGCTCCAGCCGTGGTCTACTCCTACTAACATTTTAGTAGGAGGATCTGCAATGGGACGAAAGCAGCCGAGTGGTTCACTGACCCGCTTGGAATTGCGCATCATGGATGTGCTCTGGAAATTGGGCCCGGCAACTGTGCAACAAGTGCTCGAGAAGATACAGCCGGAGCAAAAGTTCGCGTATACCACCCTGCAGACCATGCTCACCGTGTTGTACCGCAAGGGCAAAGTGACGCGTATTTTGAAAGGCAAAGCCTATGAATACGCTCCGGCTTTAAGCCGCAAGAAAGCGACCAATGTCGCGTTGCGCGATGTGTTGAAGCGCTTTTTCGGAGGCTCTGCCGAAAGTCTGGTCATGAGCCTGGTGGAAAGCCGCCAGCTTTCCGCCGAAAAACTCGGGGAACTGACTCGGCTGATCGAACAATCCGAGGCATACGGGAAAAAGAGGTGACACATGGCGGTCTTTCATGCACTGATGACGTTTCTGTTGAATGCCGCCTGGCAGATTTGCCTGGTGGCGATGATTACCTCGGCCTGCCTCCTGCTTGCGCGGCGCGCCCGGGTATGGATGCGGCATGTCATCTGGGTACTGGCACTTTTGGCGAGCACGCTGTTACCGTTGCTCAGTCTCTTACTTGTAGACGGACACGGTTTGCCTCTGCAATCTGTGCGGTTGAGCCAGATCGATGAATTCCGGCAAAAGATCGACAGCAGTCTGTGGCTCGATGGCGAGGGAGTGGCTGGCAGCAGCACAATCCCCAGCTTCTCCGGCGTTCGTTTGCTGTTATCTACGCTCTTGGTCTTCTACCTTTTGTTTTTAGCGTATCGTTTGGGACGTTTGGCCCTGCGTTGGCGAAATACCTGGCAGATGCTCGAAGCCACTGACGCCAAGCCAATTTCATACTGTGGGGCTTCGATTACCCGCGCGGCTTCGGTTGCTGAAGAATGCCAGCGTATACTGGGAGCCCGTTCAGGCTCTATCTCCATTTTATGTTCGGCAGCCTCCATAGTTCCCTTCACCGCCGGGGTCTTTCGACCCATTGTGGTCTTGCCTCAAGCCTTGCTGCAAACTGCTTCCGATGATGAGCTGCGCGTAGCTATCAGTCATGAGCTTGTCCACATCTTGAGGCACGACTATCTGCTGAACATACTCTACGAAATCGTGTCGCTTCCTGTGGCTTTTCATCCCCTTGTTCTATGGATGAAGCGGCACATCGAACGAACCCGCGAGGCGGCCTGCGACGAAATTGCCGCATGCTGTCTTGAAAGCCCAACCGGCTATGCTCGCGCACTGGTGAGCCTTGCCCGCGCATTGCCCCAGCCGCCTTCCGCTCCAGTGGCCAACAGCCCAGCCTTAGGCGTTTTTGATGGAAGCAATTTGGAGGAACGCATCATGCAACTTATCGACAAAACACCCCGTCTTACTGCTCGCGCTGCGGCAGGGGTATTGACCGTGAGCATTGTGATCTTATTGGCAACCTGCGCGGTGGGCTACAACTTTGCTCTGGCTGCCGGGCGCGAAGATGCGGCCAGCTCTGCCACCGGCCAGCCCAATGTCAGCGGCATATGGGCTGGGCAACTATCAGAAAAACTGCCTGACGGAAGGGTAGGACATGGCACGCTCTATCTGCACCTTGAGCAAAATGGAGACAAAGTCACCGGTGTGGGAGGCGATACCGAAGCTCATGCCACGCCGATGCAGAACATTATCCTGAACGGAAACCATATGAAATTCACGGCGACGGCGACGGGAGGCCCCAAAGGCTCCGTAAACTGGACAGTCGATCTCGACATCAAGGGAGATGTAATGGAGGGCAGAGGCCACGCCTTTCGTAGTGCCGACAATCATTCCTGGGATGTGGATATCAGGCTGGCGCGAAGCAAGTAGATTCGACTTACGATTGCGGTCGTTCCTGACGGGAGGCGGCTGTTTTCTCATGTAGGAAGCCGTGCTCTTCCACGGTGGTGGATATAGTATTTGGCCTAC
Organism: Terriglobales bacterium; assembly: GCA_035651775.1. Classification (GTDB taxonomy): domain Bacteria; phylum Acidobacteriota; class Terriglobia; order Terriglobales; family Acidobacteriaceae; genus QIAW01. The sequence continues at coordinate 4,236 of DASREY010000089.1, forward strand.
TGCAATTGGCTTCTGCCCATCAGGTATTCGTCCACAGCTTTAGCGGCGTTGCGGCCTTCGGCGATTGCCCACACGACCAGAGATTGCCCGCGGCGCATGTCGCCGGCGGCAAAGATTCCAGGCACTGAACTCATGTAGTTCGGCTTTGTGGCCACATTACCGCGCGAATCCAGCTCCAAGCCAAACTGTTCGATCATGCCAGACTTTACCGGGCCGGTGAAACCGAGCGCCAGCAGGACCAACTCGGCATCCACGCTGAATTCGGTTCCAGGCATGGGCTCGAACTTCGGCGGCGGACCCACGCGTACTGCGTGCAGTTTTTTCACTTCACCGTTTTCGCCGCTGAAGCTGGTGGTGGCTACTGCCCAATCGCGCAGTCCGCCTTCTTCATGCGAGCTTTCGCTGCGTAGTTGCAGCGGCCACAGGGGCCACGGCGTGCTGGAGGCGCGCTCGGCCGGCGGCGTAGGCATGATCTCGAACTGCTTGATGGACTTCGCTTTTTGCCGGTGGCTGGTACCCAGGCAGTCGGCGCCGGTGTCGCCTCCGCCGATGATGATGACATGCTTGCCGGTAGCGAGAATCTGGTTGGGAACACTGTCGCCTGCGTTGCGCTTGTTCTGCTGCGGTAGGAACTCCATGGCGAAATGGATTCCCTTAAGTTCGCGGCCCGGCACATTCAGGTCGCGCGGATTCTCAGCGCCGCCAGTCAGCAGGATGGCATTAAATTCCTTGTGCAGGTCGGTTGCGGGAATATCGCCACCTACGTGGGCTTTTGTCTGGAAGCGCACGCCTTCGGCCGCCATCTGTTCCAGCCGCCGGTCGACGATATGTTTTTCCATCTTGAAATCAGGGATGCCATAGCGCAGCAGGCCGCCAATGCGGTCTGCCTTCTCGAAAACCGTGACCCAGTGGCCGGCGCGATTCAGTTGCTGCGCCGCGGCCAGACCTGCGGGGCCTGAGCCGACGATCGCGACCCGTTTTTCCGTGCGGCTCTCAGGAGGCTCAGGCTTGATCCAGCCTTCCTGCCAGGCGCGCTCGACGATGGTCTTTTCGATCACTTTGATCGTGACCGCGGGCTCGTTGATGCCCAGCACGCATGCGGCTTCGCAGGGCGCGGGGCAGATGCGCCCGGTGAATTCAGGAAAATTGTTTGTGGAGTGCAGCACACGAATGGCCTCGTGCCAATGGCCGCGATAGGCGAGGTCATTCCAGTCGGGAATGATGTTGCTCACCGGACAACCGGTGTGGCAGAACGGAATGCCGCAATCCATGCAGCGCGCCGCCTGCGTGCGCACCTTATCCTCTGGGAAAGGCTGGTAGACCTCAAAGTAGTCATTCACGCGCTCCTCGACGGAGCGGCGCACCGGAACTTCGCGCGTATATTCCTTAAACCCTGTGACTTTACCCACCGCTTACCTGCCCCCTCACCTGTTTATCGGCTTCAACTTTAGCTGCCTCAGCGACAACAGCATCAACGGCCGGGACCGTGATCCGCGGTATTCCGAGCACGCGTTTGTATTCGTGGGGGAATACCTGGATAAATTTTGAAAGCATATCGTCCCAATGATCGAGGATCCACTTTGCCTGCGGGCTGCCTGTGTATTCGCTGTGCCGAACAATAAGCTGATACAGAATTTCGATGTCTTTCGGGTTGGTTACCGGCGCCAGGTCCACTTCGCTCCGATTGCAACGAACGGTTGCGAAATCTTCGGCACGGTCCAGAACGTAGGCAATGCCGCCGGTCATACCGGCCGCAAAGTTTCGTCCGGTGCGCCCGAGCACGACCACCAAGCCATTCGTCATGTACTCGCAGCCGTGGTCGCCCACGCCCTCCACCACGGCGGTAGCCCCTGAGTTGCGGACAGCGAAACGCTCGCCCGCCATACCGCCGAAGTAAGCCTCGCCGCTGGTGGCGCCGTAGAGACAGACGTTGCCGACCAGAATGTTCTCTTCCGGCACAAACTCAGATTTGCGCGGATGCCGGATGATCAGCCTGCCGCCCGAGAGCCCTTTACCAACGTAATCGTTGGCATCGCCTTCCAAAGCCAGCGTGACTCCTTTTGCCAGAAAAGCGCCAAAGCTCTGCCCGGCGCAACCGGTGAAGTCCACGCGAATGGTATCTTCCGGCAAGCCTGCCGAACCATAACGCCGCGCAATCTCTCCACTCAGCATAGTGCCCACGGTGCGATGAATATTGCGGATAGGCATGCTGAGCACAACCGGCGTGCGGTTCTCAATGGCCTCTTGCGTCATCTCGATCAGCTTGCAATCGAGCGCCTTGTCGAGCGCATGATCTTGCGCCTGCAACGAGCGGCGGCCCACATGGCTGGGCACCGGCGGATCGTAGAGAATTGAAGACAGATCGATTCCCGCGGCCTTCCAGTGGGTCACGTCTTTGCGCTGAACCAGGCAATCAACCCGTCCAACCATCTCATTGACGGTGCGGAAGCCAAGCTCGGCCATGATTCTGCGCAGATCTTCGGCAACGAAGAAAAAGAAGTTGATCACGTTTTCTGGCGTACCGTGAAACTTCTTGCGCAGCTCAGGGTCCTGCGTAGCCACCCCCACAGGACAAGTGTTCAGATGGCACTTGCGCATCATGATGCATCCCATGGAAATGAGGGGCGCGGTGGAGAAGCCGAACTCTTCGGCTCCGAGCAGCGCCGCAATGGCCACGTCGCGTCCGGTCTGGAGTTTGCCATCGGCCTGCAACCGCACTCGGCTGCGCAGGTCGTTGAGCACCAGAACCTGCTGCGTCTCTGAAAGTCCGAGCTCCCAGGGAATGCCGGCGTGGCGAATCGAGCTGATGGGCGAAGCGCCCGTGCCGCCGTCGTAACCACTGATAAGGATCACGTCTGCCTTGGCCTTGGCCACGCCCGCAGCTACCGTTCCTACGCCAACCTCGGCAACGAGCTTCACCGAAATGCGCGCCTTCGGATTGGCGTTTTTCAGATCATGGATAAGCTGCGACAGATCTTCGATCGAATAAATATCGTGGTGCGGAGGCGGAGAAATCAGCCCCACTCCGGGAATCGAGTGCCGCACGCGCGCGATGACTTCATCCACTTTGTGTCCTGGCAACTGTCCGCCTTCGCCGGGCTTGGCCCCTTGTGCGATCTTGATCTGCAGGTCGTCGGCGTTCACAAGATAATTGGTGGTGACGCCGAAGCGGGCCGAGGCCACCTGCTTGATGGCGCTGCGCCGTAAATCTCCGTTGGCATCGGGTATGAATCGGGCTTCGTCCTCGCCACCCTCGCCGGTATTGGATTTGCCGCCAATCCGGTTCATGGCAATGGCCAGCGTTTCATGCGCCTCTTTGCTGATCGAACCGAAAGACATAGCGCCGGTGGCAAAGCGCTTCACGATTTCTGAGGCGGGCTCAACGTCGTTCAGCGGAATAGGATCGCCGGCCGGCTTCAAATCGAGCATGCCGCGCAACATCAGGAAGTCGCGGTTCTGCTGGTTCACGATGTTCGCGAACTCCTGAAATGTTTCGAACTTCGACTGCTGCACCGCGTGTTGCAGCTTGCTGACGGTCAGCGGATTCAGAAGGTGGCGTTCACCGCGCACCCGGTATTGGTACTCGCCGCCCACGCGAAGTTCGGTCTCCGATTCGCTGCGTGGCTGCATGGCGAACTGATGTTTCATAAGAGCTTCACGCGCCAGCACAGCCATGCTCACGCCTTCGATTCGTGACGCCGTACCCGTAAAGTAGCGCTCCACCAGCGACCGATTCAAGCCGATGGCTTCGAAGATCTGCGCGCCCTGATAGCTCTGCAGGGTCGAGATTCCCATTTTGGAAAAAGTCTTCAGCAAGCCCTTGTCAATGGCCTTCATGTAATTCTTGAAAACCTTGTCCCAAGTGTAGTCTGCCGGAAACGCGCCGTCTTTGAACACATCTTCCAGCGTTTCGATGGCGAGATACGGGTTCACCGCGCTGGCTCCGTAGCCGAGCAGCAGGGCAAAATGCATGACCTCGCGCGGCTCGCCCGATTCCACGATCAGCGCCACCTGGTTGCGTGTCTTTTCGCGGACCAGATGGTTGTGCACCGCCGAGAGCGCCAGCAGGCTGGGAATGGGAGCATGCTCTTCATCCACGCCGCGGTCAGAGAGAATGAGCAACGTATATCCCGACTTGATCGCCAGCGAGGCGCGGCGGCAAAGCGAATCGATGGACTTGGCCAGCTCTTCTTCTCCGCCTTCCACGCGGAACAGCGTCGGCAGTGTGGTGGCCAGGAAGTCGCCCCAGCTTACGCGGCGCAATTTTTCCAGCCTCCAGTTGGAGATGATGGGATGCCGCAGCTTCAGCGTGTGGCAATTTTTCGCCTTCTCGTCGAGGATGTTTCCTTCAGAGCCGATGTAACTGCTCAGCGACATTACCAGGTCTTCCCGAATGGGATCGATTGCGGGATTGGTCACCTGGGCAAAGGTCTGCTTAAAGTAGTTAAACAGTAATTGCGGGATATCAGACAGGCAAGCCAGTGGCGTGTCGGTGCCCATAGACCCGACCGGCTCTTCCGCCTTCAGGGCCGCGGGATGCAGGATGGTTTTCAGGTCTTCATCCGTGTAGCCAAAGGCGCGCTGTCGCGTCAGCAACGTTCCATGATCAAGCGAGTGCACGTGCCGCGGACTGGGAAGATGATCGAGCGTGATCTGGTTTTCCTTGATCCATTGGGCATAAGGTTGCCGCGCGGCCAGCTGTGTTTTCATCTCCTCGTCGGAAATCAGGCGCTTGCCTTCGGTATCCACCAGCAGCATACGGCCAGGAGCAAGCCGCCCTTTCATACGAATCTCTTCTGGCTTGATCGGGAGCACACCTGACTCAGACGCCATGACCACCAGCCCATCATGCGTCACCAGGTAGCGACCGGGCCTCAGCCCGTTGCGGTCAAGCTTGGCGCCGATGATGCGTCCGTCGGTGAATGCTACGGCAGCAGGTCCATCCCATGGCTCCATCAGGGAGGCGTGGTATTCGTAAAATGCTTTCACGTCCTCCGGCATGGTGCCGTCGCGCTCCCACGCCTCCGGAATCAGCATGGCCATTACATGCGGAATGCTGCGTCCTGACAAGGTAAGAAGTTCCACCGCGTTGTCGAGCATGGCCGAGTCGCTGCCGCCGGCGGTAATGATGGGGAACAGCTTCTTCATGTCATCGCCGAATAGCGGCGAGGCGAGCACAGATTGCCGGGCGTACATCCAGTTCGCATTTCCCCGCAGTGTGTTGATTTCTCCGTTGTGGCAGACGTAGCGATAAGGATGGGCCAGTTGCCAACTCGGAAACGTGTTGGTAGAAAAGCGCTGATGCACCAGGCACAATGCGCTGGTGACATCCGCATTCGAGAGCTCGGTGTAAAAGTGCGTGATCTGCGGCGCTAGCAACAATCCCTTATAGACGATCGTCCGCGAAGACAGAGAAGGCACGTAAAAGAATTCTTTTTCGTTCAGGTCAGATTCGGCAACCGCGGCTTCGGCGCGCTTGCGGACCACATAGAGTTTGCGTTCCAGCGCATCCTGGTCCATTCCAGCGGCGCGGCGGATGAATATCTGCTCTATATAAGGTTGCGAATTGCGCGCCACGCGGCCGATCATGCTGCCATCAATGGGTGTGTCGCGCCAGCCGAGCACCATGAGTCCTTCTTCTTTGGCAATCCTTTCGAGGATGCCGGCGCACAACATGCGCTCCTGCGGATCAACCGGAAGAAATATCATTCCTACGCCGTACTCGCCGGGCGCGGGCAGGGTGAAGCCAAGGCGGGCGCATTCGCGGGCGAAGAAAGCGTGTGGGATCTGAATGAGAATGCCCGCGCCATCGCCTGTCTCCGGATCGCAACCGCACGCGCCGCGATGGGTAAGGTTGATCAGCACCTGGATACCCTTCAGCACGATGTCGTGAGACTTCTGGCCGTCAATGTTAGCGACGAAGCCGATACCGCAGGCGTCGTGCTCGTGCCGCGGGCAGTACAATCCCTGCGCCTCCGGCACCTTCAATAAGGGATAGTGCAGCTTGGTTTTGTTCTCAATGCTCATGGTTCAATCTTTGAAACAAGATTAGACAAAAACGACAAGCAGTAGCCGTTTGCTGCCCGGCACTCCGCTTGTCCTGTTAACCTCGGAATTGCCCTTCAGATGGTTATTTAAAGAGTAACCGCCTTGGCTGTTCCGCCTGTAAAGATTATATGACGGACTGGGGATTCTAGATCACTTACTTCTTCAAAGATTAAGTGCTGGCTGCTCAGCGTCTTACGACTTGGAACTGGTAGTCTTCTACCCCTTCAAAATCACCGTGGGCGCCCTTACCCTCAAGCTTGATCAGGTAGTCGCCATTAGGAAGAATAGAGGATGTCATCTTTATGGTGACGATTCTGCTGTTCTGCGCTCCCGCCTGGCTTTTTAATTCATCGTTGTTTTTCCAGATTGGCCGTCCCTTCGCATCCTCGATGATGGCGCGATAGCTGCCATAATCGTCGTGCTGAAGATAGAGGTGAATCTGTACCGACGGCGACACGGAAGCAATCACAATTTTGTGGATATATCCACCGCTGCGGCTGGTCCCCGGCAACAAGAACAAAGAAGTTGTCTTGGGGCCTGATGTTTTCCGCGGGCCGACACCGCTGGGATGCAGCAGGGACTGGAGTTGAAGAATTTCCTGGTGGAGGCTCTGTTCCTGGTGTTGGAATTCTGCCTGTCGCGCGCTCATGGAATCCAGTTCATGGCGCAGCCGGCGGTTTACAACCATAATGCCCGAGATGCCCACGATAACAACAACCGCCATTGCCCATGCGAATCGCCTGGACCAAGCTTGGAAAAACAGGAAAGTGGAGACTGGATTCGGTCTCGTAGTGGCAACACTTAGCCTCGCAGCAGAAATGTGCTCGGCCAGCAACCTGGAAAATTCCAGGTTTGCCCGCCTCGCTGGAGAAACCAGATAGCCCTTTTCAAACTGTCGTCGTTGGGCTTCTGAAAGCTCGCCCCGGATAAAAGAATCCACCAACTCGTTTTCCAGCGCAGATGTTTCTTCAAACAAATTATCGCCGGCAAACCACTGCTCTTCAAATTCCATCGCATGCTGTTCCGGCAGCTCTCCCAGCAGGTATTGCAGCGCCGTCTCTCGTTGACTATGGGCCACGCAGGCTTCCCCCCTTCGCCTGTCGGTAAAGAAACTGGTCCTGTTGAACCGGCCTTTCCCGCCCTCTCGCTGATTTCCAAATTCCCGGCTGCACTTGCTCCGCAGCTTACGCTGGGCGTGGCCGGATTATTGGAATTGTGCGCCATCCTAAGACGATGGCACATTACCAAGCAACGCAATGTGCATCAGCTATTCTTCCTTGTCTCCTATGCTCTGAAATTTCTCACCGCGGAATAACCGAATCAGAAAACCTCCCGCCTTTCTGCCCTGACACGCCGGCAGGCGGCAAGGTTCTTCCGCTCTAGTAGGAAGTGCTATTTTGGAGGGAAGTATTAGAGATTTATTTTGTCAGTAATAAGGCGAATTCCAGCGCTTCTGCTTCCACATCTCGACTTGGGCCCTCTGCAGCGCCGCTGCGGGTTGCAGCTTATCTTTGAAGATTCCCTTGTAAAACTTTCCCCATCAGCTCGAGCGAAACTGGATTTCTTACATTTCCTGTTTGAGGATGACAACCAGTCTTCTGGGCCCGTGAGCGCCCTGCACAAGAATTTTCTCGATGTCGCCGGTGCGGCTGGAGCCGCTGATGATACAAGCAAAGGAATTATGCGCAAGCGTACCCTGGCCAGCGGCGCTAGCGAGCGCGGTCTGAAGATCGGGAACAAGCTGCGCGGCAGTAGCGAAAACAATGTGGCAGGGAGCCACTACCGAGGCGCCGCGGCCGCCGCAGGATGATGTGACAAAGATCGATCCGGTCTGCGCGATGAGAGCCTCAGCCAGTGTCATCGTTGCCTGCGAAGCTTCGTTCGGCGCACCCTCGCTCGACCAGCGAATGGTGCGCGGCGAAGATGACGAGAAAGAGGCGCGTTCAATCAACTGGCGCAGTGGGAGTGCGTCCTGAACAAAGATCTCTCCAGCCGGAAGCGAGTTAAGAATCTTCGTGAGCGCTTCAGAGCTGGCGGCTGCATCGGTGGTGAGCATGCATTCGGTAAGGTTGGCAGCGCACTCATGCTGGAATCGCTCCAGCAGATTCTTGACCGGTTCGAAAATTACGCCATCAGAATTTTCCTGGGAGAGCTCTGGAGCAGGCGTGCGCAACCCCGCGCGAATGCGCTCCAGAATCCGCTCGCGGCTGGGATTCTCACTTGGTGGCAAGGTCTTTCCCCCTAAGGTCTTTCTCGCCGTCTCTCTGTCCAACGTCTTTGTGCCGCAGCTCTTTGTTCCAAAGCTCGCGAAATGATAATGCCGGTAAGGGGACTGGCGAGCGCTGCCGGTTCCATGCCCGCAGCGGATCGAAGATCGAGCCGGCGAGTCCCATGCTGTAGAGCAGGCGAAGGCTCTTGCGGCCCAGCCAGCCGGAAAGAGCATATAGCCTGGGATGAAGCATGAGCTGCCGCCAACCGCGAAACATCACTCTTTCGCTCAACTTTGTTTGCTTCGCGCTTGTGGCGTTCCTGCGGTTATGCAGTAGATGATGGTGAAGGTCTATCTTTACCGGACAAACACTGGTGCAAGCGCCGCACAATGACGATGCATACGAGAGGTGCTGAAATTGCGGACCGCGCAAATGTGGCGTCAGCACGCTGCCAATGGGTCCGGAATAAGTGGTGCCGTAGCTGTGGCCTCCGATGCGCACGAAAACCGGACATACATTGAGGCACGCTCCGCAGCGGATGCAGTGCAGCACCTCACGCTGCTCGGCATCGGCCAGCAGGCTGCTGCGTCCGTTATCCAGCAGCACCACGTGGAATTCTTCCGGACCATCAGGCTCGCCCGCGGCGCGTGGGCCTCCGACCAGTGTGCTGTACGTGGTCAGGGCCTGGCCCCCAGCGGCGGTCGCCAGCACCGGCCACAAAATGCCGAGGTCTTCGAGGTGGGGAACGATCTTTTCAATTCCCGTAACCGCAACCTGTATGCGCGGAAGCGCGGTACACAGGCGGGCGTTGCCTTCGTTAGTGGAGAGTGCGACCAAGCCGCTATCGGCCACGATAAAGTTAGCGCCGGTGATGCCCATCTCAGCGGCGAAGAAGGCCTCGCGCAGCGTACGGCGAGCCACGGCGACCAATCCTTCAGGGTCGTCATTAGGAACATCAGCCCCCAGCTTTTCCCGAAATGTCTCAGAGATCTGGTGGCGATCCAGGTGCAGCGCAGGCGTGACGATGTGGTAGGGCGCTTCCTTGCGCAGTTGCACAATGTATTCCCCCAGATCGGTCTCCCAGACTTTCATGCCGGCTTGTTCAAGCGCGGGGGTGAGATGAATTTCTTCTGTGACCATGGACTTGGACTTGACGACCGTACGCACGCCATTGCGGACGGCCAGGTCCTTAATATAAGCGCAGGCCTCGCCGGCATCGGCCGCCCAGAAAACATGCCCACCACGAGCTTTGATTTTTTCTTCAAACTGGAGAAGATAACGGTCCAGGTGGTTGATGGCCTCGCGCTTGATCTCCTGGGCTTTGCGCCGCGCGGCTTCCCAATCCCGGAAGCGTGGTTTTCCCTTGAGGAACGAAGCGTCATAGTTATCCATGCCCAGGCGAATAATGTCGCGATGTACCAGGTCGGCAGATTTAACTGCTGCATCGCGCAGAAAACGTTGTGCCGGTGTAGCGCTCACGGTTTAACTTCGCTTTCCCGCGCCAAAATGCTTGCCAGATGTATTCCGCGCGCTCGCGCCTTTTGCTTGCTCAAAACCCCTTGCAAATGCAAGAGGCAACTGGGATCGACCGCGGTCACGAACTCGGCCTCGGTTGCCGCAACGCTTTCAACTTTCGAAGCCCCCATGGCTGCGGAGATGCTCTCAAATTTAGTGGCGAAGGCGCCGCCGAAGCCGCAGCATTCATCTTTGCGAGGCATTTCAACCAGCTTGAGTCCATTCACTTTGCGCAGAAGCTGCAAGGGTTCATCTTTTAAATGCAACTCACGCAATCCGTGACATGATGCGTGGTAGGTCACGGTGTAAGGAAATGTCGCGCCGACATCTGTGACTCCGGCCACCTTCACCAGAAACTCTGAGAGTTCAAAGACGCGTCGTCCTAACTCAATTGCTTCCGTACGCAATGCGCTGGAAGAAAGCAGCTCAGGATAGAAATTACGGACCATTGCCGTGCACGAACCGGAAGGGCAAACCACCACCTCAGCACTCTTGAACACGCGAACAAACTTCTCGGCGCAGGGACGCGCGTCATTCCAGTATCCGCTGTTGAAGGCAGGCTGGCCGCAGCAGGTCTGGTCTTCAGGGAATTCGACCGCGTAGCCGATACGCCGCAGCACCTTGACGGTATCAACCGCCACTTCAGGCATGAGCTGATCTACAAAACAAGGGACGAAAAGCGAGACTCTCGGCTGCATTGGCAGCTATTAATGATACTAGAGCAGCTATACATTCCTGTCGACCGCCGGTCTGCTGGTGAATCATGCGATCGGTCGAAGGACAATGCCTCTGTGGGAGGAGCGCGAGTTGAGCGCTTCATGAGCTTTGCTAATGTGCCGGCCCCTGCGAGGCGCCCATTCACAGGGGCCGGTTTTGAACTGCTAATTAATCATCACCTGCCCCTGCAGCCTGATGTCGCGCGAAGAGGCTCCCACAATAATCTGATAGGTTCCAGGAGCGACCTTCCAACTGTGGCTGGTGACATCCCAGTATGCGAACGACCGCTCATCCAACTGCAGTTGTACGTGCCCGGTCTGCCCGGGTGTGAGCAGTATCTTCTGGAACCCCTTCAACCACTTCGGAGGCTCCGGCACAGCAGTCGAGGGGATACCGACATAAAGCTCCGCCACCTCCGCGCCCAATCGAGTTCCCATGTTAGTAACGTCGAAATCCACAGTCACCGTTTGGTTGGGATTCCCATTAAAGGAAAAGCTGGCGGGAGCGATGGCCAGGTTCTGGTACGAGAAGCTGGTATATGACAATCCATGGCCGAAGGCAAACAGCGGCTGGATATTATGCGCGTCATAGTGGCGGTAACCCATGAAAACCCCCTCGGAATAATGCGCCACGCCGTTGACGCCGGGCCACTGAGCGGCAGTGTTGGTGGGCAGATCGGCAAGAGCGGCGGGGAAGCTCATTGGCAGCTTGCCCGAGGGATTCACGTCGCCGAAGAGCACCGCGGCCACAGCGTTGCCATCTTCTTCGCCCGGATACCAGGCCTCAACTATAGCGGGAACGCTGTGGACCCACGGCATGAGCACCGCCGATCCGCTCTTGACCACCACCACGGTTCGCGGGTTCGCAGCCGCGACTGACTGCACCAACTGGTCCTGGTTCCCGCTCAGTGAAATGGAGTGGTCGCTGCCTTCGGCTTCGCTATCTGCCACCATCACAATCGCCACGTCTGCCGAGCGGGCGAGCGACACTGCGCTGGAAATATTGCTGCCGTCGTTAAGGTTCACGGTGACCCCAGCCCCAACCCGGTTTCGCAGGCCGGTCAGCGGAGAGACGGTATAAAGCGGCGCAACACTGGAGCTTCCACCGCCGCCGGTTTTGGCCGCGGTAGCGCCTGGCCCAATCAGCGCGATCGAGTGCAACGTCGCGGCATTGAGCGGCAGCAGTCCTCCGTTGTTCTGCAATAGAACTGTGCCCGCCTCGGCGATCTGCCGGGCGATGGCGCCATCCTGCTGCGCCGGGATCGGCGTATTGCCCGGCGGATGATCGAAGACGCCCAGGCGCATCATCGTCGAGAACCGCCGGACCAGATGATCATCGAGAGTGGCCATTGAAACCTGGCCCGCGTTCACGGCATTCTGCAGAGCGCTGCCGAAGAACTTCCCGCTGGGCATTTCCAGGTCAAGCCCATTATTGGCGGAAGCGACCGTCGAATGCGTGGCTCCGAAATCGGAAATGATGAAGCCGTCGAATCCCCACTCCTGTTTCAATATCTGGTTCTGCAGGATTCCGTTTTCGCACATGAACGTCCCATTGACGCGGTTGTAGGCGCACATGAAGGCTCCGGCGTGCGCCTGCTTGACCGTCGCTTCAAAACCCGGCAGATAAATCTCGCGCAAGGTACGCTCGTCGATGATCTCGTTAATGGTGGTGCGATTGGTTTCCTGATTATTGGCGGCGTAATGCTTGGGTTCGGCGATTACCCCTTGCGACTGGATGCCCAGGCAGTCACTGACCACGATCTGGCTTACCAGGTAAGGATCTTCCCCGAGGGCCTCGAAGTTGCGCCCGTTTTGCGGCACGCGAGAGATGTTCAGGTTCGGTCCTTCCAGCAAAGCGTTGGCGAGATCCTTGGCTTCCGCACCGAGGATAGTTCCGTAGAGATGGGCTAGGCTGGTATCCCACGTTGCCGCAAGCGCAATTGCAGCCGGCAGAGCGGTCGCTGGTCCCTGATGACCTGGACCGCCATGGGTAAGTCCGGCAGGTCCGTTGCTGATGTTGAATTGCGGAATTCCCAATCTGGAAACTCCATCTACGCTGCGCTGCACCGAACCGCCGTGCATCTCGGTAATTTTTTCGCTGAGCGTCATCCGATTGACGAGCTGGCGCGCGCGCGTTACCGGATCTGTGCCCACAACCAGCATGACCGTCGTGGAATGGACGATGCCGCCGCCCGTCGCCGTAACTGTAACCGTGGAAGAGCCGTTGGGCGTTGAACCTGCGGTAGCGATAGCCAGCGCGGAAGTTCCCTGACCGGTCACCGAAGCGGGATTGAAGCTGGCGGTTGCGCCTGCGGGCAGGCCAGTGGCGCTCAGGGTTATGTTGCTGTTAAAGCCATCGATGGCGCTGATGTGGAGGGTGTAGCCGGCGCTGCTGCCGGCGGTTACAGTTTGTGATGACGGTGTGGCTGCGATGGAGAAATCCGGCTGCGCCGGCGGCGTAACCGAGAGAATCACACTTGCAGTATGCGTCAAACTGCCGCTGACACCTGTGATGACAATGTTGGAATTGCCTGGCGGCGTTGAACCTGCTGTGGTCATCATCAGTGTCGCCGTGCCCGATCCGCTCACAGAAGCCGGAGAGAAGCTGGCCGTGGCCCCTGCGGGCAGGCCGCTGGCGCTCAGAGCAACGGTTCCACTAAACCCACTAATTGCGCTGACCTCCGCTGTGTAGCTCGTAGTATTGCCGGCAGTTACGGTTTGGGAAGAGGGCGTGGCCGCAATTGAAAAGTCAGGCTGCGGATTTGACGGCGAGACTGTGAAGTTACATACCGCCACCGTACCTGAGGCTGCAGCTACAAAAATTCCATAATTGTTGAGTCTTGTCACTGTGTTCTGTTCGGTACGAAAAGCGAAGTTGTTGCCCAGGGTCTGCTCGGCTCCGCCCGCCGGAGTAACAAAGATGGAATACGTATGCGTTCCCACGTTCACTACCAGCCGGAAGTGGTAAGTTACGCCGGCCGAGTAGTGGATGGTGGTATCGGCGGCATAGGCTCCCCCATTGCGCGCATTCAGCGTGCCCGCGGTGTTGAATCCTATGAGGGAAGCAAAACCCGTGTAGGCAGTGTGCGCACCGTTCGACAGCGCAACCACGCTGTTGCTGGGCGAAGCTGAAGGTGTGGCGTCAAACGTAGCGGTAAAAGTTCCGGCTTGCGCTGCGAAGGGGGTGTTAACCCATCCGCCGCCGCCGGCGCCGGTCGCGCACTGTGCTGTGGCTTGGGCGGCAAGGACCGTCACGGTTAACGTACATAGCAATATTATTCTGGGCAAGGATAAACGTCGCATCTTGAATTGCTCCTTAGTTCTCCACTTCCGCCTGAATTGTTGGAAAACAGAACCGCCGGAATCAACGCCAAATTTGTGGCGTGATCGCTTTTATTGCAAGCATATGGCGCGGTTATTCCCAGGTGCGGGATGTGTGTTCTGCATGGGGATGGATTTCTTCCAGTGCGATAACACACAAAAGTGAACAACCTGCGGCGGGCCAGTACCTGAATTCCGTCCCGAAGCGCCAAGCCCTCCAGATCATGACCGCGTAAGCTTTTATAATTGCGCGCTGTCGCTGTCAAATCAAAATCATTGGGGACAGTTTTTAGAAAAACTCAATCATCGACAACGCCGTTTATCCAGGAACAGGCGCCGTGATTAGTAGCGCATTCAGCTAGTGCCCTCGTGTCCCAAAGCACTGACCAGAGTATGTAATTAGTACAGGAGTGGCCGAAGGGACAATGAACGTCTGTGGAAATCCAGATTTCAATTTTCATTCCTTCCGAACAAATTCATTGAGATTTAACTCACGATTAACACCTTCTCAACACCATTTGATTAGTTTTCTGGCGTAAGTGTTTGTCTCTCTTCAGTGATTGCAGTTCGAATTTCATTAAACCTAAGCCCAATTCCAACCGAACGAGGTATGAAATGAAGATTCCCCAGCTTCTAAAAAGTATTTTCGCGCTGGCTTTCCTGGTGTCAGCTTCGCTGAGCATGAAGGCAGCTGAACCTTTGCCCACAGGAAAATCCATTACCCCTGAAGCAGCCAAAGGTTCGATTTTTCAATCCCTGAACCCGGGTCTTGCGGCCCCGTTTGCCAATTTTGTGGCCGACCACGCGGTCACCACCGCACCAAGTCCGGATGGCAACACCTTATTGATCTTGACCAGCGGCTACAACCTCAATAACGATTCCACCGGCTCGCAGGTTAATGCCGCTTCCCATGAATATGTTTTCGTCTACGATATCTCGGTCCATCCTCCAGTCAAGAAGCAGGTGGTGCAAGTCCCCAATACTTTTGACGGAATTGTGTGGAACCCGAACGGCACAGAGTTTTACGTCACCGGGGGCAGCGATGACAACATTCACGTATTCGACTTGAAAGCAGGCGTGTGGAGCGAATCACTGCCTGCCATTCCGCTTGCGCACGGAATCGGCACGGATGGCCTGGTTGGCACCGCGGCCGCGGGAATTGCCATCACCCAGGATGGAAGCCGCCTGATTGTTGCCAATTATGAAAATGATTCCATCAGCATCGTAAGCACCAAAACGCGCACCAAACTCAACGAACTCGATCTGCGCCCGGGCAGGAACAACCCGGCCGATTCCGGCATCGCCGGCGGTGAGTTCCCCTTCTGGGTTGCCATCAAGGGCAACGACACTGCTTATGTCTCCAGTATCCGCGACCGCGAGATTGTTGGGGTGAACATTGCTACCTCTACACCCACTATTACGACGCGCATTCCTGTAAAAGGGCAGCCGCTCAAGATGATCCTCAACAAAGCTGAGAGCACCTTGTTCGCTGCCTTGGATACAACTGACCGGGTGGCGGTCATCGACACCACCTCAAACCATGTGCGCGCATATTTGAAAGTAACGGCGCCTAAACATGTTTTTGCCAACGAAGCTGATTTCAAGGGCGCCAATCCTACCAGCCTGGCGCTTTCGCCCGATGAGAAAACCCTTTATGTCACCAACGGCGGCACCAACTCGGTTGCCGTGATTCGCCTGGATGAAGATGGCGATGGCGACCTCGACAGCCGGGTCATCGGCCTGATTCCCACCGGGTGGTATCCCAATTCGGTCAGCTTGAGCAAAAACGGCGCGATTCTCTACGTTGTAAACGGCAAGAGCAATACCGGGCCGGTTCCGGATGCTTGCCGCAACACACCTTCCATCGCTCCGGGGTCGCAGAATGCCTGCAGCGCCAGCAACGAATATGTTTGGCAGCGCACCAAGGCGGGCTTTCTCACTCTGCCGGTTCCCAAAGGCGATGAGCTTGAAGACCTGACCGAGCAGGTAGCCAGGAACAACAACTTCGGTCCGGCAGAAGCGCATGAGAGCGCGGCGTTATTCTCTGAGCTGCGCAAGAGCATCAAACATGTGATTTATGTGGTGAAAGAAAACCGCACCTATGATCAGATCCTTGGCGATCTGGAAAAAGGTAACGGCGATCCTTCGATCGTAGTATTTCCCGAGGCCATTACTCCTAACTTCCACCAGGTCGCCCGCCAATTCGTCGACCTCGACAATTTTTACTGCAGCGGCGAGGTCTCAGGCGACGGATGGAACTGGACCACTTCAGCCCGGGCGGCAGACTCCATCGAAAAAACCGAGCCCATTAACTATGCCGGCCGTGGGTTGAATTACGACTACGAAGGCACCAACCGCAACATCAACGTTGGCTTTGCCACCCTGGCGGAAAGAAAAGCAGCTCTGCCGCTCACGCCGAACGATCCGGACCTGCTGCCGGGAACGGCCGATGTTTCCGCGGCAGATGGACCTGACGGCGAAACCGGCGCCGGTTATCTTTGGGACGCCGCGTTGCGCGCTCGTCGCAGCATCCGTAACTACGGCTTCTTCCTTGATCTGGCGCGCTACTCGATTCCAGCCAGCAATCCCTCTTTCCTGCCTCCGACTCTGCGCGATCCCTTCGCTCCAATGGGAACTCCTTTCACCCCAAGCGCAAGCGGAACGCCCGTGCAGGTTGCATTCGCAACCAAAGCAGCTCTGCGGCCCATTACCGATCCTTTCTTCCGCGGATTCGATATGAAGTTCGCAGACTTCTGGCGATTCAAGGAATGGGAGCGGGAATTCGATCAGTATGTAAAAAACCGCAACCTGCCCAGCCTCGAACTGGTGCGCCTGCCGCATGACCATTTCGGCAGCTTCGCCAGCGCGGTAGATGGCGTGAATACCCCAAACACCCAGATGGCAGACAATGACTATGCTGTGGGCAAACTGCTGGAGAAAATTTCCAACAGCATTTACCGCGATAGCACCGTAGTCTTCGTGATCGAGGACGATTCGCAAGACGGCCCCGACCACGTGGATGCGCACCGCAGCAACATCTATATTGCCGGAGCGCATGTGAAGCAGGGCGCCGTGGTCTCGGAGCGCTACACCACGGTGAACGTGCTGCGCACCATTGAAGAACTCCTCAACATCAAGCCGCTGGGTATCAACGATGGCTTGGAAGAGCCGATTGGCGATGCCTTTGCAGCGCACGCGGAGCCGTGGGCGTTTACAGCCATCGTTCCCGACATTCTGCGCACCACAGCATTGCCGCTTCCTCCGGCTAATGCCAGCGCGCAGCAGGCTTCGTTACTCTCGCTGCCCGGGCACGATGCGAATTACTGGGAAGAGAAGACACGCGGTCTGGACTTCAGCGTTGAAGACCACCTCGACACTGCTCGCTTCAACCGCGTGCTGTGGCAAGGATTGATGGGTGACTCTCTCTCCTATCCAGCTACTCGCAGCGGAGCGGATTTACGGCAAAACCGCAAGAGCTTGCTGGAGCAGTTCAAGAACAAATCCAGCCAGGCTCAGGCAGCAACTTCCGGCGGTAATTAGGGTTGTAGAAATACAATAAGGAGGGCCAGCCATTGGCCCTCCTGTTTCTGCTGTACCGCACGCAGTTCCGTTCGTCTCCCGAGGGCAAGATGCAAAAAACATCACATGACGTCCGCTTCTCAAAAAAAATAAACTGCGCTTTTGCTTATCAACTCCTCGCCATCTTCTTTTTTTCCTTGATATTCGCGCCCCTTGCGCAAGCGCAGGTGGACCGCGCCGGATTGAATGGAACCGTGACCGACCCTGCAGGACGCATGTTGCCAAAGGTTCATGTCACCGCGCTGTTGCATTCCACCGGACTTCGGCGCGAAGCCATCTCTTTTCCAAATGGTTCTTACGACATTCCAGAGCTGCCGGTCGGTGTCTATACCATCACATTCGACCACGAAGGCTTCGAGCCACTTAGCGTCAGCAATGTCATCCAGGCGGTGGGCGAAACCCGAACTCTGAATGTGATGTTAAAGGTTGCTGGAACCAGCGAGCAGGTGGATGTTTCAGGGAGCGCCGTCGAACTTGATCAAACCGCCAATTCGCTTGGCGCTCGCATTGAACGAAAGCAGATCGAGGCGCTTCCCCTGAACGGGCGCAATTGGGCGACCCTCACCGCGCTGGTTCCAGGAGCCATTGATGCAGGCGGCAGCAACCAGAGGACCATCCGCTTTGCCGGACGCGGGTTAGACGACAACAATTTCACCTCTGACGGCATTGATGCTACCAATATCGTGAACCAGGCGCAGCAGCCCTTCGTTCGCCTGGCAATCCCGACAGATACGATTCAGGAATTCCGCATCGAGTCCATGTTATTCACCGCAGAATCAGGCAGCACTCCCGGAGGGCAGATAGCAGTGGCGACAGCATCGGGAAGCAATCAGCTTCACGGCGATGCTTTTGAGTTCCTGCGTAACGGCGTCTTCGATGCCCGCAATCCTTTCGATCGCAGTCTTAAGAAGCCGCCGTTTCGTTTGCATCAATTCGGAGCCAGCGTTGGCGGGCCGCTCGTCCGCGACAAAACTTTTTTCTACGCCAGCTATGAAGGCATCCGCCAGACCCTGGGACAGACCCTGACGGGCTTTGTGCCTACCGATGCCTTTCGCGCCCAGGTTGTGGCCCAATCTCCCGCGCTCGCGTCTATCATCAATGCTTACCCTGAAGGGCAAACCCAAATCAGCCAGCGTATTGCGCAATTTTCTGGAACCGGTGAGCAGTTGGATCGCGAAAACTCCGGCATGATACGGCTCGACCAGCATTTCACCGATAAATCCACGGCTTTCCTGCGTTTCAACATGGACGCAGCCGTGAGCAGCGTGCCATTGGGAACCCTGAACGACCGCCAGGATACTAACTCACGCCCGGTGAATGCCGTCATGGAGTTCCTCCACATTTTCTCGCCCACGCTGGTTAACGAAGCCAAGGCCGGCTTTAACCGCGGAACGGTTGTGGCCACCAACCTCAACCACAACGGGCTGCCTTTTTCGGTTTCGGTTCCCGGCTTTACCACACAGAACAATAATCAGGACAGGATCGGAGTTGGAAACTCGTTTTCATGGATCGATAATCTGACGTGGGTGCACGGCCGGCATATTATCAAGGCCGGCATAGAGGTGCGCCGAATCCAGCTTCAGCAAGGGAACACGGCCAGCGGCTCAATCGCATTCTCCAAAACGCCCGATCTGAACGCTCTTGATGCCTTTGCCGCCAACCAGGTTAATGCAGCCAGCTTCGCGGCGGCCCTTCCCGTGAACGGCTTGCGCAAGACGGAGTTTTACGGCTTTATCGAAGATGAATATAGGTTAAAACCGAATTTCACCGTGAATCTGGGTGTGCGCTACAGCTTCTTCAATCGCTTTCACGAAGTGCAGGATCGGGCCATCCCCTTTGATTTTGCCACCTGCGGCCCGCAGGGCTTTTGCGGGGCAGGCGCGGAATTCAGCCGTCCCAACCTCGCAGACGTTGATCCGCGCGTTGCTTTTGCCTGGGCTCCGCACGCGCTGGGCGGCAAGACTGTGCTGCGCAGCGGCTTCGGCATCTACCATGGCGATGGCCAGTTAGATGACCAGAATCTTCCCATATCGAACGAGGTGCAGCGTTTCTCGCTTTCTCAAAGGACAATTCCCAATTTGGATTTTCCTCTCGATCCCTTCCTGGCTAATACCGCCGGCATCGTTTCACCCCGTGATATGGATCGCCGACGCAAGGATATGTACGTCACGCAGTGGGGCGCCTCCGTGCAGCAGGTGCTGCCACAGGAACTGGTAGCCACCGTCTCTTATATCGGAAGTAAAGGCACGCACCTGTTGACCACATCTTTTATCAATACTATCAACCCGGCAACCGCAACACGGCAATTCCCTGGTTTCGGGCAGGTGGAGTTTCGCGGCAATGAGAACAACAGCTCTTTTGAAGCCCTGCAGACTTCGCTGCAACGCTCCTTCAAGCATGGACTGCTGTTTTCTCTGAATTATTTGTGGTCGCACGAAATTGACGATGGCTCTCTCGGCGGCGGCGACTCAGACTTCCCGCAGAATCCCGAATGCCGTGCCTGCGAGCGCGCCAGCGGAGATTTTGACGCCAGGCACACATTCAACGCAAATCTTGTCTACGAGTTGCCATTCGGATCTGGCCGGACCTATTTAAACCAGCCTGGAATTCTCCGTGCCCTCCTCGGCTCCTGGAACCTGACTTCAATCCTGGCTGGCCGCACAGGTCTTCCCGTAAACGTCACGCTCAGCCGTTCTGGCGCCGCCGTGCCCGATGGAAATACCCAAAACCAGCGTCCCAACCTCGTGCCTGGTGTCTCGCTGATTCCTCCAACCGGTCAAAGCGAAACCGAGTGGATCAACCCCGCCGCATTCTCTATTCCTGCTTCGGGAACTTTCGGCAACGCTCCCCGCAACCTGTTGCGCGGACCGGCTCTCTGGCAAACTGACGTAGGCCTTGCCCGTCACTTTGTGCTGAGCGAGCGAATAGGGCTGGAATTCAGGGCCGAAGCCTTCAACCTCTTCAACCGCGCCCAGCTTGCCGCTCCTCAATCTGATTTCTCGGTAGTGACGACGGCCGGTCCAGGCACAGTTCAACCCAACGTTCCAGGCATAGTTCAATCCAACGGCTTCGGCGCTATCCTTTCGACAGTCAATAAAGGCCCGGTAGGAACCGGCACACCGCGCCAGCTCCAGTTCATGCTGCGCATGAATTTTTGAACAGTTCAGTTAATGCTGTAAGGGTCATGGCAGGCTAGCACACGCATTTCTCGTTCAAACGTTTAGCGGTAATCCAGCCCACGACGCGACCTCACACTATTTCCCAAGCTTCTATCGTCCAAAATAAAAAGGACAGCTTGCGTGTCAGCCGTCCCTTTTTCCCTCCGTTTATTACTTGTCTTGCAATCTGTGATTAGAACGTCAGCTTCAAACCAAACTGAATGTTCCGCGCCGGCCCGGCACTGGTAACTGTCCCAAAGCTGCCATCATTGATGTTAGTGTTGTTGGCCACCAGCGCGGTGAGTGTATCAAAGCGGAAGTTGGCCCGGTTGAAGGCATTGAAGAAATCCGTCTGGAAACGCAACCTCCAATTTTCCTGAATATTGAACTGTTTGCGCAATGAGAGGTCCCAGGTATAAAGTCCGGGGCCGCGCACCACGCCAGGGAAGCTGTTTCCCAGCCGGGTATCGGGCGCGGCAGCAAACGCGGCGGTATTGAACCAGTGATTGGGAGTGTGATTGCTGATATTGATGTCGCCACCGAGATAATCGGCGCGCCGCCGTCCGAGGGCGGAACCGCTTGCAGTTCCCGTTACGGTAAACGGAGCGCCGGTCTGTGCCCGGGTAATGCCGCTAAACTCCCATCCTCCCAGAGCTTTGCCAACAAAGCCTTGCTGATCATGGAAGAAGGGGAAATTGTAGCTATAGGTGGCGACAAAGACGTGGCGGCGGTCAAATGGCGCTGGGCCATAATTCAGGAACTTGTCTACGAAGTCCTGGATATTGTCGTTGTTGCCGCTGACTCTCACGTCATCGGTGCCGCCCCCGGCGTTGGTCAGCGACTTCGACCAGGTGTAGCTGCCGGTGAACATCATGTTGCCCTTACGCTTGGTCACATACGCCTGGAAGGCGTTGTAGTTCGAGGTCGCATCGCTCTGGAACATGTTGATGGCGGCGTAGCCCGGAAACGGCCGGAACGAATTGGTCACGGGGCGAGGAGTCGGGAGTGCGGCATTGGCCAACAGTGCAGCCAGGCTAGGCTGATTAATATCGGGCTTGCGGACGAGGTGCCTGCCTTCATCCCCTACGTACGACATTTCAAAAAAGACGCCATGCGGTAATTCGTGCTGAATGCTCAGGCTATAGCTCATGGTATATGCCAGTTTCAGGTGCGTGCTGATGGCGCTGATCGTGATTGGGGCTGCGGCCGCGGCCTTGCCTCCCGAGGGATTACTAAGGTTCCCGTTCTGGACATCCACAGTCGTGGCGAAGGGCGGGTTGCTGAGCTCGTCGAAATCCATATTGCCTTCGGGGGTGTCATAGAAAATTCCAAAGCCGCCGCGAATGGAGGTCTTGTCATCATTGAAGGGTGAGAAGGCAAAACCAAAGCGCGGCGCGAATACGCTTTGCGCCCGGTAAAGTCCGCGAGGGGCTCCTGCAGGAACGGCCAGTACCGCCGGGCTGTTGCCATTAGGCACGTTGGTCAACTGGTCAGCGGGAACACCTGAACCGGCGCGAATGATTCCGTTGAGCGGATTGCCGCCCTTGGTGGCATCAATCGTGCCGTTGGAGAGCACAGTTACTGCCTGCGAGAAATTGTAGAGGCTGGGATCGAAGTTGGCGAAGTTATTGCCTTGCGTGTAGGTCGGGATGGCGTATTGATAACGCAGCCCCAACTCCAGGCTCAGATTGCGCCGCACCTTCCAGCTATCAGTCACAAAGGCATGATACTGCGTGTAGCGGAAGTGCCCTATAGGATCGCTGGAAGCTTCCTGGTAATCCTGAAAATTCCCCAGCAGCGCATCCGCCAGGGCGTTGCCTGTCGTATTCGTACTGCTGTTTGCGGTGTTAAAGGTAACGCTGCCGGCATAGAGCGAGCGTGCGTTCTGGTCCTTGCGATTGCGGATGACCACCACTCCGCCTTTCAGAGTATGAGCGCCATGGCTCCAGGTGAGGGTGTCGGTCGCGGCAATATCGGTGGTGGGTGAAAGCAGAGAGTGCGATTGGCCTTTGATCGTCGAAGGGCAGCCTGAATTGGTCCCGCAAGTTCCACTGAAAATAATATCGGGGATACTGTTACGAAAGCGTCCGCCGCCGCCGGCAAATATCTGGGGGAAGGTAAAGCCATAGGTGCTTCGCTGCCACGCTGTTCCCACCGGCGGAATGCGCTGTCCATTCCATGAAGCATTGAGGTTTGCCTCATTGACCAGGGTAGGAGTGACAAGCCAGGTGTGCGCCAACTGGTAGCTGCTGCCGGGACGAAGCCGGTTTTCCGCGCAGGTGGGCAGAACCGAAGAGCAGGAGAAACCGTTGGGAAGCGTGATGTCATAGTTGTCGTGCAGGTAGCGCAGATACATGCTCTGCTTCGAGGTGAGGTGATAATCAATGCGCAGGATGTCTTCCCGCCAGTTAAGAGGGTTCGAGAGTTGAAAAGTCGTATTGTTGGGAATGGCCTGATTAATAAATGAAGCTCCAACTTGCGGCTGCTCCATAGCGGAAAGCAGTGCTGCGATAGCGCTGCCATCTGGAGTAAAAGCCAGCGGGCCGCCCGGACATGCCGCCTGGGAGAAGAGATTCCCCTTGATTGCAAAGCTGGCGGTACCGTTGTGGCCAGGGCAGTAGAGCTGGTTAATCACTTTTCCGCTCTTGTCCCTGTCATTGCAAATGCCGTTATCAGCGAAGCCGGACGCACAAATTCCAGAGAAATTGCCGGCCAATTCCGCTGTTGTCGGCAGCGTGGTGCGCGTGGGCAATGCTGTCTGGCGAAGTCTCTTCCACTCTTCACCGGCAAAGAAATAGAGTTTGTTTTTGAAGATGGGGCCGCCCAGGTTCCACCCGAAGTTGTTGAAGCGAAGTTTTTGCTTGATTTTCCTGCCATTGCTGTCGAGTGGCGAAAAGAAATTGGCTGCGTCTAATTTGTCGTTGCGCAAAAACTCAAAGAGCCCGCCATGAAACTGGTTGCCTCCACTCCGCGTCACCACGTTGATCGCTCCCCCGGAGTTGCGCCCATATTCGGCCGAGAAGTTAGAGGTCTTGATATTGACCTCCTGGATAAAATCCACGCCGACATTGTTGATCTGGCTGCCGTTTGAGCCCGAGTCCAGGTCGAACCCTCCATCTACCGTGAGCAGGTTCTGGTCGGTGCGCGTGCCGTTCACCGATTGGTTGCCGGCGCTCAAGCTGGTGGTCACGGCCATCTGGTCTTCATCAATCAGCGCCACGCCAGGGACAAGCGACACAAGTTGAATGTAGTTGCGGCCATTCAACGCCAGGTCTTGCACCTGGTTGGTATCAACCACGCGCGAGATCTCTCCCGAAACCGTATTCACCGTCTCACCCGAAGCTGTGACTTCTATGCTTTGGGTGACGGCGCCGGGTTTCAAAGCAAAATCCACGGTGACGCGGCCATCGGCATCCAGGCGATAGCCGGATTTTATCTCCTTGCCAAACCCCGCATGTTCGGCCGATACGCGGTAGTTCCCTACGGGCAGGTTGGTGGCAACATAGAACCCGCTGGCATCGGTGGTTACGGTGCGAGAAAGGCCTGTGGATTCCTGGGTCACAGTCACGGTCGCGCCTGAGATTGCTGCGTTGGCGCTATCGAGGACCGTGCCTGAAATTCGGCCAACGATCGTCATCTGGGCTGTTGCTGGAATTTGGGTTAAAAGAAGAACCATGAAAACAGAGATGGATATGCTGCGGAAGTTTACGCGAGACATGGGTGCCCTCCTAAAGGCATTGCTGTTCGCGTTTCTTTTCGCCGAAGGGAGTTCTTTCCTGTCTGCTTCCGCTTACGGCTGATCCCGGGACCTGGGACGCGTCTCAATATAAAGGTGTGTCCGCTGAATCTTAGAATCTATTTCGCGGTTTCTTTCATCCCACCCTGGAGACTCGACTCATCCCATGAATTCTCTTCCCTCCATAAACCGGAGTAGAAGAATTTTCTATATGGATCATTCGAAACGCGAATCCAAGCGGCGGTAAGAGTAGCACTTCTGGCGAAGGAATACCCAGAATTGTTTTTGCCGGATTCGGACATGATTTGCCCTGTGGGGAAATGTATTCGTTTTCATGCCATCAGCTTTCCGGCGATACGGTTGCACTCGCTGCGTCGCGAGGGTCGCGCAGGCTCGGCGGCAACTGCTCCTGGATAATCTTCTCTTCTTCCCGAAGGGTGATGAGCGCCAGCCTGGTCTCCTGGACCAATAAGACGGCGCCCGAAGCCAGCCCGATAAACCCGATAACACCGGCTCCCAGGCTGAAGAAGGCGACAATCTGGAAGGGAAAGCCGAATCTTGTAAAAGCCAGACTTGCGCCAAATACCGCAACCGTGCTGGCAGCGGCAAACGCGCCCACGGCGGTATAAAAGCAAGTCATTCCACGCACCAGCCTGTCGGCCCGCCGGTCCAGCCGGGCCAACTGGCGCAGGTACATCTGGTTCAGCGGATTGTCGCTGCAATCTTTGCGCAGCTCGACCGCAAGCTGCCGGGTACGATCAATCACCCGCGCCAGCCGGTTCCCGGTTCCCAGCGACAGCACAGACGCCGCATTGGTAAATACCGCCGGGGCCGCAATGAAGGTAAGAATCGCCAGCGGACTGTCGCCAATCGGAGAAGCCATGGTTGCAACATTCTACGCCATCGGAACAGCAGTTCCCGCTGAGCTCGATAGAGCTGGAGTTGCAACGAATCGTTGGCAGCAATCCGGGGATGAATTGCATCATCGTTAAATATATGATCCGCAAACTGAAATCAGGCGAGTATCGGTTGTATTCCCGCAAAAAGAATCCGCAGACTGGTAAGCGGCGCAACCTTGGCACCTTCCGCTCTCTGGCACAGGCGAAGCAGCACGAACGGGCGGTGCAATTTTTCAAACGTCACTGAAAGGAGAAAACATGGCCTCAGAAAAACAACGTACCGCTGCCCGCCGCAATATTAAAAAGGCAGCCGCAGCCGCCAAAAGGAAGAAGACGATTGCGCATTTGCCGAAACAGACTCGAACCGCCCTGGGCAAGCAGGCCGCTAAGGTAGCCCGTCAGCACCGGCGTGCTGCCTGATTGCCGGGCAGGAGCCGTTCTACGCCTGCGGCACAGCCCGTTCAGTTGTTTCCGCAGCGAACAGTGTTGCCGGCGAAAAACCGAAGGCCCCGGCCAGCAGGTTCTGCGGGAATGTTGCCTGAACCGTGTTGAACTGCCGTACTGATTCGTTATAGAACTGGCGCGCATAAGCGATGCGGTTCTCGGTTGAGGTGATCTGTTCCTGCAGGAGCTGGAAGTTCTGCGCCGCCCGCAAATTTGGATAGTTTTCGGCGCGCATAAAAAGATTGCCGATGGCCCCGCTCAGCAGCATCTCGGCGGGAATGCGCGCGGCCAAGTCGGGACCCGATGCCATGGCCTGCGAGCGGGCGCGCGTGACTTCTTCCAGGGTCCCGCGCTCATGATCCATGTAGCCGCGCACCGCTTCTACCAGATTGGGAACCAGGTCGTGGCGCCGCTTAAGCTGAATGTCAATATCTGACCAGGCATTCTGCACCCGGTTGCGCAACCGTACCAGGCGGTTGTAGATGGCCGCGACGAAGAA
The DNA here is from genome assembly GCA_035651775.1 of Terriglobales bacterium. Lineage (GTDB taxonomy): Bacteria > Acidobacteriota > Terriglobia > Terriglobales > Acidobacteriaceae > QIAW01. Next base: position 30,361 of record DASREY010000089.1, read on the forward strand.
TAAAAACAAGATAGAGGCGGCCAGCAATATAAAAATCATCTCAGGCGGCCTCCGTGTTTTTGGGTGTTATCAAGTTCGCGCTCCCAGGCAAAAGATCTTTTTAAATCTGCCATCTAATCGTGCACTCTTTGAATTCTCTCGATTGGGCTGAATGCTTCTGGATCAGGCGTGTCCATGCCCTAGTAAGACAAAAATTCCATGGATCACGGCCAGCCATATTGCGACAAACATAATGTTCAGCATAACCAGCATGGCGATCACCATCAGCATCATCCCTGCTGCTGCCAGCAACAACGGCCCAATGATCAGCCAAAGGACGCCCATTACAACGACCGTGGCTTTCGATTTTTTGCCGTGAGCCTCGGGGCTGTAGTGCGCTCCCATGCGCTCCAATCGCCTGAGCCGCCGCTTCAGCGAAGGATGGAACGACAAAGAGCTTTGCGCCTGCAGTCCGGTTGAGCCCCGCTTGGCTTCATTTTGCCGGGGTTCGCCGCCGAGCGCCTGCAATCGGGCCATGGCGGTTTTGTCGCCTCGGCATGCAGCCGCAATATCGGCGGCGACGGGCATGTTCGCAGGAACCGGTATGCCCCTGGCGGCTCCCATGGCGCGCGCGAAAGCCGCCAGACGCTCAATAGCCTGGACGTCGCCGCTCATGGCCGCAAGGCGGGCGGCATTCATTTCTGCCCGCAGATTCTTGTAATCATCGGGAGAGGATGCCGCCGGCGATGAGGCGCTGGCAGTTGCGCCGGCGTCTCCGAAATTGCCGCCGGCGCTTTGAGCCCAGGCGCGGGCGGCTGCCTGCATCCCTTGCCCGCCCGATCTTGAGGCATTGAGGCTGCTGTCACCTTTGGGACTCACCACAAACAAATGCGACGCCCATGCGCCTCCGGGAATATCGGTCGCGTCCTGGCTCAGGCGCTTCAGGGCGCGCGCCAGGGCGTCTGGATTGCGCATCAGCGCCACCGCGCTGGCATCGGCCAGGTATCTGCGCGTGCGCCACAGCAACGCCATGCATGGCCCCAGCAAGACGGCAAAAAAGAACCACAGCGTAACCTCAATCGTCATATTGCTGAAGATAATCGGCAGAAAGACAACGAACAGGAAGTTGCGCCACGCCGACTTCTTCGGATTGTTGACAAAGCGGTCAATGTCGCTGTCTGCCATATCCAGGCATCCGGTCAGCAAAACAGCCACCGTTTCCGCTTCGGCAGACCGGGCGCTCTCGCTCGAGGAGCGCATCAGGCCATAACGCAGGATGTGCCACAGCGTTCCCCGCGACTGCTTCCCGAAAGGGGAATTGATCAGCGTCACCAGCAGGCCGCAGGTCTCAAAGACGCTGGTCACGGTGAAGGCGACGCGCAGATCGCCATTTCCGATGGAGCCGATCAGGTGCGCCAGCAGAGCTTCCAGCTCGTCGCGCTGCAGGTCGTCGAGCAGGCGGCGCGAGACCACCAGGCGCGCATCCTGCGGCGATGTGCCGAAGGCGGCGGCGTTGGCGCCGGCAGAATCCACCAGCATCACGCGGGGCACGGGCAGCCCGGCGGCGATGGCCATCTCTTGCACCACGTCGTGGAGCTGCAGCTCCTTGAGGTCCGCCTGGTTGGGCTCGCGGGCATTCAGGCTGGCCAGGGTGCCGCCCACGCCTCCGCGCCGGAAGAGCGCCAGCACTCCTGTCCACAGCACAAAAGTGATCACGATGCCCGGCGCCAGCATTACCACTAGTCCTGCCCCCAATGTTTGCGGGTCCAATGTTCCCCGGTGGTTGATGAAGTAATCGGCAACGCTGTAGGCCAGATGGCCCAGGCCGTTGACGGTCGTCCAAAATTCCGGCGAGAGCGGAGAGAAGTAGTTAATCACCTCGGCAGTGGCCAGGGTCAGGGCATAGACCAAAGGCGTGAGCACCAGGGTGAGCGGAATGCCCATAATAAGGGCCGCCACAAAACACAACGCAGACATTCGCCAGGTGGCGTGGCGATTGCGTGATTGCGCCTTATAAAACGCCTCGCGGTCGCGTGGCCCAAGCTGCCGCGCGTCACCGGTGGCATCTGGTTCCGCCGCATCTGGCGCCGAGGTCATGTGCGGAGCTTAGCACCTGCCTCGGAGCGCGGACAAGCCGGCGGGAGGCTTACGAGTAGTGCCCCCACCCCCCCATTACCTCAAGTAGTTAATTTTGCGTTAAGTGACTGGAAAATCAATAACATGCGCGGCGGCATGAGTAGTGTCGGAGTAGTGCCAGTGACAGGAGATCCAGTGCCAGTTTGGAATATCCTGCACCCAGGAAAGCGTGGGCAAGATGCCCACGCGACAAGCGGCGGGACGCCGGCGCTACTCAGTGGAGGCCCCTCAGTGAGTGCTGCTAGCAATGAATTGTCAAAGAACCGTAAAAAGCCTAAGCCGCATTCTGGAATGCGTAAGTTAAACACACGTCCAACCCAATGATGGGCTGGAGTTTTTAAGGAAGCAAGGTTTTGATACCAATTAGCGGTCAGCCCTCAGCAATCAGCACTCAGAAAAAGCAACCGCAAAGACTTTTCGCCGCGGATGGACGCGGATCAACGCGGATCGACCTTCAGGGTAAAAATCTCGTCCGTTGGACAAGCGAAAACCCGCGCAAAGATCAGCGTGCCAGCAACAGGCTGGGCAGGTAGCGGTTGCGCTCGATGGAGTTGATGCTCTGGCGCGAGCCCCCCACGGTTTCGGCAAGCTGCTGCTGAGTCCATCCGCGATGAATGCGAAGCTCTTTGACCCGGTTTTGGATTGTGAAATCCAAGACGAGGCAGAGGAGTGGGAACGACTTATGTGGCCATTGCTTTCGGCCCGATGAGCTTCAGCCCTACTCTCATCCGATAAAATGTATTGCTAAGGATACACACATGAGCGTTGACATTGACATAGTTGAGCAGCACTTGAGTACATCCGAGTTTCTGGCTGAGCTCGAGAAGATATATCAAGCAGACTCAAACCTAAAGTCAGCATGGGATGCAGAGTCCAAGTCCTTGAAGGAAAGTCAACTTGGTTTACTGAACCTTGTTTACCCAACTGCTACTCATAGCCGCTTAGAGCATTCCTTAGGCACCTTTTCGGTCCTTGTCCGCTATCTCCTAGCCTTATACAACGACTCGCTCAATCCACTATTTAAACAGATCATGGATGAACAAGACTTCAAGGCTGCACTTCTTGCGGGGTTGCTGCATGACATCGGACAGTATCCGTTAGCCCATGATTTGGAAGATGCTGACGAGGCTGGATTCTCACACGTAAGGTTGGGAATTCGTATTCTTAAGGATGAATCATTGGGACTTGCGGAAATCATCAATAGTGATTGGAAAATCTCTCCAGATAGGATTGTAGCAATCCTCGAAGCCGACCCAAGTCAGATGAGTGGCGAATTGAAAGATCGCATTCTGCATAGTCTTATTGATGGTCCGCTAGATGCTGACAAGATTGATTACTTGATCCGTGACAGCATACGGTTAGGGCTCAATTACGGCAAGGTAATCGATTTAGACCGGCTCCTGAGAACTCTGACGATTGTGTTCAGAGAAGATGATAACCAAACCTATGCTGTTCTCGGAATTCACGAAAAGGGTAAGGTTTCGGCGGAATCGGTCGCATTTGCACGATAACCACCCTTCGGCTTTGCTCTCCAGAAGTTAAATGTGGAAGTCGTTTAATTTTTGCGAATGCAAAAGCGAACCGGGAAGATCTTCGAGAGAAAGCCTGATAAGCGGCATGTGCAATGAAACATTCTCTGGGTCCTTCGCGCCCAAAAACGGGCGCTCAGGATGACAGCGCAAAGGGGAACGATGAACCAAGAGCGTCCGATTTGATTGCCTGTCTATCGCTTCCACAGAGAGGGGCGGGCTGGGGATTTTCCGGCACTATCGTTGGAGGGGCTTGCGGCCGGCGTGCGATTCCCTGCTGCCGCCGGCGCATCGGGTTGGGGCATGGGAGGTATTGGGATGGTGTCAGTCGCGGGCTGCTGGGCAAGGGTTGGAGCAAATAAGGACGCGGCGGTGCGAATCTTGCGCTCTTCCTCGCGTTTTCGCGCACGCCACTCGTCCAGGCGATTTTTTTCGCTGGTGATCTCTTTCTCATTGGCCTGAAGCAGCAGGCGGAGCTGTTCGATCAGGCGCTCGATTTCGGCCTGGGTTTCCTGGCTGTGCTGCGCCTTTCCATTTTTGTAATTCTGGAATATCTGGAGCTGGCGTGCTTCGTAATCATTCAGCACGCGCTCGCGCCGGGCGGCGT
>DASREY010000090.1:0-3856 GCA_035651775.1 Terriglobales bacterium
TGATGGTGCCTCCGCCCACAAAATCCATATCAGCAACGAACGGACTCACAGCCGGGCCGCCGGAGTTGATCTGCACTCCGCCGGTAGTGACAGCTTGCGTGGTCGCGCTGGCCTGGTTTGACGGCCCGGAGGTTCCGCCCGAGTTGGTCGCCTCAACCAGGTAGAAGAACGTGGTGGAAGCCGCCAGCCCGGTGTTGGAGAAGGTCGTGCCACTCACGCCGCTGGCAATCTGGTTGCTCGCCGAAGGCGTGAAACCCGAGGTCGTGCTGCGGAACACGTTGTAGCTCACCGCGCACGATGAGGTGCTGGCCGTCCAGCTCAAGTTGATCTGGCTGCTGGAGACAGCAGTCGCTGTCAAGCCGCTGGGCGCAGTTGGAGCCGTGCAGGCAGCGCCCGATGTGATTTCAATCCCGCTCACCAGCGCCTGATTGACTACCGAAGTAACTGTAATTACGTATTGTCCGTTGGAATTCGCGTTGGCTGTGAATTGCTCGACGATGGCCTTGTTCTGCGCGCCCGCAGCCGCGAAGATGTCGAAGTTACTCAGCACCTGCGTGCCGTTGATGCTCACGTTGAAAGTCCGCATACCGGAAGCGGTAAAAAATGTCTCGGCGAAGTGCAGGCGGACGGTCTGGCTCGATCCCGCCGCGAAGCCCGGAATCGTATAAGTGAAATTCCCAACCCGTGCCGTCTGGTACACGGCTGCGGGGGCGGGATTGGTCACGCCGCTGGTATTGATCGTATTGGCGTGATTGATGGTCGATCCGCCGTTGAAATCCTGATCGGCAAGGAACGGGCTGACAGCAGGACCGCCTGCATTGATGGCAATGCTTGTGATCGGAGGGCCAGTCGTTGCACTGGCCTGGTTCGACGGCGTAGATGATCCCGCTGGATCGACTCCTTCGACCACATAAAAGTAGGTGGTGCCAGGGGCAGCCGAAGTATCGGAGAAAGTGGTTGCGTTAAAGATGCCGCTTGCAATCTGGTTACTGCTCGACGGCGTGAATCCGGAAGTCGTACTGCGAAAAACGCTATAGCCAATGCTGCAATTGGCAGTGCTCGCCGTCCAACTCAGGTTAACCTGGTTTCCGGAGACTGCGGTCGCAGTCAGTCCGCTGGGAGCTGTGGGTATGGAGCAATTGGTGGGCAGGAGGCCATAGACGCATAGTTGTCCGCTCCCCACATTGGCCGTGCCAAAGCTTCCTAAATACACCTTGCCGTTAGCAATGGAGGCATATCCATTTTTGGCAAAGTTGCTGCATGAATCGCGGCTGGCATTCTGCTGGTTGTTCCAAAGCTCGGTGGCGATGTTATTGGCGTCGTAAGCCCTGAGCACGCCGGGCACCGAGCCGTGGTTGGCATTACCGCTCAACACCGCATTCGCCCACACGATGCCGTTGGTGTTGCCGTTGAATTGAAACGCTTTGAGGTTATCGCTTTGGGCCCACATGTAGACTTCGGGGCCGTTCGTTGCGCCGTTCCAATAAATGGCGCTTCCATGCAGCGCACCACCCAGCTTGATCGTCTGCACAGCGCTGGCATCGCCGAGATGGCCGAGGTTCGCGGAGTTGATGACATACCCTGTCGACGATTTGCCGACCATGATTAAACGTCCGCCGGGCGGAACCAGAAGCGGGCCGGAGGTATCAAGGTCTGCATCGCCTCCATCCAGATTCGCGTGGTTCGCAGGCGTAAACCAATCAGCCAGAGCAAGGCTGGAGTTCAGCTTGATGAAGCTTTCACTGAAGTTCGAGACGCCATCCCATGTACCGTTGCTGGTCCCGAAATAGATGTTGCCGGAGCCATCCACTGCCGGGCCTTGGCCTGACATCCACAAGCTGTTGCCGTTGCCGCTGGGCGAGGCGTTGAAGACGGCCCCTTTCGCCAAGGATGAAGGATTATAGGCAAACAGGAAGCCGTGATACGTCCCCATGTCGCAATGTGAACTGAAAGGAACCAAAAGATTACCGTTCGCCAGAGCTAACGCGGCCCGCTGGTTCTGGGCCAGGGCGCTGAAGCCGGTATTGGTAATCTGCACCGGGCTTCCCGCCCGGTCAGCGCCCGTGGTGATATCGAGCGCGTGCAGCATGAAGGAAAAAGTGCCCCCATTGTTCAGGGAATTCACCACGTAAAGCGTTCCAGCCGCGGGATCGATTACGGGCGTGCCGACGATGCCGGCATTGCCGTTGATATCAACGCATCCAGACCCGTAATTGGCGTTGGAGATGGGCGTCCCCAGGTTGACGTGCCAGAACTGCGCGCCATTGTCGGCATCGATCGCGTAAACGCTGTTGTTGGTGGTGGCGACATAAACAACATTGTGGCTCGTGCCGTTGATGGTGACGTTCGCTACCATCAGAGGCTGCGCGTAAACCTGGTTGTCGACCGGAAACTTGAACAGCAGGCCAAACTGATTGGGATTCACATTCGATGGAGTCAAAATGGTTTCATTGAGGTTCTGCCCCGTCCGGCCAGCATCGTTGTGCTGAGTGACAACGTTCACCTGGGCCTGAAGGCCGATGCCCTTCAATGCAAACAGGACAAGAAAAACCAAACCCAAGGTCAGCAAAATTCTTAGCCGTTGAGTCATGATGTGAATCCTTTTCTGGCTACGCGCCGATTGTGGTCAGTTCAGAGTTGAATGCTCTTGGAGGAGCTTCGGAGCAGCACTTTGAACCTCTGCCTTTGGCCCATCTCACAATTTGCGATGGTTGCAGGCAGGCTTCAAAATGACTCGTGCTTTTCTCCCGATTCGGGGCCGTCGCCACGGACGCAGTGGCAGCTTCGTTTGCATATGCGACGGCCTGCAAACTATCAGGCCAACGAGTTAACCAGTGCCGCCGAAGGCAGAGAAGTTACCTAACTGTGAATTCACCGTTAGAAGCGGAGGGCGTTATTGAGGTTTGAAAAGAGGAATCTCAGAATGTGGTGCATTTAGCAAGATATTTTGGTAGGAAGCTATACAAAGGTAGTAGATGCGAAGAGACAATCCAACTTTATTAATCATGGCCTGATCCATAAGAAAAGCAGTCTTCTGGCAGTCTTTTGGCCGCTTTTTTGGGTGAGGTGGCCGGGCCAAGGGCGATGATTTCTCGCTATGTATTCCCGTAAGTTATTGACAATAAATAGTTTATTTATTCTATTAGGCGGTTTGGACAGGGATGACGGTGTACACGATGCTCTAGCGCGCCTGAGCGCTCTGTACTTCGCGATAAAACTTCTGCAGTACGAAGAAAGCTTTCTTTTTCTCGCCGCGTTCGGTCAGCAGCCCTTTGCGGTTGAAGTAGTCTTCGATTCCTGGCAGAGTGCGGCGGGGGCTGCGAAAGTCTTTCAGTATCCACGGAGTCGTCCCGCGCAGGAACGGAATGCGCTTGAGCATGGCAATCTGGTGCCGATAGAGATTTTCCTGATATTCCTCGGTCCAGCGGGTGAGCGCATCGCCATGAAAACCAAAGCGCGCGTCGCCTCCGAATTCGCTCATGATGAGCGGCTTATCGTATTTCGAGACCCAGTCGATTGAATCCGCGGTTGCGGGAGTGTGGCTGTACCAGCCAATATATTCATTGTTGCCAAGCACATCGAGGTCGTTGGCGATTGGATCGTCAATACTGACCTGGATGCGGTCTCCGTGGACTTCCTCATGATCCTGGAGAGCGGCGGAGACCAGGCGGGTTGGATCAGCGGCGTGGGCGTCCTGAATGAGTTGGCGCAGAAAATGGTTGCGCGCATCGCTGATTGGAGTCTCGTTGGCCATGGAGTAAATCAAGAGCGAGGCGCGGTTATGGTCGCGCGTAATCATCTCGTTCAACTGGTTTTCAGCGGAGTGCAGGGTCTGGGGATTCTCCCACTGGATGTT
>DASREY010000091.1:0-4590 GCA_035651775.1 Terriglobales bacterium
CGACCCAGCACTTCCTTCGCAGCCCGAACCCCACATCCACCTCCTGGTCAGACTAGCAAAAGCACCCTCTCGGTAGAGCGTTCGGCTGACGTTTGAGCAGGACTTAGTACGCTCTCAGATCGTCTTCTAAGCATCTTTATCGCGAGTCCAGTCTCGTTCTCGGTCTTGATTTTCCTAACCTTATGGGTAAGTCTGAGAATGGTACGCCGGAATCATGCATAGGACTGATAAGTACCCGACATGGCGGGCAGGCCAGCAAAGCTGGCCGCCACTTTTGCCTTCATCCTGCCTGCTTCGCCTTCGCAATCGTGAGTCTGTAAGTCACTGTCTGACATGATCGCGCTCACAATTCGAGCAGTAAATATTGTGCAGCTGTGCGTTCGTCCACGCTCCGACCGTGGCCTTGCCATGTTCTAGGTGGTTTTTCAGGAGAATGTGAACTGTATCGATTTCTCTTCTGATGGCAGAACATGTCGGAATGCTCGATACAGGAGAAGGTCATAAGTCACCTTAGCCGCTGCCAATCAGCAGCGTGCCTATCATATCTTTCAATCACGTACGAGAAGCCCCTCAAGAAGCGCGGGGAGCGATGACCCTGTAGGGGGCACCAAAACATCTCTCCCCTCATGGTTCTAAATTCATACTGAATTCCCGCAACATAGCGCTTCCAGCCGGTCATGCCTAGTTAATGAATTGCCACAGGAAGGGAGCGTTCGGCGGCTCCCAGCCGGTTTCGGATTGGTGCGCTTGAATCACCTGGTAAGAATGTCCCTGATAGCTTGCAATATCGCCCACATGATAGAGGACCTGCACAGCCCAGAAGCCATTCGTATCTGCCTCTACCCGCGCCCATAAGGCGTACACATTGGGTGGCTCCCATCCTGTTTGAGAAGTGTGCGCCTGGCGAGCAATATATAGAAGACCGTTGTAGACAGCTTCATTGCCTGTCTGGTAAGAAACCCCTGACTGCCACAGTGCTTCCGTAGCAACGGCTACGCTTGCGGAAGCGGGGTTGTAAAAAGCATCTCCAGCGAATAACAGCGCGAGGACTGCGGAACCTGCGGATTGGATTACGGGCGAAATGATACAGCTGGCTACACCGGAAGTGTTGGTCGTGCCGATGCAAGACTGCGCCGCCGGACCGCTACCCAGCATGAACCTTACCGGCCGGCCCACGACAGGTGCGGCATTGCCATCTTGCAGCACAGCCGAAACCTGCAAGGATGCGCCGATTGCGGTCGAAACAGGACCTGTGTACGTTAGCGTGGATGTCTGCGGCGCAACCACCAAAGTTGCATTTGCACTGCTTGCGAGGTACTGCTCTGTTCCGGCGAAGCTGACTGTGATCGGATAGGAGCCTGGAGGTAGCGTCACCCTGAAATTGCAGGAAGCCTGGCCCGCAAAATCAGTCACACCGGTGCAGCTGAAATCTCCAAGGTCAAAACCCACTTGCATTCCGTGAATCGGCATACCGTTGAAACTGTTGAGCAGACCGGCTGCCGCAGCGATTGGATTGCCATAGCGCAGCACAATCGGCGTAAAGCTGACAAGTGTCTTTGGCCTGGGGCACGTCGGCGACCGGAAGGAGGCGATATGTGTTCCCCAAACGGCAAAGATAGGAGGCGGCAGTTTGGGGACAGGGAGGGGGCTGTTCGTCGGCTGGTATCCATTGACGTACCACAGCGTGCAATCATCGCTGGGATCGACGGTAAGCTGGCTGTAATCGCCCCAGAAGCCATATCCGCTTTGCACTCCATTGCCTTTGACAATCATCGTATCGAGCGAGAGCTGGCCAGGACTAGAGGGATCGCTTCCGCTCCTTCCAGCGAAGGCAATTGAGGGAAACAGCGTCTCCGAAGAGATGTTGTATCCCATGGCAATGTCATCTAATTGATCCGCCGCGATGCTCGCAACCCAGCGGCTGCTCGTATCGGAGGCCAGGTCACCTTGTTCAAAAATAAACCATGGATAGAAGCCGGTGGCATTGCGCAATTCATACCAGCGCGGTGTTGCTACCTGGACGGCGTTGCCATTCGCGTCCAGTACTGTAGCTTGCACGGCTTGGTTTAGCAGCAGCGACTCAAAGAAGTTGTTGCCAAGATTGCGGTAGGCAAGCCGGTACATCAAAGTTCCCTGTGTCAACGGATCCAGACAACTTGCCGTGCCTGCGGTCGTGCCCGGTTGGTGGACACACGGCGCGGGCGAGTACGAGTTCGGAAAGAGAGAAACGTTCGGATTGCCTTGCGGATCACCCAACGTTGGAATTCCCAGCGGGCTCCAGTCAACGTGAAAATAATAGATCTGAAGCGTATCCTTGCCACCCGTATATCCCTGCTGGGTGGAGCGGGTTCGGATCATGTAATTGGGAGCATTGGCTGGCGGTGGCATCTGTCCATCCCAGTCGGCAGGAAGCATCTGCGCGCACTCATAGTTTCCATTAGCATCTACCGTGTTGAGCAGGGTGAAAACGCTTGTCATTTGAGCAGGTAAGCCAAGTAACATTTGGGACCGTTGAAAAGCCACAGCATACGTCCCTATGTCTTTGGATCGTATGGAAAGCCCTGTGTTTTGCTCAACCCAAGCTGTGCCAATAGGCAGATTGACAAACCCGGAATTACAGTGATGAGGGTCAATGGTCACATTGGGAGCCTGGAGCAACTCGGCCCCAGACTGCGTTGCAGCATAAATACTCCAACTGGTGGCGCCAGGGCACTGCGTGTTATTGGGCGAGTTCACAACCAGCACGTCGGGATCTGCAACTACCAAGCTAGACTCAGGCCCCAGGGGCGATTCCGTGCTTGTGCCTCCCGGAGCCGGGTAGGTGCATGTAGTACGCACAAAATATGTGTTGGTGCCGAGTGTGGGTGCTGGGGTTGCGGGAGCTGCCGTCAGAGTAGGTGCTGGCGGCGATGTGACGCCTGGGCTCGTGGGCGGAAGCGGGCTTCTTCTCCTCGCCGTCATGTAATAGGCATCGGGCCATATGCCAATCTTGGGATAGTCATTGAAGTCGTTCGCGGCATTAATGAGAAAAGCGTAGCGGTAGTAGACGCCTGTCGGGTCGGATGTCTGCGAAATGGCAAAACACTGGTAGTAGTTGAAAAAGCTAGGGCTGGCAGGGTTAAACACGCCTCCGAGCCGGCTCACAACCCACTGGTTGGCGGCGTGGTCATAAAGCACGACCGCATCGGTAACAGCTCCACGACACGGATTGACAGAACCTCGACGACGAAACGGATTGGGAATGCTGAACCCGTTCCAGAAGGTGCTTGTAGGCGCCACATAGACGGGAGAAGACGAAGGCGTCGGGGTGGGGCTACCGACGCCATGAACGGTGCTCAAATCGATTGGATTGCCTTGTTTGTCATAGATCGCAAAGGAATCGTTGACGGTTTGCATGTAATGATTCGGACCTACGGCACCGCTGGCATCCACTGCAAGGTTGCGAGTATCTCCGCTTGTGGCTTGCGCCTGCCCCGCATTGATCCCTTCAAAACTCTCCAACAACCTGAATGGGTTATTCGGAGGCGCAGGAAATGGCAGCGGAGCAAATGGAGCGGTCTGTGTGTTCGCCGTCGCAGCCGCAGTAGTTGAGACCTGTGTCGTGACCTGCTGATTCACCGCCGGCTCGGGTTGCTCGTCATCATCCAATGCGCCCGAGAGACCGCTTGCGTCCGAATTTGTTTGGTTGCCGTTGGGCTGACGCACCATTTGTGCCAGAGGCAGCGATACATCGTTTCCAGCCGCAGGTTGGTTTTGTCCTGCCATTTGTTTATCCACAAATGAAAGCGTGGCCCCGGAGGTCTGTCGGGCCAAAGGAAGATTCATTGCCGCCAATAGCGGTCGTTTTGCGGTCGCGATAGCCGACGCACTAGCGCGGGAGAAGGAAACTCGGTCGCTGCGTCTCGCGCCTTGGTGCGCCGCTTTGATCGCTGACAAAGGTGCGGACAACAAGGGAATAGCCTCCGAAACACAAGCCATGAACAACGCGGCAATAAAGAAGATGTGGAACATCTGCTTGGATTTGTGCGACGACATCAAACTCCCTCCTGAGCGATTATGGGTTCTCCCGTTCCGATACCCGTACTGGCGCGAGCAGGCCAAAACATACGGAAGATTTACGACTAAATTTTTGGACATCAAACTACCGCTTTGAGCGGGACAGAACCTGAGCTATCGACAGAATTATGAAAGCTTGATGAAGAATTCTCTTTTCGGGATTAAGTGCATTCCTCAAAAACCCTTCAAGAAATTCTTTGGATATCCGTGAGATTTCTTCTGTCCAGGTCAGTACTAGTATCGGCAGGCTATTATGCAGTCCCGTATCGTGAGACAAACGATGAGTGTTCTTTGTCGGCGTCGAGGCGGTATTTCCAATCTCACATGGCTGCAACGGCTTGGCCAAGCTGAATTGTTGTCGGCTGGTAAAACAACAACTGCCATAAGGAGATAAGCTATGAATAATTTTGCGAATACATCCCCAGTCCAAAAACAGCTTCGAGCCTTTACCCTTGCTGCTGTTCTTTTTGGATTCTTAGCCGGTTCGGCTCACGCGCAGGTGCAACGTCAATTCGTCACGTTACCCGGGAAGCA
>DASREY010000092.1:0-3188 GCA_035651775.1 Terriglobales bacterium
CATCACGGGAACGGCTTCGATGACACTGGATATTCCTAATACAGATACGACCAACAACACGGCCAGCAGTACGGCCCGAATCAGGTTCAAGCCGTTTCATTTTTAACAGTATTCAGTATCCAGACTCCGGGGGCATAGCAGCACAAGGTTGCTGTGCCCTCGCGCAGTCACACAATTCTTAGTGATTGGTTGTACCGTACTACTTCGCATCTATATTCTTGTTCGCATGTCATTGGTTTTGCGGGAGCTATTAGCGTTTTCAACGTAGCTATAGACTTCCGTAGCCAATCGTTTCTTTGATTCGCCTGGACTTCTCATATTCCTATGAGCATGGCGCAAAATAACGCACTGCGGATTACTAAGTGGTAAATCTACTCGGCGCAAAGATCCGTCATCTATTTTGGCTATGTTCCGAAGATCGTTCGGCGGTCTTCGATGACCCTGTAGTCCACTGATCGCAAATTACAAGGAGACGCCATGACAAAGCGCAACACCGCAGTAGAGATGGTTCCTGAAGAGTTGACTCCTGATGCAAGCCAACCAAATGCAGATATCGAGTTGCAAGAGCAGATTCGCCAGCGCGCCTACGAACTTTTCGAGCAGCGAGGCAAAGAAGACGGCTTTGCGGAACAAGACTGGCTGCAGGCTGAAGCAGAGCTCACCCACGCCAAAGCATTGAAGGCAGCAGCCTAGCAAACCAGCCGGCCCGACAAATACGGCAACTCACCACAGAGACACAGAGGCACAGAGATGAAGTTCTGTGTTGCGGTGTCTCTGCGGTGTTTTTAAGCGCCAATTTTTTTTAAGCACTAAAATGAAGCGTGCTATCCCGGCAAATTGAGTTCGCTCCCGAGCGCGATGCCGCTATCTTTGCCGATCTGCCCGGCGCTCCCGCCGTCTTTATTGTGCGCGGTGAGGCGGGCAGCGAGCCTTACGTCAGCAAGACCTCGGACCTGAAACGGCGGCTAGCCCGGCTGCTGAGCGCGCCACAAGAGCAGGGCAAGCGGCTCAACTTGCGGGAACGCTGCCGCGCCATCGAATACACGCTGACCGGCTCGGATTTTGAATCGGGATTCCTGCTGTATACGATTCTACGGCGCGAATTCCCCCGCAATCTTCCGCGCAACTACCGCGAGCGGCTCAAACTGCGCTTTGCCCCGCTCATCAAACTGAACCTGGAAAATCCATATCCCCGGGCTTACGTGACGCGGCGCATTGGGCGGCTGAATTCGACCTCACGCTACTATGGCCCGTTCGCTTCGCGGGCCGGGGCGGAAAAATTCCTGAACGACGCGCTCGATTTCTTTAAAATGCGGCGCTGCGATTTTGACCTGAACCCCGACCCCAGCTTCCCCGGCTGCATGTATTCAGAGATGAAGATGTGTCTGGCGCCCTGCTTCAAAGGATGCAGCGATGATGAATACCGCCATGAGGTCGCGCGGGTTCGCGACTTTCTGGAGAGCGGTGGACAGTCGCTCGAACGTGAATTGGCGGAACAGCGCGAGAAAGCTTCCACTGAATTGCAGTTCGAGGCGGCGGCGGCAATCCATGGCCGCATGGAAAAGCTGCGCGGAATTCTGGGGGCAACGTCGCTGCCCGAGATCGCGCGTCCCATCGAAAAGTTAAACGCGGTGATGGTGCAGCCCAGCGCCGAGAAAGGCGCGGTGTCGCTGTTCAAGATTACGCGCGGGATGATCGCCGAGCCCGTGAGCTTCGCCGTTGAAGAAAAGGCAGAGGCAGCTACGGCGACAGGCAGCGGTGCTGTGAAAAAACCTGCTCCGCGCTCCATGGAGTCACGCATCAGCGAGCGCCTGGCACAGATCCGCGACGCACAACCGGCATCGGCCATCGAACTGAATGAACATCTCGCCATACTGAAACGCTGGTACTACCGCAGCCGTAAAACCGGAGAACTTTTCCTGACCGACGAACGTGGCGAGTTTCCGCTCCGGCGCATCGTCCGCGGCATAGGCCGGGTGCTGCGCGGAGAGAAAGCGGAAGCCATGGGTACCGACGAAGCGCACCGGGCATATTGGCTGGCGCGGACGCGGGAAGAAGAGAGCTGATTCACCACAGAGACACAGAGAAAAGCAAAGACTTCGCCGCAGGTTGACGCAGATCAACGCGGATGGCCAGTTTTGAGCCATTGAGCCCAGTCTGGCCGGCCATTTCGCGCTGCGACTTCGGCTGCATGATTCCAGTCATAAACTATCGAAATATGTTCGACCTGCCAGCCATTCCCCTGGCGCTGCAGAATGGCATAACGTGCATGCGGACTGCCGGTCTGCATGGCGTGGGGAGAGGGAAGATCGTCGGTAAATGCCTGCAGCCCGACGCTTCCTGGATTCACAACCAGCACATCTTGCGGCAGCATAACGGCGCGTGGGATGTGACTGTGACCGCACAGAATCAAGGAGTGCGAAATTCCTGCCAGCAAAGATAAGATTTTCTCCTGTGGCGCAAGAGAAACACCGGCAGCGTGAACCTGCTCCAGCAGATAAACGTCATCGGCAAAAGGTGTCCCATGGCATAGCAGCACGTCTTCCTGCTGCCACAACAGTGTTGACGGCAAGTTGTTGAGCCAGGCTCGATGCCGTTCGCGCAACGCCTGCCGGTTCTCGCGGAGTGTACCCTCGACAGGAGTGGAGGCAATGAGTTCGCGGTCCTGATTGCCGCTGATGGCAGGCAGATCGAGCGCAATCAGCCTCTCCGCCGTACCCACCGGATCAAGCGGCCCGTAGAGGTGGTCTCCCAGATTAACGATGAGATCAACCCTGCGAGCGCGGATATCGGCAAGAACGGCCTCAAGCGCCCAGAGATTGCCGTGAATGTCGGCAATCGCGGCAAAGCGGAGTCTTGGCATCGTGCTTTGAAGCTAACACAAATTCCAATGAGAACCTGGAAGCTAACTCACCAAGTGCAGAAATTTTTCCAGCACTTCATGAACGCCCAGCAGCAGAGTTGAATAAGAGGTAACCAGAATGAGGATTGATGAAACAAGCAATCCGCAAGCCAAGAATTGGCGGAAGGGAACGATGTTTCTGGACATTGCAATTGCTGGTGAAGAATCGGCTGCGTCGAGCAGCGCGTGTACGCGGCGGGCAACATCGGGTAGATTGTCGCGCTCGAGAAAATAAGCGCCCGTGGGAACCGCAACCGGGTTGCAATCGGGCATCATACGCGAAATT
>DASREY010000093.1:0-15352 GCA_035651775.1 Terriglobales bacterium
CTGACATCTGCTGACGCAGGGCTCCGAGCACCGATGCCGAGGGCAAATTGATCACTTCGTGTTCGGCAATCAGCGGCAGCATCAATCGCCTGCTGTGGGCGTTTCCAGCAGGCGCGGGCTCGGGTGCAGGCAACATCGCAAAAGGAATGTATTGCAGAGCGCCGTCACTGACGATCAGCACGCGTTTTCCCTGGAGCTGGCTGGCGACGGGGCCAAGGACAATGCGACTTAAGGCGGCGGATACTCTTCTGACCTCAGCTTCTCTCAGCTGTGCCGGTTGCGCCGAACTTTTACCGCCGCCGACAGGCTGCCAGGTGCGCAGGAGCCGGTACAAATGCCGGGCCGAGCGCTCAATCGTCTCCCGTTTTGGGATTTCACGTGCGTTGAGCGAGTCAGGGGTTACCGCGAAAACGTAGCTGCGGTCTTTACCGAGAGAATATTCCAACAAGACGGTATCGCTGTCGAGCAATTCCTGTTGAACTTGCCCGGCAGTTAAGGCCTTTGGCTGTGTAAGAGCAGCATAGGCTGGACTATTTGCCCGAATCTGTTCATTGACATCCTGATCTTGTTCCAGGGCGTTTTCGATCTCTTTATCGAGAACCGCCAATTGCTCAGCAGAGTGGGGGTGGCTCAGCAGTTCTATGCGACCGCTTGATTTTGCGCTGAGCAATTCCGCCAATGTGCGCTCTTTTTCTACCAGGGCAGTATCGACTCCGTTGCGAATATCCACATGGGCCGTGGCCAATGTTTCCAGCAATGTACGGGCACGCAGACGTTCCAGCACATCGAAGGCCATACTGGGTTTTTGTTGCTCGATCAGCAGGTCGATGTAATCCCTGTAGTAGTTTGCATACTTAGAACGGAAGCCGGCGCGGATCTGTTCGGAGTCACCCATCCGCGCCGTCTGGCTCTCGAGCGCGTTCAGCGCCTGCTGGTAAAGTTTTGCGGCATCATCGGGTTTTCGCTGTATGCGCATGATTCCAGCCAAGGCTGCGAGCGACTCTGAATGATCCGCGCCGTTGGGAACCACTTTTTCGCGCATGGCGAGCGCCTTGCGATATTGCTCCTCGGCCTGGATGATGTCGCCACGCTCCCTGGCGATATCCCCAAGACGTTGCATGATCGTCGCGACACCAAGATTGCTGGAAACGGTTAGCCCAATTTCGAGCGCCTGACGAAAATAGTTTTCAGCTCCTCTCAGATCTCTTCGCTTCTCGCGAATCATTCCAAGATCGATGAGAACACCGGCCTCGGTGTAATGATGGGTATGAGGAGATAATCTGTGATAGTGCGCCAGCGCTTGGTGTAGGTACTTTTCTGCCTTGTCCAATTCGCCACGCTCTTTCGCAAGCTCGCCCAGATTGAGGAGGCCCAACGGAACAAACTGACTGTTCGGAGAAATACGCTTTGCTGATTCCAAACCCCGACGGTAATACTCCTCGGCTTTGACAAGATCATTCCGTTGTCTGGTAATCGTTCCAAGGTTTACAAGAACGGCTGGAATGATGGCATTTTGGGGGGCCACCTTCTCCCAAATTACCAGTGCTCGACGAAAACGCCATGTGGCCAAGGCGACATCACCGCGGTTGTCGGCCACGCTAGCGAGATTGTGAAGGGTTTTCGCCACATCAAGACTTTCAGGCCAAATCCTCTCCCGGATCGCCAGAGCTTGTTGATAAAAGCGGTCCGCCTCGGCAAAATCAGAGTTGACTTCAGCGATAATGCCCCGGTTGTTGAGACTAATCGCAAATTCAGCGCTTCCGGGAGCCAGCTTCTCGCGGATCGCAAAGGCTTGCCGAAAATACTCGTCAGCCTTGAGTATATTTCCGCGAACCCAATATGAATCTCCGATTTGATTAAGAGTCTGTGCGACGCAAAGCCCGCCCGGGGCGAGTCTTTCTCCAATTGTCAACGCCTGGCGAAGATACTCGTCCTCCTTGTCCAGGTGACCGTAATCTTCTGCAACAGTACCCAGATTATTGAAGCTGTTTGCCACTGCAAGGCTATCGGGAGCAAGTCTCTGCCTAATCTCGAGGGCTCGCTGGTGGTAGTCCTCGGCATGTGCCAGATCGCCACGGTCACGTGACATAACGCCGAGCTTGCTTAAAATGGCTGCGACCATCAGGCTATCGGCGGGTGATTTTTCGCTTTCCACGAGTGACTGCCGATAACAGCTTTCAGCTTTGGCCCAATCATTTCGTTCTTGATACGTCAGCGCCCATGTTTCGAACACCTGGGCAGCGATGGAGGGGCTAGTTGCTGCTGACTGTCGAGCGGCTTGTTGATAAAGTTCATCCGCTTGCTTCAATTGCCTTGCATCTGTGAGTTGCTGCGCCGAATGAAAAAGGAGCCAAACCTGCAACGATGGAGACGAATATTTTTGTGATTCAACGGAAACAGCCTGCCAACGCTCAACGGCTTGGGTTAACTTGCCGGCTTTGGCTAATTCTTCTCCCTCAAGGTAGACTGAAAGAAGCTCCTGTAGTAAATCAGGCCGCGCTTTAACACCCCAATCATCCGGGCCCATCACCCAAACCCGCTTCTCTTCTCCTCTGAGCCCTTCCAAGGTGGCATTGCCGCGCGGCTCCTGTTCGATTTCTGCATCCCATAAATCGAAGGGCGAATCAATCTTGCCTTTGGCATCGCTTCGGCTCCAACCTAACAGCACATCGCCCGGCTGCAATCCGGCTTTTTCACCCTCGGAATTTTTCGCAACCTCTTCGACTACGATTCCGGGCTTGACTTGCGCCCAGGCGCGGCCGGCGACAACCATACAAGCTGCGAGCAGCATGGCGCCGCAGATTCTTTGACAATAGCCCATAAGCTCGGAGACCTCTTTGATGTTTGCAAGCTGGAATGATTCATCTTAGCAAGAAGGCGTTGACTGGTGCGGGTAATTCTTGGGTCTTTGCTTCCAGTCTTTGTGACTTAGCATGAGACCGAAACGGCGATTCAGCATTTCGTCCCTGTGCGCGCACCCCCACCTACTCTTACCGCAGTCTCGCACCTCCAATCTCGGATACGAACTGCCAAGATGTCTTGTGCGGTTGGGTCATCCGAACCGGCTGGGCCCAAACTGTGCCCAATCGTTCTCAGCACCACTTCACGGGACTCACTAGGATTTCAGATTTGACTCCCAGCTAAGTCCTTGTAAAGTCAATGTGATGAACGGATTCGAAAACTGAATGAGCGGCGCTTAAAATCCCGGGCCCCGAAAGGGGCGTGACGGTTCGATTCCGTCCCCGGGCACCATCTAACTGTTTAAGAATGCTAATTGAGAATGTGCTGATTAGGTACTTGAGCGGGCAAGCAAAGAGAGGCGCATGAGTTTCACCAATTTTAGTACTGTGTCCGAAGTGTAGAAGCGGATCTCATACGGTTCTGATTGGACCCGGATATTGCGCTACGACGGAGTCGATGGTCAACAGCGTAATACCCTCGACCGTCGCCTGTGCCACCAAACACCGGTCGAAAGGGTCCGTGTGAATTGGCGGTAAATTCTCTGTAGCGACAACTTGGGCGCTAACAATAGTTAGGACCAGCCCGAAGAATCAGGGCTGACGATCCAAACAATTTTTCGCCACGATGGGCGCAGTTGTTGCAAGGTCTTTTGCTTTATCTGATTTCCGGCTGAACTACACCTGCCCCGGCAATCGCCTCAGAGCGAGCCTGTTTCCTTTCACGTCTATTTCCCCGCAATTTTTCCTCGCACCACCGTGATCGAGGCCGCTGGAAGCGAATAGAGAGTATCGGCCAGGGCGGTTGTTGTGGAGACCGCTGCTGGACCATCGGGCTCGGCGAAGCCGCCCTTCGCAGTGGGATGCCATTGATACTGTGCACTGCCAAAGGTAGTCAGAGTCACCGGCCCGGTGAAATATGAATCCGCGTTTGCACTCTCATCATGGAATGCAATGTGCACCGGATGCGGGTTCCACTGGTCTTTATTAATCAGCATTAACGACCACTGGCCATCGGGACGGAGCACCGCATAGGAAGTCACGAGCACATTGCCGGCCTCATCTGCGACGTCGCTGGCAGCGGGAAAAACCTGTTGTGATCCGTTGCCGGGCTGCACCCATTCCAGGTTAATCAGTTGGCTGGCGAAGAATTGCGAGGTCGGCTGCTGGATTTCCAGGTTTGAATTCACCGTGAACAGTCCGAAGGTGCCATAGGAGTCGGCGCAACCGTGATGCATGCCCAGCGGCATGTAATGGAAGTAATAGACACCGTTGCCGCCGGCGGTGAGGTAGGCGCCAATGTAGTCGGCCAGCCAGAGTGCGCCAAAAATATCAACAGAGTTTTCCGCCGATTGCCAGGCGATATTGGATTCTGTGATCAGCATCGGGATGTGGTTGGGCACGCCGTCCGCCTTCCACACTTGCGTGATATGAGTCACCAGCCGGGCCTCATCGTAGAGGCTGCTCCATTGAATCTTGCACGGCTCCAGGGGATAGTGCTCGAAAGAAAAAAATGCCAGATCCGAGAGACGGCCGTGCGTCTTCAGATAATTGATAAAGCGGCCGGTCCATGAAGTGCGGCCTTCGGCGTCAGGCCATACCTGGATATCTTCATTCACGCCTTGAAAAGATGGCCCCCCTAATTTTGCCGAAGGATCAGCTTTGTGAATCGCCGCCGCCCACTGGATATAGAGCGCGGCATAATCTTCCGGCAGCATGTACTGGCCGTCGGCCTCTTCGCCCATCTCGACATAAGAAACGGGATAACCGCGCTTCTTGAGATATGCGATCTCGTTAGCTGCGTTTTCTGGAATGTCATAGAGGAGCGCAATGGGAACAATGGCGGGAAGTCCGCGGGTGTATCCGCTTGTATAAAAAAGATCGAAGCCCACCTGGTCGCGCTTTTTCGGGTCAATATCTGACGCTTCATGCCACGGGTCAACCGAAGAACAATAGGTCGCGCTCTGGTCCTGGTCAGGCGTATGCCGCAGCAGATCGTGGAATTCGCCGTCGGTGCCGGAAGTCCCGAGAAATAGCTCTTTCATGGCGTAGCCGACGCAGTTGCGGCGGTCGGCGGAGCCATGCGTGTCGCAGGTATTCGATGACTCGGTCATCAGTACGCGCACGTAGCGCACCGGAATCGGCGAGGGCGCAAGTTGCAGAGTGACATCGCCGCCTTTGCTATCGTTGACGGCGCCGGAGAGAAAAGTCTGCCAGACCCCGGCGGTAGCGTGCTTGATGGGGTCGTCGCCGGTCCAATATTGCACGGTGTAGCGGCGCGCGTAGGGCTCGGCCCAGGCAATGCGAATGGCATTGACTTGCTGCGGATTGGCCAGATCGACAATCACCCACTGCGGATGCAATGAGTCATCTTCGCCGGTGAAAGCCTTGGTCAAATAAGGATTGCTCTTCCAATAGCTATTGAGGTCGCCATCGGTCAGGCGCGAATAGCCATCGTTCCCGGTGCCGTCATTGCGAGTGAATCCGCGATGCGGCAAGGGATAGCCATACGAGTGTTGTATCGGTTCCGCCGGCGTTGTGCTTCCGGTGAAGTATCCCTTACCGGCGGCGTCGCTCCAGGTCCCTTGCGGATTCCAGTGCCAGGCTTCGACAAACAGCTCCGTATTCTGGCGATAGCTCACCGGCTGCCATCCGGCAGAGAGCACTTTGCTCAAGGTCGCAGGGTTGATGAGTTTGTCGATCGCGCCTGCCGGCAGGCGATCAATCCCGGCGCCTAAAGTTTGTGTCGGAACAAAAGAATTGGTCGCGTGTCCCGGGGTGACATCTACACGAATGGTATGAATGGCAGGTTGCGATTGGGACTGCGCCGGGGCCACCAATACCAGGCTGAGCACGGCACACGATAGCAGGACAGCAAGACGCGTATTTAGCAAAATCATCTCCTGGATGAAAATTTAGTCGAATGTTGTATCGGCTCAGCGCAACTACTCCTCCGGCCTCCAGAACATCATGCGCATGGTTCCCTGTGTCACCTGCTCGCAGGTGGTCTTTTTCCGGCCCACGCGAGGCACTGAGACCAGAATGCCTTCCGCATCGGTATCGAAGGTGAGCTCGGCCGTGAAGGGGACCCAGACGGGCTCACAACCATTGTCGTAAATAAATTGGATCTCGCCTTTCAGGGTTGCGTCCTCTTCAATGGTTATGTTGCGAAAGCGCAGCGCATCCGGATCTTCAGACGCAAGGCTCAGTTGGTTGCCGCTCCGCGTTGCCGCATAAATAAAGCCGGCATGCTTCCATTGACCATCGAGCATCAGGTTAGCCAGCAACTTTCGCATGGGCGGCAGAAGATTTGTCTCCAGATCGGTGAGCGCGGCTTTCACCCTGGATATGGCCTCGGCCTCACTTGGCGGCGGACCATCAAAAGCTGCAACCGGCAACTGCTCGAACTGCTTCTTGGTTTGCGCCAGCTTGGTGGCAAAGTTCCATGGCGCCGATGCGGGAGCAAACGGGTATCGTGAAGGATTCTTCTTCACCCTCTTCTCGTCGGTCACGGCCAGGAAGTCTTTCTCTAATTCACTGATGCGATCCGCGATATCGAAGGCTTCGCTCTCAGGCGGATCAGGCTCGCTCGCTTTTTTCTCTGCTTTTTCCACTTTCGCTTTGGCCGGCTTATTTTTTCGATAGACGGCAATAGGCCCGAGCGCGTTGGAGTAAGTCAGGCCGTCGTCTTCTTTTTGCGACCCATTTTGGGAATCGTCTTTGCAGAATTGCGCAAAACGCTGTTGGAATTGCCGGCTGCGCTGCAACTCTTCCCTGGCGTCATCGGCAGATTGTGCAATGATTTGTCCCCACCCCCGGCCGCTCTGTGGCGCTCCCTGCGGATACAGACGCACCTGCCATTGGTCAGGGTGTTCCCTTTCCGGATTGCCCTTGGCCACAGCTGTGACGATTCCATCCCGTTCGACGTAATAAACGGCCTGGCCGCTCGCAGGCACAATAACGGCCAGCGTCATGTATACCAGCAGACAAGACCAGCGCATTCAGAAGTTTCCTCCTGTTTTGAGTTGAGAGAGTTGCAATCTGGCTTGACAATATTAATACGATTTAATAAAACTGTCGCGGCGGGTTTATTGAAGTGCCGTATCATGCTGTCTGTATCATGAAGATCCTGGGTTGCACATTCATTCTGTCACTGCTGGCATTTTCCTCTTGCTTTGCGCAAACTTCGCCACCGCAAACCGAAACATCCTCCAAAAACGCAACGGTTGCAGGCCAGGTATTGAACGCCGTGACCGGTGGCGGAGTGGCAAAAGCGCAGCTCACGTTGCGCAATGCAGGTAAACAATCGGATGTGCCTGTACGTATCTTCAGCGATGCCTCCGGCCACTTTGTATTTTCCAACGTAGAACCTGGCAAGTATCAGCTCAGGGCCGAGCGCAGCCAGTTCATGAGCGCCGAATACGGAGCGCCGGGATCCGATCAGCCAGGGACGGCGTTTTCAGTTGCGGCTGCACAAACGTTCAATGACATCAAAATAAAGCTCATGCCGCAGGGTGTCATCTCCGGGCGCATTTTTGGCGCCGATGGGGACCCGCTCACTGGCGCCAGCGTGACTGCAATGCGCGCGCCATCCATCGCTGGCAGCAGCGCCAGCCTCGCCACCAGAGTCATGACCAACGACCTGGGAGAGTACCGTCTCTACGGCCTGCCGCCCGGACGCTACTACGTGAGCGCCAGCTACCGGCTGCGCATGGTGGCTGAGTTGCCCTCTGCTCCGCAGTCTGTGTCTTCAGGGCCGGAGAAGGGCGGGCTCTCGAAGTATTATCCCAGCGTGCAGCGCATGGACGATGCCACTCCTTTGGATGTCGCGCCCGGCGGTGTCTTGACCAGTATTGACATAACGCTTCCCATAATGGGTCTTACACCTGCGCCTTCTCCGCAAGCCGGAGGAGAATCCTCCAAGACAACGGTGCAAGGGCAGGTAGTCAACGCGGCCACAGGGTATCCGGTACCTAACGCACACGTGGAACTTCGCGGGGGCGAGGAAGATGACGTGCTGTTGAGCACAATCGCCGACGCCTCTGGCAACTTCACGCTTCGTAACATCCTGCCCGGCAGCTACCGTCTGGGCGCAAGTCACAACGGATTCATGTATAGCGAATCGGGCGCGCGCGACGCGGGGCAGCCGGGCAGCACATTTTCATTGGCTGCAGACCAGACGCGCGAGGGCGTCCTGGTGAAGCTTGTTCCGCTTGGGGTCATCACCGGACGCATTCTCGAAGAGGATGTGCCGCTCCCTAACGCCGTCGTGATGGCGCTGCACTGGACTTTCTTTAATGGCAAGCGCCAGCTTGTTATGGCCACCAGGGCGTACGCAAACGATCTGGGAGAGTACCGGCTGTATGGCCTGCCACCCGGCCGCTATTATCTCAGCGCCAACTATCGCGGTGGAATGCTGGGCTCAGGCATTCTCCTCTCGCAATCCCAAGCCTCCGCCAGCGAAAATGAGCAAGACGGAAATTATGTGGCGACCTACTATCCCGATGCGCTCAGCGTTGCCGAGGCCACGCCTTTAGAGCTTGCGCCCGGCAACGTACTCTCTGGCATCGACCTGGCACTCTCGAAGATGCGCAAGGTGCGGCTCGCAGGACGGGTGATAAGTCCGACAGGGCATCTGGATGGAGACGTTACCGTTGCCCTCATGCCACGCGAGGCTGCGGTCGCGGTTAAGTTCAACGGGCTGAACGCTGCCGTGCACGCCGACACCGGAGAATTCGAGATACCCTCAGTTCCGCCCGGCGCCTACGTGCTAGCGGTGGATTGGTCCGATGGAACTCAGTGGTACTCGGCCAGAAAACCGGTCGACGTAGGCCGCAAGCCGGTCGAGAATCTGGTTGTTCCACTCATTCCTGCATTACGGATCGCTGGCCGGCTGCAGGCGGAAGACGACAGCAATCTTGATCTGCCTGATTTGCAGGTATCGCTCGAGCCCCGCGGAGAAGGCGTCATCGGTGGAGACGCCAGCGTCTCGGTGAAGAAAGACGGCTCGTTCAACATCGACAACGTGCGTCCAGGCCGCTACCAGCTCAGCGTATCTGGGCTAACCGATGCCCGTTATGTAAAAGCCGCGTATCTGGGTGAAAAAGATATTACCCGCTCCGATGTCGATCTTACGCGCGGCGCCGCTGGGGAAATCAAGATCGTTGTGAGCGCAGCGGGTGGAAAGGTTGATGGCGTTGTGCTCGATGACCAGCAGGAGCCCGTGAAAACCGCAATGGTCGCCTTGGTTCCCGAACCCAGATTTCGCGATCAAAACCAGCTCTTTAAATTTGTGACCACCGACCAAAACGGGAAGTTCAGTTTGAGAGGCATTGCTCCGGGTCAATACAAGGCGTTTGCTTCTAAAGAAATCGATCCCGATTCGTACCGCGATCCGGAAACCGTTGCTTCCTTCGATGGCCTCGGTCAGGCGCTGACGGTCCAGGAAAATGGCGCGCAGAGCATACAACTTACCCTCATTCCCGCCCCGCAAATCAGATAAGCAGTGAAAGCCATTCCTCACAAAAAAAGATTCCAGACACCGCAAGCTCCGGCACACTGCGCATTAATTTCCGGTTAATTTTCCTGTTGACAGCCGGCAAAATCGGTCTATACTTCCTGCCACGTTGACGGGCTCTATTAAAACGTTTTATATCAGGATCTAAAACGTTTCACGAAATAAAACCCATCGACCCCCAAACCTTTTCTTAAGGAGAGACTTGCTGTGGAACTCCAAAAATCTCAAGTTTGTAAATGCCTTTTTGTGCTGGGCATCTCGCTCATCGTTTTGTTTGCGATCTCGCCGGCATCAGCCGCCCCCAAGACCTTGCATGGCTTGATCACCTTGTACGGATTCCCTGACAACTCGCCCCCGGGCAACGGGATCGCCTTTCCTATAATTCACTCTGGCGCGGGCGGCAAAGGAACCAGTGCTGACCCCATTACCTTCGCCACCGCTCCGGCAGAACATAAACCCGGCACCCGGGTCTATGTCACCGCTTTCCAGAAATATTTCATCATGGAAGATGAATGCGTAGCTTGCGACGGCGACTGGGCCAATGGCCATCATCGCCATATTGATCTGTGGACCAACAGCAACGCGCACTCCAACTTCTCCAAGGTAATCGCCTGCGAAGATAAGCTGACCCAGAGCAGCGGCACCTTCATTGTGAATCCTGCTACTAACCTCACGGTCAGTTCCAAACCGCTTTACAGCGATAAAGGCGGTTGCTTTCACTGAGAATTATTCCTGATCGCAAACTTGCTAAGAGGTTGGGGAGCGATGGCTTTCTCCAACCTCTAGCTTTTGAGAACCAGGCCCGTATTGGGAACCTTCCGCCTCGATGGTTCACTGCACTAAAAATCCTTAATTTTTCGATTGACAGGAGAAAGAAACGGTCTATACTTCTGCCCACATTTTGTGCTGAATTAAAACGTTTCAATCAAATTGCAGCGTCTTGATCCTCGGCACAAATGAAATCCCCCTATAGAAGGAGACCTTTCCGCATGAAACTCCAAAAGACACAGCTTGGCAGATGCCTGTTTGTCGTAAGCATCTCGCTCATCGTCTTACTTGCGCAATCAACGGCGCACGCCGCCCAGAAAACACTTCATGGGTTGATCACGTTTTATGGCTTTCCCGATAACTCTCCCCCAGGAAATGGCATTGCCTTTCCGGTGATTCATGATGGCGCCGGCGGCACCGGAACCTGGTCTGATCCCATTACCTTTGCCACCGACCAGAATGAGCACAAACCCGGCACGAGGCTCTACGTTCCCTTCCTTCAAAAATACTTCATCATGGAGGACGATTGCGTCGAGTGCGACAACGACTGGGAAGGCTCTCACAAGCGCCACATTGACCTGTGGACCAACAGCGATGCCGACTCCGACCCACAGGCGGTGGTGGACTGCGAAGACACCTTGACCCAGGACAATGGAACCTATATTGCGAACCCTTCCAGAAACCGCGCCGTCGACACCACGCCGCTCTTCGATAACAATAACGGGTGCATTCAGTAAGAATTCATGCAATGAAGATGCATGATGGGGCCTGGAGGGCCGGAACGGCTTCTCCAGGCCCCGTTTGTCGTATGGACATTGACGATGATTTCATGCCAGTCTTTTAGTATCGAACCAACTGCCAAAGTTCAAGAACCTGGAGTAACGAAAATATTGTTTCTTTCAAATCGCCGTTTCTTTTGCTGCCTGCAGCCGTTTTTTCAATCAACCTGGGCAGTCACAGCGCGCCATCTTTCCAGGGCGACAATTCTCCCCGTGTTGATCGTGGTGTGCGCCTGGCTAGGTGGAACACCGTTGGGGCAAACGGCTGCGGCGCAAACCAGTGTCCTCACCTATCACTATGACAACAGCCGCAGCGGATTGAACAGCAATGAAACTATTCTTACTCTTGCCAACGTGGGTTCACCCCAGTTCGGCAGGCTTTTTTCGCAGCCGGTGGATGGCTTCGTTTATGCCCAGCCGCTCTATGTTTCTCATCTCGCGATTCCCGGAAAGGGAACTCACAATGTCGTCTTTGTGGCTACCGAAGGCGACAGCGTCTATGCCTTCGACGCCGACAGCAACACCGGCGCCAACGCCAAACCGCTCTGGCGTGCCAGCTTGCTTGACGCCCACCACGGCGCCGATCCAGGGGCCACACCGGTGAATATGCTGGCGCAATTGCGCTGCGATGCCATTATTCCCGTGGTGGGAACCACCAGCACACCTGTCATTGACCTGGGCACGGGCACAATGTACGTAGAGAGCTTTTCCAGGGAAGGCCGCCGCTTCGTCCATCGCCTGCATGCCCTCGACATCGCGCGCGGAACAGAAAAGTTCCGAGGACCTGTTGTGATCGCCGGCAGCGTTCCCGGCCGCGGCGATGGCAGCGTGAATGGCAAACTGGCCTTCGATCCGTCGCATCATCTGAATCGTCCCGGGCTTCTCCTGGTCAATGGCATCGTCTATCTTGCCTACTCTTCGCACTGCGACCGGCCGCCGGCTCACGGCTGGGTGTTCGCCTATGATGCTGCCACCTTGACGCAAAAAGGCACATTCGTGACCACGCCGAACGGGGAGCACGGTGGTATATGGATGAGTGGCGCAGCCCCCGCCGCGGACTCGAGCGGAAACATCTTTCTTACCACCGGAAACGGCACCTTTGATCCGGCAGCTCCGGGGACGGAATTGAGCGATGCTGTGCTCAAGCTGGCTTTACAAAACGGCAAATTGAGCACGCTGGACTATTTCATCCCCTACAACTACCTTCGTCTCAACCGTCACGACCAGGACCTGAGCGCCGGCGGCGTTCTGTTATTGCCCGACCAACCCGGCAGCCATCAACATTTATTGGTAATTGCAAGCAAGGAAGGGACCATCTATCTGCTCGACCGTGATCAACTGACCGCTGGCAACCAGCACCTCTGCGGAAAAGAGTGCGCGTCAGACACGCAGATTGTCCAGGAAATTCCGAATGTTTTCAGCGGCATGTTCGGAATGCCTGCCTACTGGAACAACACTTTGTATTTCTGTGGCAACAACGAACCACTCAAAGCATTTTCATTGCGCAACGGATTGTTAGCCGCTACGCCCATCTCAAGTTCGCGAGAAACGTACCAATACCCGGGCGCCATTCCTTCGCTTTCTTCCAATGGCAACAGCAACGGCATTGTTTGGACTTTGGAGACAGATGCGTACGAATCGAACGGCCCGGCGGTGTTGCGCGCCTACGATGCGACCAATGTTTCACATACGCTTTATGCCAGCAATGTGAAGAACGGCGACAGTCCGGGCGGGGCGGTGAAGTTCTCGGTTCCTGTGGTGGTCAATGGAAGAGTGTATGTAGGTGCAGCGGGGCGCATCAGCGTCTACGGGCTGCATACGCAAAAATTATCGAGCTCTATGCCATCATCGCGGCAAACCACGCGCCATCATTCTCAATAAAGCGAAAAAACTTAAACCGCACAGCGCGGAGATCGCGCAGATCGCATCTCGCCATCAAAAAAGGCGGAGTCCGAAGAGCTGTGATTGGCAGCCTCCTCGGACTCCTTTTAGTTGGGGAGATGTCATCGAGAAAAATCGCTTCTAGAATTTATAGATCAAATCGAATTGCAGCCGATTCAGCCAGGGATCGGTCAGTCCTTTCGGCAATCCAGGAGCCAATGCCGCATTTTGCAGGTTGCGATTCAACGTGCGGCCCAGCCACCAGTTGAATGAAGCCGTAGTATTGCCTCGCAGTAGCCAGTTCACATAGACGTGGTTCTCAAGCACGTTCGTTGGAGCGCGCATTTCGCTTTCGTTGAATTGCGAGATGACCGCGTCCTGCTCGATGCGCATCCAGTTATAGCCGAGTTGCAGGTCGTTTTTCTGCTTCTGCGCTCCGACGTTGGTGTCGAACCAATATCCCTTGTTCTGCCTGGAAGGGGCAAACATGCTCTGCCGCGCGCGCAGGTTCCGCTCATACTCAGCGGTCACGTGCCAGGGGAAGCGCTGCCAGGGCGTGAGAATGGTGTTGTCCCAGATCAAGTCGGCATATTCAAACCCTGAAATGAAAGCCCGTCTTTGGCTTGTGCCTGTGCCCGCGATGAAAGTCGCATTCGTCATGATGTTGCTGGGCGCCAACGAACGCACCGCGGGAGTCAACGGAGGCGGAAGCGGAGTGCCTACCGCCGGCGTCAGTGGATTCTGTATGCAACCGGTCGAGGTGGCGCTGGCGCAAGGCAGAACCGGGAATGCGGCCTGCGCGATCGGATCGGCGCCGTTCCAGTTCAGCACAGTCACAGAAGGAGTGGAGGTCCATGTCTTTGCCGGTTGCAATCGCAACACGGCCTGGCCGCCAAACGCGTTGGAATCTACGCCCCGGTTGATGCTGGTGCCTACAAGACCGCCGGCCACTTCGTTGAACAGCAATTGCATGGCTTCAACTGAAAAATTCTTGACTACAGGATTGCCGAAGTCGAAAGAAAGCTTCTCGGTGAATCCTTCTGGATTCAAGTCCGGATCAAAGGTGAGGTCGGTGTGCTCCCAGTCATAGGCAAACTTGCCGCCGGTGAGCTTGATCCACTTGGCCGCATGCGGCTGATAAATGATATAGCCGCGGTCGAAACCAACAGCTTTGCGTTCGAAAAAATTTGTCAGTGTCTCGTTGGTGGAAGTCGGGTCGGCCAGAGAGGGAACGCCGTTGACGTTTGCCCCGGAAGCCACGTAGACGCCGCCGATAAAATCTTCTCCCAGCCTGCCTTCGAGGCCCAGGCGCAGTCGCACCCGGGCGCGATTGCGGGCAACGCAGGCAGCGCAACCTGAGTAGGTTTGAAATATGCTGTCGGAGCGAAGGCGGATGTCTCCCACGACTCGAAAGCGCGACAAGACGCCTTCGATTCCGCTGATCCGCTTTTGCAGATCCTTATTGTCGCGTTGGGCGTGCGCAGCGGAAGACTCGATCTTGGCCACATCCGTCTTGAGAACCGCAACCGCGGTGCTGGCCTGCTCAGAAGTTGTCTCGGCCGTGGCCGCCTGAGTTTGGGCCTGATTGGCTGTTTGTTTTGCCTGGATGTAGTCCTGCTGAAATTGCGCCCACTGCTCGTCGCGCTGCTTCAGTTCGTTGGTGAGTTGCTGGATCTGCTGTTGCTGGGTTGCGACGGCATTCTCGAGCGCTTGCACATGCTCCAGTACGGAATCGGTGCGCTTCTTTGGCTGCCGCCGGGACTTCGTCTTTCCTGGGTTTGCCTGCGCGTGCAGCAAAGCTGACATGGCAAGCAACAGGAACCAAATAGTTTTTTTCATATCGCCTCTTGGAGCAGGAATTAGGAAACTCTTCATCATAGAAAACAGAAACGTATACAATCGTTCGATAGTAATAATTAATATCGTATGAAATCGTGTATTTACGTATATGCGAAGAACGGAGCTTACGCTCTTGCAGCGTTTCGCTGTCAGGAAAGAATCAACAACAGGATTGAATCTTGCAGGTGAAACTCATCTTCCGGCTTCGACCTCATATTCCTTGATTTTTGGTATCGCATCCAGATATGCCGGCAGCGGTGCAGGCGGGCTGCCATTGCCATTCCCGATAAATTCAGAGACAAAATCGCTGGCTGGATTCTTATAGATTTCGTGAGGGGCGCCAATTTGTTCGATGCGGCCATGGTTCATGATTACGATGCGGTCGGCGATTTCCATCGCCTCGTCCTGGTCGTGGGTGACAAACACCGTAGTGATCGCCATCTGCTGGTGGAAGATGCGAAGCCAGCGCCGCAGCTCTCTTCGTACCTTTGCGTCTAACGCTCCAAAAGGCTCATCGAGCAAAAGAACTTTAGGTTCGACTGCCAGCGCCCTGGCCAGGGCAACGCGCTGCCTTTGCCCGCCGGAGAGCTGCGATGGCAGGCGCTTTTCGA
>DASREY010000094.1:0-17828 GCA_035651775.1 Terriglobales bacterium
GCTGTTTTTCACTACTTCCTCCGCTGCCCATAACCCGCTGCATTCAAATGCTTTAACCCGCTTCGAACTACTTGATGTAATGGGGGGCCCCCCGCGCCCTGATTCACGCTTCTTTTCCCATCTATACTTGCTTCGAGAGGATTTCTGGGAGAAGAAACGCCATGTTCGAACGTTATACGGAGGCGGCTAGACTGACCCTCTTTATTGCACGTCACATCGCCAGCAAGACCGGAAGCTCCTATATTGAGAGCGAGCATCTGCTTATGGGAGTGCTGGTGGCTGATCAGGGCCTGGCGCGCCGCTTCTTCGGTTCACCCCTGGCGGCCGAAGATGTCTGGAAGAAGATCGAGTTGAGCAAGCCTATACGTGAGCCCGTTTTAAAGCCCATCGATCTTCCTCTTGCCAACAAAAGCAAGCGGGTGCTGGCCTATGGGGCGGAGGAAGCCGAGCGGCTTTTTAATCGGCACATCGGCCCTGAGCATTTGTTGCTCGGCTTGTTTCGCGAGGAGAAAGGTTTTGCGGCTCAGCTATTGCATGAATATGGCCTCGATCTTGAATCTGTACGCCGGGGATTGAAGCTGACACCTTACAAAGAATCGCCGCCTAACGATATATCAGAAACCCAGGCCCGCATTCGCCGGATGTTGTCGAATAGCGGGCCCGGGTTGCCGCCGCAAGTGGAATAGATCCTTTTTCTCCACCGCTCTTTTCCCTTATTGGGAAGTTATTTCACATCTTCAAAATATCCGGAGACGGAAAAGATGGCGATGGCGTTGCCCGAATTTAAAGCACCGCGCTCGGCGACGGTGTAATGCGTCAGTCGCAGGCGGGGACCGTCTGCTGCGGGCTGTTTACATTGGGCGAAGCGACGCCGGTGTTTCCATCCTTTTCTTTCTGCTTTCTGCTGAGAATTTCGCTGGTGGTGTTTCCTTCCGTGTGGTTGTCGGGGTACTTATGCAGATAATCGTAAACGTCTTCCTCGCGTACTTCGACCATTTGTCCGGGGTGCAGTGTGGGCACGTTGAAAGGCGCGTTTTGCAGGAGTCCTTTAATCTTGTTGCCCTTCCAACTGGTGACCTCGACCCACATCCCTTCGGAGTCGCCGTCGGGCGTTGCAAAAGGCGCTTGTACCTGGATGAGTTCACCGGGCTGCAGGCCCTTGCTGAAGGCTTGACGCAATTCTGGCAATTTCTCCCTGGCCTTGCGGCTGGCGGCGAGAGACTCTTCATCGTCTTCCACGGGGATGATCGAGTCTTCCCATCCATAGAATGAGCCCAGCATCTGTTGCTGTTTCGCTGGAGTATCGGGTCCCGGGTATTTATCGGGCGTAAGCTCGACCAGGCGATTGTCGGGATTTCCTTCTTCCGGCACGCCTGGCTTCAGAGACAGACACGCCAAGGCGGTGGCGTTCGATTTGAGCGATGCCATGCGAGAATCACGAACTTTTGTGTTCTGGATCGCTCTCAGATCGAGCTTGAAGGTACCGGGATTGTCAAACCTGGCGCCTTCAGCCATGGATTGGCAGAAAAGGTTGATCAGACCACCCACGCTGTTGCCGTAGGTCTCGGGAAAATCTCTTACGATGACATCAGGCAGTCCAGCTTTGGCCATTCCCCGGGTGATAGCTCGATTGGACTCGCCCTTGCGATAGGATTGGATCATGGTCTGGGTTGATATGTCAGGCACATTGCTATCCCAGGATTGGAGTCGCTTTGCGTGCCAGGCATCGGGAGAAAAAACCTCTCGTGTATCTTCATCCCACACCAAGCCGCCGGTCTTGCGGGCAATGTCTTCTACCAGCCCATCAGCGGCATGCAAAGCGTCCCAAACTTTGTTTTTAGGATGAGCAAAGTCGAGGATGAGCACCTCCTTTGTTTTCTGCAACGCTTGCATCTGCTTCTGGCTGATGCCACGTCCGAAAAACTGCAAGGATTCCACAGTGGGTGGCGCATAGTTGTGCTGCACGTCCTGCACCCCGAAGGCCGTCAGCAGCATCTCTGGCGGTTCCTTCGGAATTTCATCCACCAATTTCAGATTGGTGTACTTCTCCTGCAGAGCCTGTCGCAGCACGATGGCTGGGTCCCGCTTGTGGACCGGCAACATGTACACGGCATACTGAAACCGGATCGAGGCGGCCATCGGTGAACTGGGAGCCGGCGATGCAGGAGTCATAGAGTTATGCTCCTGCCCCGCCGCAGGCTTCTTTGAGCAGGCACAAAGAAGCAGGCATACAGTCAACAGTGCAGCAACACGCAACACCGTACATTGCGAATCTTGCATGGCCGTTTGTACCTCTTTGATCGGGGAAGCTATTTCACATCCTCAAAATATCCGGAGATGGAAAAGATGGCGATGGCGTTGCCGGAATTTAAAGCGCCGCGCTCGGCCCGCAGTTCCAGGCTGGTGCCGGGATCAGAGAATAGTTTTACGACCTGGCCGGCCACGTATTGATCCAAGTCGCCTCCCACCGGGGCAGGGCTGGTTAGCGTGGTGGGCAGGAAAAAGCGGGAGCTTACCGGCGGCTGCGTCCCAGTTTTTGATTGCGTGACGAGTTCGAAAACCAGGGCCTGACCGATGTTCGCAACTGAGATGACCGAGGCGTATTCGATCACTAAGCGCTTGCCTGCCGGGACGGCAACAAATCCGCTTCCCATTCGTTCGCTGTCTTTCACCTCGACGGTCAATTCGGTCTGAAATGGCGTGCGAGTGAGGGTGGCGGCGTCACGCACGGGTACGGGGTCGGTGGGGCTGTTGGCGATCTGTATGGCAGCCGTGCCGGCGATTCCTACAGTCGCTCCGGGAGCCAACTGCACCGCGGGCAAAGTGCTCACATTCACCGAAGGAGTATTGACCACGTTGACGTTCGCGGTGTTGGCCACGTTGACCTTCGGGGTGTTTACCACCTCTACGTCTTTGGCATGGTCGCGGTCCTTATCATGGTCTTTCGCGGTGGCGGGAATTGTGGATAGTGCTGCGATTAACACTGCGGAAATTGCGACTCTGGGATTGAACATTTTCTCTCCTTCAATTGCCTTCTATTTTGAATGGGGATGGATTTTGCGATCTGCTTGTAAGTGGCGAAAATGAAGAAAACGTCACCCTGGAAGCAAGATGGGGGCTTGGCTTTTAGCTTTTAGCTTTTAGCTTTTAGCTCTTGGCTTTTGGCTCTTAGCTCTTAGCTTTTGGCTCATACGCGGTACGCGAACCTGGACAGGACGCGCTTTTCTGAGCCATTAGGCTTCTTTACGCCAAGCTCCACAAAACAATGGGCTTCTGTTGGATAGTCAACGGTCCGGTAACGTCTTAAGACAAGGAGTCCACTTCCGGCACCTCGCTTGGAAGCGATACAACATCTTCCGCATAACGCTTCCCGCAGACGCCAGCATCTTACCTGGACGAAGCCATCCGTATGTCCGGCAACGGGAAGGTGAATCGGCCTGGCATGATGTCAGGCAGATGGTGGATGGCCGGGTTTAGTAAGTCAACCGCGCTCTTAGGGACCGCACAACCAGTCGCGCACAACCAAGTATGCTCACGGAGGAAATGACATGAACTTAAAGTATCCGCATAGACCTAAGACCGCAGTATTCCGTATGCTCTCTCTGTTTGCCGGGCTTGCCCTGACCTTAGCCTGCCTGCCCAACGCTCACGCCCAGGTGTTGTGGACTTCGGCTCCCGCCAGCCTCAACGTTTTTGAAGGATTGGAGACCGCTCCTGGAACCATCAGCCTCGCTGCAGACCCGAAGGGCGTTAACGGCACGGTGTATAAGTACTCTACCTTTGACGATCCCAGCTTTGGCAAGGAGCGCGCCGAGTCACGCGGCACAAAAGGCTTCCGGCCCGCCCTGGGCGGCACTTATTTCATCGGCTGGCGCGAAATGTGGAATCCAATGCCGACGAACGGCGCCTGGGTCGCGTTCTGGCAGATGCACGGTTATGGGCCAACCGGCCAGGGTGCGCCGCTGGTGCTGCGCGCCATCAACGGTGACGGCAACCTTTATATGCAGAACAACGTGAATGGGACCAACGTCAACTTCTGGAAGACCAAGCTGGTCTTGAATAAGTGGAATACATATGTGGTCCACGTTCACCTGGCTACCAACAACACGGGCTGGGTGGAGCTATGGTATAACGGCGTCCCCCAGGTGTTCATCAACGGCAAGACGCGTTTTAACTGTCCTACCGTGGATGCCAAACCGGGTTCGTTTGTCCTGTTCAAGTGGGGCGTTTATCGCTCCGGAAGCGTGAACGGAAAGGGGCCGGCATCCACGTACATGAGCGGCGCAAAAATTGGAAACACTTATGCGGATGTGAATCCTAACTAATTCATGACATGAACTCTGGGTGAAGAAAGAAAATCTCCCCCACACGCGCTTGATGCGAGTGGGGGGCACCCAGGTTTGTGAGCATCCAGTTTTGTAAGCATCCAGTTTTGTATGAACAGCTAGCGCTTTTTCTTCTTCCCTTTAGGCGCGGGTTTGTGTTTTGCGGGCTTGCTGTTTGCGTGCGCCGTCTTTGCTTTTGGCTGCTCGGGCGGTTTGGCCTTGGCGGCTGGCGCTGGAGCTTTCTTGTCTTTGCCA
This sequence comes from Terriglobales bacterium, assembly GCA_035651775.1. Classification (GTDB taxonomy): domain Bacteria; phylum Acidobacteriota; class Terriglobia; order Terriglobales; family Acidobacteriaceae; genus QIAW01. The sequence continues at coordinate 4,581 of DASREY010000094.1, forward strand.
GTAGGAGCGCCAGCAGGAGCCTGGACCGAAGCGGGCGCATTCTTTATGGCCACCCCATGTTTGCCCTGCGTTGCCGGCTGAGCTGGCGGTGGGGCAGGTGCAGCGACAGGCACTGCTTCCGCACCTTTTTTCTTTCTTCCCTTGCCCTTTTGCACTGGAACCTGCGCGGGCGCAGCTCCGGCGGTTGCAGGCGCTGCCTCGGCTTTGGCTCCGCGTCCGCGTTTGACTGGCGGGGGTGGCGGAGGTGGTGGCGGTGGCGGCTCATACGGCCTGAGAAATTTTCGTATTTCGGTGCTGTTGCGCAATTTGCCGTCGAGCATGAGGAAAAACATGTCATCGATGAGCTTAGGATAAATGGGCAGATCGGGCGTTATGCGCATTTCAATCATCTCAGGCAGCGGGAAACGCTGTTTTACCTGCCGCCACTTGCCAAGATAATTGCGGATCTTCTGGACTACGGATTGCTGCCGCGAAGTAGTCTCAAGGAAAATAATAAGCTCTGGGCGCGCCGCCGAAAGCAGGTGCCAGGTGCGCGACGGCGTGGCTGCTTCTTTCCCGGTAAGACGATGAGCCAGATCTTTGGCGTCGGACTCAAGGTGTTGCCAGGCCTTTACCAGCCCTTTGTGCAGAATGTGCTTTTGGATCTCGTTGGTTTCGCGCTCGCTCAGCCGCGCGGTCAGGAAGTACATCACCGCGGGCGCGATGTTGGCGGAGTATCCCAACTCGGCCATCTGCTGGCGGGTCTTCAGGAGCTGAGTCAGCCCGGCGGTATCCACCTTGGCCACGCTCCAGTGAGGATGCAGCACCTTGAGCCATCCCTCTTTTTCCAGCGCCTTCATGATGGGCAAAGGCTCATCTTCGTAGGCCAGTTGTTCGGCCTCTTGTCCCACGGCGCGCTCGTTGTGAAGGTGCTCGATGTAGTTGCCTTCCAGAGCCGCGTTATAGCGCGCCTGGGTGCGCTCTTCCATGTTCCAGTGGAAGCGCGCAATAAAACGGGTGACGCGGATCAGGCGCGATGGGTCTTCGAGAAACGAATAGTTGTGCAGGACGCGGAGAACCTTGGCTTCAATGTCGGCGACTCCGTTGCTGGGGTCGAGCAGCAATCCGCGCGAGCCGGGATTGAGCGAGAGCGCGATGGCGTTGACGGTGAAATCGCGGCGGCGGAGGTCGTCCATGATAGAAGCAGAGGCGATCTCAGGAGGCCTGCCGGGCTTGGGATACGACTCCCGCCGGGCCATATTAATGCTGATGCGCACGCTACCGGCAAATGTGAGGTATAGCTCACGGTAGTCTTCATCGGCGTCCTGAATGGAAGCGCCCGCCTTTTCCAAGTCTTTCTGCAGCTTGAGCGGATTGCCCTCAACCGTAAGATCAACATCACGAATAGGGAATCCGCTGATCACGTCACGGACCGTCCCCCCGGTGATGAAAATATTCATCTCGTGAGCGCGTGCCGCATCCGCAATCAAAGCTACTGCCCGTTGCTGCTCCGGCGTAAGCCGGCTTTCCATCATGTATATGTAATCTGCCATTACGGGAACCGAGCGCTCCTGTTTAAGACGTTTTCCACATAGGGCGGAAGCGGTCTTCTTTCTGTAAGTTGCTCATGGTAAAAGACTTATACGGCTGGTGAAACGACCTAATGACCCGGCGCAAACGGATTAACATATCATAAACATTAATCCTTTGGCTACTAAGGTGGATCTGAGACGAAAATAGGCCCAAAATACGAAAATAAACGAATACAATCCATAGGGGCAATTGCCAATACCTACTATGCCTTCGACTCATAAAAAAGTGATTATACGCAAGCTGGACCGCGATGCCGTTCAGGGATACGTAGCGCCCGCCAGCTTTGTAAATGAAGGCAAGCTGGAGTTACTGAATACCAGCGGCAAGCTGGTGTTTATTGATCTGGGAGAAATCAAGGGCGTCTATTTTGTGCGGGAATTTAACGACTCGGAGTCGCTGAACCGCAAGACGTTCGCCGCCCGTCCGCGCAGTGAAGGCCTGTGGGTGCGGCTGAGGTTCCAGGATGGCGAGGTTATTGAAGGCATGATGCCGAATGAGTTGACCCAGCTGAGCGCGGATGGCTTCCTTATCATTCCTCCCGATACGCGATCCAACACGCAACGCATCTTTGTTCCCAAAGCTGCCCTGGAATCGCTGGCAGTGCTGGCGGTTATTGGCGGTCCACAGGCGCGGCGGCGAAAGACAGCGGCTGAGGCACAGGTGCCGATGTTTTCGGAGTGAGCGAACATTGTCTCAGATTCAGTCATGGAGAGGGAGGCATCCAAGATGGTCCGATTCAAGCCGTGTGCGGTTCCAGCTCCATCCGAGGTCCTTCGCCTGGGGGCGAGGGATGACACTTTCTAGAAGTGGTTCTTAAAAGCGACATTCTCGGGATCAAAAGCGTCATATTTTCAAAATTTTACGGGTAGGATGCGCCCGCTCAAGTAAAATCAAGTTTTTCTTGTGGATTGGCAGCATAAGCATGAAACTCAGTCAGATTGCAGCCGCGCTGAATGCCCGCCTGGATGGACCGGGAGAGGTTGAGATCATGGGCGTGGCCGGCATTGAAGAGGCCCAGCGTGGTCAAATCACTTTTGTCTCCAATCCAAAGTATGCTGCCGCCGCAAAAAATACACGCGCCTCGGCCGTCATTGTGGCGGAGAGCTTCCCTGCCCTGAGCGCTCCGACGCTGAGGACGAAAAATCCTTATTTGGCATTTGCGCAGGCCATCGAGCTTTTCTATCAGCCGCCGCAATATGCTGCGGAGATCCATGCCAGCGCGGTCATCCATTCCTCGGCACGGATCGGAAAAAATGCCTCGATTGGGGCTTACGTGGTCATCTATAACGACGTTCAGATTGGCGATAACTGCGTTCTTCTGCCGCATGTGGTGATTTATCCGGGAGCGCGGATTGGCAATAATTTTTTTGCGCATGCCCACGCTGTGGTGCGCGAGCACTGCCGCATTGGCGAGAATGTGGTTTTACAGAATGGCGCAATCATCGGCGCCGATGGCTTTGGGTTCGCCCGGGATAATGCGGGAGAATGGCACAAGATCGTACAGTCAGGCCCGGCAGTTTTAGGAGACCAGGTCGAGGTGCAGGCCAATGCGTGTGTTGACCGCGCCAGCGTTGGCGAAACCTGCATCGAACACGGAGCCAAAATTGATAACCTGGCGCAGGTGGGACATGGCTCCAAGGTCGGCAGGAACACCCTGCTTTGCGCTCAGTCCGGATTGGCCGGCTCCACGGAAGTGGGCAAGAATGCAGTCTTTGCCGGCCAGGCGGGTTCGGCCGGTCATGTTAGCATCGGCGATGGAGTGGTGGTAACGGCACAGAGCGGCATCCTGAAAGATGTGCCGGCCGGCAAGGTCATGAGCGGCTCGCCGGCGATTGAAAACAAACAATGGTTGCGCAGCATCGCCCTCTTTAATAAATTGCCTGAACTTGCCAAGGCGGTGCGCGGCAAGAACATGGATACTCCGGAAGACAAATAGACCTATAACCCTGATCTCCCCATGAGCGAAGAAAAAACCGCCACGATTCAGCGCAAGAGCGAAGGCAAAGGCCCGATTCGCGTGCTTCTGCTCGACGATCGGGAAGAAAACCTGCTGCTGCGCGCCACTATCCTGCGCAAACGCGGTTACGAGGTGGCGACGGCCTCTTCCATCGAGGCGGCGGAGAAGCAGCTCAAAAATATTGACATTGCCGTGCTCGACTACCATCTGGGCGCGGGGAAATTCGGCACCGATGTTGCGGAAAAGCTGCGGCAGACGCGTCCTGAGGTTCCTATCATCATTCTTTCCGCAACGCTGGAACGCAAGTTTGGCGGCGTGGAAGACATGCACCTGCTCAAGGGATACAGCTCGGTGGATGACATGCTGGCGGCGCTGCGGTCTTTCGAGGCCAAAAAGAGCGGCAAGCCGGTGGTGGTGGACGCCCGAGATTTTTATTATTCGCGCATCAGCATGGCTATGGGAGACGATGTGGTGCTGGAGATCATGGACCGCGAAGGCAACTGGCAGTACGTGAATGATACTTGCGCGACATTGTTCGACAAGAAACGGCAGTGGTTCCCCGGCAAAAATCTTTTTAAGGAATTTCCCGAAATGAGCGCCGAATGGGTGGAGAACATCCGCACCGTTGCCGATACGCGCGAGACCTATATTGACCGCAGCTTCCGGGGCTTTCCACTGTTACCAAAGAAAAATCCGCGCTGGGTGTGGAACGTGATTCTGTTTCCCATCAAGCTGCACGATAACCGTCCGGGAGTGATGCTGAGCGCGCGGGTGATCGAGAAAAAGGGGTTCTAAGAATTGGGTGATCGGATAAGCGCGTAATTAGGTAATTTACGAATTACGATTTTCTGATTTGCGATTTTGGATTAACCGCGGAGGCGCGGAGAAAAGCAAGAAATTTTCGCCGCAGTTTCACATGGTCATAAACAAGAAATTTGCCACGGATTGACACGGATTCTAAAAGAGGCGAATTATGGAAGCACATTACATTCTTCAGGGTGTAAGTAAAGTGAACGGGTAGTGAGGGATGTTTCGCGCCACACCGAAAGCTACTACGACAATCAACGCCAGCCACATCGCTTTCTCTGGAACAGTAATTCTGGGCGGCTTTCCACCGAAAAACAAGAACACTTCAGAGACGATCCAGTAGGCTACCAGCGGCATGCTCAGCACGAATAAAGGGTTGTAACTGAAAGCAGTGGCGATGTTGCCGTGTAAGAGTTGGTGAAGCGCGCGGGTGGAGCCGCATCCGGGACAGTAAAAGCCGGTGAGGGCACGAATGGGGCAGGCGGGAAAAAAGCCGGCGCTTTCCGGGTTCGAGTGATAGACCACGGCCAGGACCGCAGCGCCCAGGATTGATCCAACCCAGAATATCGAATTCCGCAAGCGGGAATTTTGAATCTCCGAGATGCTAGGAAAAGGCGTCACCAACGGCGCTCCCAATCGTTACCCATCATCATCGTTGCAGTATATTACTGGCCACACCCAGCGCGATCAAAATGACGTACACAATTCCCAGCGCTATGCCAGCCATAACGATTCCAAACGCTATCCAATTAAAGAGCTTGGCATTTTTCGAAGAGGCTATCGCGCCGGCAATATCGTTGACAGCGATTTTACTGTTGACCTGGGTCGAATAGACCAGGGCAATAATGGAAAAAGGTAAGGACAACATACTGCAACAAAGTACGGAAGCTGTTGTCATGATGATGGATTGCGTCAGATAGTTGGGAATCTCGACCGGTCTCACAGCAGGAGCGCCGGGCATACTGGGTGCGGCCGGAACGGCTACCGGCGGCGCCGGTACCGGTTGAGCAACTTGAGGAGTGGACGAAAAGCGCGGAATGGGCTGGTTACATTGCGCACAAATATTCGCTGCATCGGGATTGTTGGCGCCACAATTAGGACAAAACACGAGTGTTCCTCCTCAAATGGACTGCGCTGCACCTCTGTTGCTGTAAATACGGATGGTTATCTATACCACGGATTGGGGCAAAAAGCACTCAGCATTCAGCATTCAGCACTCAGCTCCAAAAAAATAACCACATAAGGACACAAAGGAACTTGGGAACGCGTTAGGGTTTTCAGCCTGGCTGGTTCCGTCTAGATCATTTTAGAAACTTGAAAACTGCTTCTTGGCTGAGTACTGACTGCTGAATGCTGAGTGCTCTTCTTACTTCCCTGCTTTATAGCTGGCGCGGAGTTCTTCGACGATCTCATGGGCGGCGTCGCGGGCGCGCTCGAATTGATTGGGCTCAAAAGAAATTGCTCCTACGCGCGCGTGGCCGCCGCCGCCGTAGCGCTCGCAGACTTCGGCCAGGTTCACCATGTTTTGCGCATGGGTCCAGGGATTGGAGCCCACGGCAACCTTGGTGCGGAAGCTGCTCTTGCTGAGACCGACGCTGTAGACGCACTTGGGATGCAAATAGTACGGGATGAACTTGTTATAGCCTTCCAGATCGTAATCGGTGAGATCGAAGAAGATGGCGCCGTCTTTGCACTCGGCGCGCTGGCGGAGAATCTCGATGGATTTTTGATGGCGTTCCATCAAGGGCGGAATGCGCTCGGCCACGAAGGGCTCGGCGATGATTTGCGCCAGAGAACGATCGGCCAACAGGGGAATCAAACGGCTGGCGAAGTGCGGATCCTGATTAGACTCAATGACCATGGTGAGTTTCATGGCGGGCTCACGCATCTCAACGGCGACATTGACGTTTTCAAACTGCGCTCCGTCAATGATATCGGCCCATTCCACCAGTTCTTTCACCGGTTCGACTTTGAAGCCAAAATGCTTTTCGGCAATGGTGGCGATGAGCTTGGTGCAGGATTTGTAGTCGGGGTCGTAAAACTTGCGGCTGCTGGGCTGCTGCTCGAAGTGGGCGGCATCTTCGGGGGTAAGAAATGCGCTCTGGTGATGATCAAACCACCAGGTAATCTTGGGCGAGGTGGAGTATTTGAAATCCACAATGGCGTTTTCGTCGCCGTCGAACTTGGATTCGTCAAATAAAGCGCCGGCGCGGTGCACCAGGCCACTGAAGACAAATTCAGCGCCGTCGCGCACGCGCTCGCGGTAAAAGCGGGCAAAAAGCGCGGCCGAAGCAGCGCCATCAAAGCAGCGATCGTGATAAAAGACCCGGACTCTCAAGCAGGATTCCTCGAAAATGTAAAAGCTAATAGGAATCTCATTGTGGGGGGAGGGATGTCAAGGGGAATTTCGATTTATGAATTACGATTAACGATTGAGCTACAGAAAACGCTTACCGCCGGGTTTCACGGATTGCGCGGATTCTTGAAGCATTGTTTCGAAAATTGAAGTCAAGAGTTTAACCACAAAGGACACAAAGTAAAGGGAAAAGAAAAGCGGAAGCAGAGTGCTCCCGCTTTGGTTTTCAAATCGAAGTGGACCTGCCGATGCCGCTACATACCCGCTTGTTTTGCGGCTAAGGGGCCAATGATGGGCAACTGGAGCTCACTTTTTCCATAAGCTTTGACCATCATGAAAATCCAAAGTCCGATTGAGCCAAACCAGATCACCAATTCAACCAGACCCGCTATGACTACGAGCGGCGCAAACACCATTCCCAGAATGACGTTCATGATCATGAAAGCAATGGAGAGGCAGATCATCGCGCCACAGAGAAACAGCGATTGGAAGGCATGGAATTTGATGAATTTGTTGTTTTTATAGGGTTCGGCGACCAGCCAGATGATGTCGCAAATGATCCCTACTGGCGAATAGCACAATAGACCTGCAATATTAGGTTCGAGTCCGCCGGAAGAAGCGGCGGGCGATGGAGTGGGTGCAGTACTCACAAAAGTTACCTCCTAGAGGTTTTATTTTACTGCGCAGGACACGCCCGGAATATTCCCCGAGCGGCGCACAAATAAACGCGGCCCTTGCCTGCCCCGTTAATGCGCCCGCGGAAAACGTCCGCAGGATTTCACTGCAATCTTGGGCGGACAATACCAAAAAAAAGACCATAAAGCAAAGGAATTTAGTATTCAGTACCCGGTACTCAGTACTCTGGCTTAGTACTCAGCGCTCTTCAACCCCTTGGGGAATCCTCGCGTTGCGCCGGGGGAACTCACACAACAACCGGCAAGATGCCCGGCGCTGCTTCACGCGCCAGATGCGTTTAACTCTAGTGACGAGCGGATGCTGGAATGAGACAATGTGGGCAAGAGCATGTCTTCGACCACGGTTACTCCAGCCAGCTCTAAGACTGGCCAGCACCGCGCCCTTCGCATTGTCTTCCGTTCACTATGCATTCTGGTTATTTTGTTGGTTCTCCTGGTAGCGGGTTTCTATCTATTTGCCACGGCAACGCTGCCGCAGGTGGATGGCGCTATTACTGCAAGTGAGCTGGGTGCTCCGGTTGAGGTGATTCGCGACGCGCAGGGTGTGCCGCACATCCGGGCGCAGAATCTTTCAGACCTGCTGTTCGCGCAGGGCTACGTTACCGCTCAAGACCGGCTTTGGCAGATGGACATGACACGGCGCTATGCCGGGGGCGAGCTGGCCGAAATCCTGGGGCCTGACTTGGTTGAACACGACCGGGCGCAACGCATTCTTTCCCTGCGCAGCGAAGCCAAACGCGGCGCCAGCCTGTTGAACGATCACGATAAGGCACTGTTTGAAGCGTACGCTCGCGGGGTCAATGCTTTTATTGAGAGCAATAAGAACAGGCTTCCGCTTGAGTTTCGACTGATGGGTTACAGCCCGAAGCCGTGGACGGTGGAAGATAGCTTCATCGTGGGCGCGCAGATGGCGCAGAACCTGAACCACGAACAATTTGCGACCAAGCTGCTGCGCGAAAGATTGAGCGCTGCCCTGGGAACGCAAAAGGCGGCAGATTTGTATCCGAATACCTCGTGGCGCGACCGGCCGCCAGGAGAAACTGCGATGAAGCAGGAAACGCCGGCGTCTAAAGATCCCGATGATGAGATGGATTCGAGCGGGGATACGAATGTAGCAGTGGAAAGAAGCACTCAGCACTCAGTGGTCGGCATTCAGCCAAGGCAAGCTTACGCAGAGACACAGAGCAAAAACACGCCACGGATTTACACAGACGAACACGGATTCTCTGATTCTTCAGGCGTGGGCAAGACGCCCACAGGACAGCCGGCGGGAAGCCAGCGATACATTGACGATGACGGGCTTATTCCCGGGTCCAATAACTGGGTGGTTTCAGGGGCGCATACGGTTACGGGCAAGCCGATGCTCTCCAATGATATGCATTTGCACCATCAGATTCCCAATGTCTGGTATGAAGCCCAGCTTACGGCGGGGACGCTCGACGTCGCCGGGGTCACGTTGCCTGGATTCCCATTTGTGATTGTCGGACACAACCGGCGCATTGCGTGGGGTTTTACGAATCTCAATCCTGACGTGGAAGATATCTTCATAGAGAACTTTAACGCCCGGGGCGAATATCAGACGGCCGCGGGCTGGAAGCAGCCGGAGCACCGGCGAGAAATTATCCATGTAAAAGGCGAGCCGGATGTTGCTCTCGATGTCGTCCTCACCCGGCATGGGCCGATCGTAACTGAGCTCATGCCTGGAGAGACGCGGAAGATTGCATTGCAATGGACTCTCTATACCGTGGGCCTGGGTGTTCCATTCGGCGCCCTGAACCAGGCGCAAAACTGGAATGAGTTCCGCAATGCTTTGCGCAACTTTACCATTCCAGGCCAGAATGCCGTCTACGCCGATGTGGATGGACATATTGGATACCAGAGCACAGGCACAATTCCCCTGCGGCGAGCGGGCAACGGCGCGTTGCCGGTTTCAGGCGCCGATGATGCGCACGAATGGACGGGCTACATTCCTTACGACCAGATGCCGAGCGTCTACGATCCGCCGGGAGGCATCCTGGCAACCGCCAATGGACGGATCACTGCGACGCGTTATCCGTACTCCATCAGCACCCAATGGGGAGCGCCCTACCGCACGCAGCGTATTTATCGCGTGCTGGAATCGGGAAACAAGTTTTCCAGCGCCGACATGCTGGCCTTGCAGAACGATATTTATTCGGACTTCGATAAATTCTGCTCCGAGCAATTTGTCGCGGCGATCGATCATTCCCAGATTGCCTCAGCGCGGGCGAAGGCAGCGGCCGAGATCATGCGATCGTGGGATGGTCGGCTGACAGCCAATTCGGCCGCCGCTACCATTACCATCAAGAGCGAAACCGAACTCCAGAAATTGTTGTTGGGAGACTACTGGCATGACTATCTCTGGCCGGACTCGGCGGTGGCATGGGAAAACCTGCTCAGCAGGCGGCCCAAGTACTGGCTTCCCGCGGGCTTCAATAACTATGACGCCTTACTGGCAGCAGCCGTAGAAAAAGTCGTCGCCGAACCAAGCGCGCCCGCCAGGCTGGCTTCATGGGGGAAAGGCAGGGCGTATCCGCTGGAAATTGTGCATCCGGTCTTTGACAAGATCCTGATCTTACGATGGTTTGGAGAGCCCGGCCGGGTGAAGCAAACGGGAGGTTCATGGACGGTAAAGCAAGTAGGCAGAAGCTTCGGACCATCGGAGCGGATGACCGTAGATATGGGCAACCTGGACCAATCGACTTTGAATATCGTCACCGGAGAATCGGGCCAGATTTTCAGCCGGAATTACATGGACCAGTGGAAGGCCTGGTATGAAGGCCAAACGTTTGCGTTTCCCTTTTCGCAGAGTGCGGTCGAGAGCGCCGCGAAGCATAGGTTGGAGTTGGAGCCGAAATAGTTCTCAGTTCTCGGTTCTCAGTTCTCAGAAGAGCTTCTGCACCCTTGGACAGAATGATTTACCGCGTAGGCGCGGAGAACATCAACGCTTAACCATAAAGCCGTTCTGACCGGGCCACTCAGTTCCAAGCGAACATTAATGCGCCGCCAGTGGCGCTGGCTTGCACATCCTTCTCAGATTCTTCGCTACGCTCAGAATGACATTTTCTAGAACAGGCGCTTTTTCGAAAGATGCATGCATCCTCTAAAGATGGATACATCCTCTATTTGAGCGAATATTTTGAGAGATATTTCTATTTGAGCGGATATTTGGGCGGATTTGAGCGCGGATTTTTCGAGAGAGGGCACAAGGTGCACCAGGCAAAGCAAGAGAGACCCTCAGAAAACTTCTTTTACATCTATGGCTTTACCGACGATGTCGATGACTGGGCTGGTTTGCAGGCTGCTGGTGGTGGTGTTGTAGATTTTGAGTTCTCCGCCTTCACAGACATAGACCACGTTGCGATTGGGAATGGGCTCGATGGCGGTCACGTCTGCGGGCAGATTTCCCGAAGCGTTCGTGAATGGCGGGTGAATGACTGCGACGCCTGGATTGGTTGTGGTGTCGTAGATGGCGAGGCAGGCCTGAGTGGCCGTAATGGTGCAGGTGCGCGCTCCGATAAACAGCTTGCCATTGCTGCCCAAGGCGATCCGGTCATGGATGCCGTCAGGGATGGCAACACCAGCGACCATGGGCGTTAAGGTGGCGGCATTCAGCACGGTCAATTGCCCACCTATAGAGTTGGTTCCAGCGACGTATAACGTTGTCCCGCTCAGCAGGGCGGTGCGAGCAGGAACAGGTGAACTGGTGGTTGCAGTAGTGGCATGCGTGCCGACTGACACGGCAGCGACGCCGGCCGTTGTCCCCCCGCATTCGGGGCCGCAATTGAGAACATAGGCGGTCGAGTCATCGCTGGTGAAGACAGCAAATACCGGGTGATCAAAGCCGGGAACCGGCGTAGCCCCAGCCGCAGCATTGGCAGTATTGATAAAGAAAACGTTGCTGTTATTGGGAACGCCACCGACAAGGGTGGGATCGTCGGAGAACACCAGCAGGACGCTTCCGTTGTGGCTCAATACCAATTGGCGCGCTCCGGGAACAGAGACAACTGTTGCGCCGGCGCTGACGTTATTCAGATCAAATATCTCAACCGCGCCCGCCAAAGTCGCGCCGCTGGCGAAGGTGTTTCTTTCTGCGACAAAGAGAAAACGATCGTCCTGGGAGATGGCGAAACTCTCTGTAGGATTGCGCAGGTTGACACTGTTGGTCACCGCTTCTTTGGTGTTATCAACCACGCTCACCGTGTTGGCGCCGCTGCCGTACACGATGGTGTCTTTCTTATCCACGGTCTCAACCATCAGGGTGGGGGCTGACCCGGCGCTGATGGTAAAGGGGAATTGCGTCGAAGGATTGATAGGAAGAGTATCTCTGGCGGCATCCACAATTTCAATTGCACTGGTCGCCTGGTTCGAGACGAAAGCGCGCTTTGCGATCTTGCTTACCGGATTGCTGCTACTGCTGCCGTTGTAATTCTTTCCCCCACAACTGGTAAAAAAGCAAGCCACGAGAATAACTGCAAAGAGAGCGATTCGTCTCACGTTGACTCCGAAGCAAGGATGATTGACACAGCGATTATAACAAGAGGTTTAACCACAAAGGGCGCCAAGGCGGACGAAGGACACGAAGGAAGACAGAAATGCGTTGGTTATCGCGCAAATTGGATGGAAGATTGACGGATACGATATTCTTTAGGCATGTCCTCTGACTTTCTAAAGCGGTTGGCGGCCGGCCCCATCCTGTGCGATGGCGCTATGGGAACCTTGCTGTATGGCAAAGGTATTTTCATCAATCGTTGCTACGATGAGCTCAACGTTTCGCAGCCGGAGCTGATTCGCGGCATCCATCAGGAATACCTGCAAGCCGGTGCTGACGTCATCGAGACCAATACCTTCGGAGCAAACTCGTTCAAGCTGGCCCGGCATGGCTTTGGCGAACGCGTGCGTGAGATCAACCTGGCGGGCGCGAACCTGGCTCGACAGATTGTCACCAGGAAAGAAACCGGCCAGACATTCTTTGTTGCAGGTTCGGTTGGTCCGTTGGGCGTGCGCATTGAGCCCTTAGGAAAAACCTCACTGGAGGAGGCGCGCGCGGCCTTCCACGAACAAATTGCCGCCCTGGTGGAGGGTGGAGTGGATGTCATCTTCCTGGAAACCTTCACCTCGCTGGAAGAAATTCATCAGGCGATTCTGGCGGCGCGCGAAGTCAACGCCGAAATTCCGGTTGTGGCCATGGTCACCATTGACGATGAGGGCAACTGCCTGGATGGATCGACGCCTGAAACTTTCGCCGCCAAGCTGACCGAGTGGGGGGCAGATGCGATTGGCTGCAACTGCAGCGTTGGCCCGGTTGTAATGCTGGACGCGGTGGAGCATATGCGCCGCGTGAGCAGCCTGCCGCTGATCGCGCAGCCTAATGCCGGTCCGCCACAATCGGTGGAGGGACGCAATATGTACCTGTGCTCGCCGGAATACATGGCGAGCTATGCCCGCAAGCTGGTAGCGGCCGGCGCGCAGATGGTAGGCGGATGCTGCGGCACAACGCCGGAGCATATCAAGTCAATGAAATCGGCGCTGCGGGTGGGTTCGGCCAAAGGCAGCGGCTTCCAGGTGGTAACTGAAGCAGCCAAGAAAACCGAGGCTGCTGTCCCGTTGCTGGAGCAGCGCTCGCACCTGGGCACAAAAATTGCCAAAGGCGAATTTGTGACCATGGTGGAGATTGTTCCGCCCAAAGGAATTGACAGCAGCAAAGAGATCGAAGGAGCGCGCTACCTCAAGTCGCTGGGGATTGATGTCATCAATATCCCCGATAGCCCGCGGGCTTCGGCGCGCATGAGCAATCAGGCGCTTTCGATCCTGGTGCAGCAGCAGGTGGGGGTTGAGACCAT
>DASREY010000095.1:0-4539 GCA_035651775.1 Terriglobales bacterium
TTGCGGTGCCGGTGTCTCTTATGATCACCGGCTATGTTCAGCATAACCCTTATCATGTGAGCACGGCGTTACTTGCCGGAGAGGCCTACGCCGACAGCGCTGTGGTCGATCTTGCAATCAAGGCAGTTACTCGCAGAAAACGGCCTTCTGATGTTCCCGCCGGGGCTTCTTTCAACGACACATTCTTCAGTGGCGGCAAATCACCCTTCAAGGGCAGCAGTTTCCCATCCGGGCATGCAGCCGGTGCTTTTTCGGTAGCCACGGTCGTTGCCAGCCGCTACCACACACACCGTTGGGTTCCCTGGGTTATGTATGGTTTTGCAACGGCCATCAGCTTTTCTCGCGTAACCGGAAATTCTCATTTTCCGTCGGACGTGTTTCTTGGCGCAGCTCTGGGCTATACCATTACACGCTACCAGGTGTTGCGTCCGCGCTGAATTGCTCTCGAACTATTGTGGAGTTGTGAGCGCCACACTGAAATGAGATTGCCCACATTTTTGAAGACCTGCCCATGCAGCCTCAATATCTTTACCGCAGGTAGAATCGTCGTTCTTTAAGCCAAAGATGGTCTAAAATTCCGTTAACAATTTGCGGAGACCGATCTTGCCCACCTCAAATAAGGCTATTGTTCAATGGCTGCTGCTGGCGCTGGTTCTGCTTTGCTGGCCGGGAGTGGAAGCCCAGGAGCCGGCTCTGGCGCAAGCATCCGCGAGCCCGGCGCAGCACACGCTGGTGTTCATGACCGACTTTGGCCTGCTGGATGATTCGGTGGCGATCTGCAAGGCGGTCATGCTGCGCATCGATCCAACGCTCCGGATCATGGACATCACCCACGACGTCACACCCTATTCGATTGTCGATGGCGCACGCTATCTTTCTGGAACTTCGCCCTATTACGGGCCGGGAACAGTGTTTGTGGTTGTCATTGACCCGGGAGTTGGAAGCAGCCGCAAGGCGATCGTTGCCAAGTCGAAACTCGGCCAGTACTTCGTGGTACCCGATAACGGATTGCTCACCCTGATCGAAGATAGAGACGGAATTGCCGAAGCGCGCGAGATCACCAATCCCGAATGGATGATCGGCAGCAGGCTTTCTTCCACCTTTCACGGGCGCGACATTTTTTCTCCGGTAGGCGCCCACCTTGCGCGCGGCGATGACTGGACGCAAGTAGGTCCGGTGGTGCCGAAGCTGGTCCGCCTGGACTTGGCGACGGCGAAGATAGAAGGAGCCGGTCTCAGCGGCGAAATCATCGCCACCGACGGCCCCTTTGGAAACCTGATCACCAACATTGACGCCGCCCAATTTGCAAAACTTGGTTACAGCATCGGCGATCAGGTAAAGTTCACCATCGCGGGAAGGCCCTACTCAATGCCGTTCGTGCGGACCTTCAGCGACGTTGCCAGGCATGAACCTTTGCTCTATATCGATTCTCGCGGACGCCTGGCCATCGCTGTTAACCAAGGCAATGCGCAATCGTGGTTACATGTGACGTTGCCCAGTCCGTTGTTGTTCCAGAGAAAGAAGAGCTGATGTATTGTGAAGTTAACCGCTGTCCCTATTAATTAACAATGCGATTGAAGCCGACGTTTCATCTCACAATTATCCCGCTTGCCAACTGCAAACCTTTGCACATGCTTTTCCACAACAAATTTAAAAAATCTGTCGTGAATGTAGTTTAAAAAAATCCAGAGTAGGTGTATCGTTAGTGCGCTTTCTGACCCCCTGGAGAATGCTATATGAGTATGGCAACGCGATTTATGACTATGTGTTTTCTTCTACTGCTTGGCTTGAGCACAATCGGCTTTGGCCAGGCAAAAGACGCTGAGGCTGCCGCGAGTGTAGCCAGCGGTGAAGCCGGATATGCACGGATGGCCCCGAGCGCTGTAGATCGGTCACAACCCATCCAACTAACAATCGGTACAAGCACAATTCTAGATGCCACAACTGGCGCCGTTGTGGGAAACGAAGGAGCCGCACAAAACGACGCCAACATCAGCAGCAATGCCGCCAGTTCCCATGAGGGCAACGATGGAGACGAGGACTTCGACGACGTTCGCCACACCCCCAAGGGAGGAACCATTGACGGTCTGGACACTGTGCCTACATTCGATGGCGCATTTTTTGCCCAGGCCGGACCGAGTAGCACGACGACCAGGTTGTTCCGTTTTAGCATGATGGGAAATCATCCGCTTGCCGGCGAGACGACCTTGATTCCAGCCAAGATCTCCGAAGTTTCACTGCAACTGCTGAATGCTGACGGCAGCACGCTGACCACGGTTGCCTTCACACCCTTCGAAGATCTCACCCTCGATTCTCCTAACTTTGAGGAGGCCAACTATCGTTCCGGCCACCACTTACAGTTCGCTGATGCCGTGCAACGGGCCGAGTTCTTCCACCGCATGGGGAAGGACTGGCATACCATCCTGCGTCCTCAAGTGGTGAACCGCATAACCTTGACCGTACCGCGGTTTGTCAATGTCCGGCTCGCGAACGGCAACGTCGTTCAAGCCCGGTCTTACTTCATTGGAACCGCTGCCGACGGCCATACCTTCGTGTTGATGTTGAATGTGCTGTTTAACTTCTTCTTCAACAACGAAGTAGTGAACGAGATCAACGCCGGCAATTTCACAACCAAAGCGCTGAATATGACGTTGTTCCCCAATACCTTCCTGTTTTCGCTCAACGTCAATAATCCAAACGCCCCCGGAGGGTGCTGTGTGCTTGGCTTCCATACCTACTTCTTTCAGCCAGGCGCGATTCCGCAGCCCCGCTGGATCACCCAATATGCGAGTTGGATTTCACCGGGAGTTTTCGGCGCTGGATTCGAGGACGTGACTGCACTCTCGCATGAAACCTCTGAGGCGTTCAACGATCCTTTCGTTGATAACGTCACACCGTCCTGGCAGTTCCCCGGCCAACCCGCAAATTCTCACGTCTGCCAGGGAAACCTGGAGACGGGCGATCCGGTTGAGGTCTTGCCCACGGCTACGGTGCCCATAACCATTCGAGAAAGGCACGAGGTATTTACCTATCATCCGCAAACCGAAGCGCTATTGCAGTGGTTTGAGATGGGAGCAACATCGAACGCTGTAGATGGCGCGTTCAGCTTCCCCGGTGAGGGCGCGCTTTCGCACTCTGCGTTGCCCTGCCCCCCGTAACCAATATCTTTTCCAGCAAAAGGCGCCGGATGTTCCCGGCGCTTTTTTTTTGCAGATTCGAAGTGGGACGAATTGTTTTCGGAAAATTCCCTAAATACAGAGCAATCTCTAAGCGCTCACTTCCGTGCTACAATCGCCGGTATTTTCCACCCAGGAATACTCAATCCATGGAACTCCGGCGCAGGCTTATTTATGCGGTCATTTTGCTGCTGGCGGTCACCACGCTCAGCGTCGCCGGATACCTTTGGCTGGGCGGCCCTCAGGTCACCTTCCTGCAGGCGCTCTACATGGCGGTGATCACCCTCGCCGGCGTCGGCTATGGAGAAATTGTAGACACCAGCCACAACCCCATGCTGCGGGTTTTTAACATGTTCGTGGTGCTGGTAGGGGTCACGATCACTGTGTACGTGTTTTCCTCGGTCACGGCTTTCCTGGTGGAGGGGGAAATCACCAACATTTTCTGGAGACGCAGAATGCAGAAGAGAATCAGCGAACTCAAAGACCATTACGTGGTTTGCGGCCTGGGCACGACCGGCCGCCATGCCGTGGAAGAGCTCCAGAAAACCGGCACGCCGTTTGTGGTGGTCGAGATGCACGAAGAAAATATTCAGAAGCTGCGCGAGCACAAGGCGCTGGACACGGCCAACCTGCTCACCATCGTCGGCGACGCCACCGATGACGATGTATTGACCCAGGCCGGCATCACCCGGGCGCGTGGATTGATCGTGGCGCTCTCGGTCGACAAAGACAACCTGGTGATTATCGTCATGGTGCGGCAGATGAACCCCAAAATCCGCATCGTGGCCCGCTGCACCGATCCTAAATTTTCCGAGAAGATGCTGAAAGCAGGAGCGAATTCCACGGTCTCTCCCAATCACATCGGCGGCCTGCGCATGGCCAGCGAAGTGCTTCGTCCGCATGTGGTCAGCTTTCTCGACCTGATGCTCAAAGAGCAATCGCGCACCTTGCGCATCGAGGAACTTGAGATCGGCAGCACCTCACCCTGGCTGGGGAAAACGCTTGCTCAGCTCGACTTACGGGCTGCCCACAACCTGTTGCCCATGGCAGTCAAGCGCCCCAGCGCTGGCGACGACAATTACCACGTGAACCCGCCAGACTCGCTTACCGTCGAGAAAGGCATGATTCTCATCGTGATCGGAGATGTAAAGGACCTGCAGCGTGTGCGCCAGGAGGCGCAGACCGCCCGCGCATAACGCACAAATTGCCTCCGCGTATCTCTGCGTCCTTTGCGGTTTAACTAATTAATTTTGAGGGAGACGATTCTGCCGGCGCCATCCAATTCCAACTGCGCGGGGGCGCGCAGCACGGTATCGCCATTGGTTCCAGGCATGACGATGAACAGGCGGGAATCAACGTAGCT
>DASREY010000096.1:0-3986 GCA_035651775.1 Terriglobales bacterium
TGAGCGCGCCGTTGCCCACGCCATTGTGAGCCGTTATGCGTTGTGTCCGGAAGTTGTGACCGATGTGCTCGAAGCCAAGAAAGAGATGCTGCGGCGCAGCGGCATTCTTCCGTCAGACCACACAGGTTGCAGGCCATTGCTTCCACATCGGCCGGGGTGGCTTTGCGCTTGAGAGTAAGTTTTTTGCTGAGCCGCTGGAATGTTTCTTCGATAATCTGCTTCAGGCGGGCGCGGTCGGGGAGCGGTAAATCCAGAAATTCCGCCTCGGCCTGCAGCTCGGGTGGAAGCACAATCGAAGGAGCCGTAATTACCAGCGTACATCGCTTATCGGAAAATTCCTGCGCCACCTCGCGCAAGCGCCTCGCCACCACCGCATCTTCGAGATGACGTTGAAAATCTTTCAAGACATAGACTGCCGGCATTGTCAGGGTAAGCAGGTGCGCCAGCACTCCGGCCGGCTCCTGCGTGTTCAAAATCGCGCCCGCGCCACTGGCGATGTTGATTTCGTTCTGCGTGATAGGCGCAAGAAAATCCTGCACAGCATAGTTGCCGGATGGCATTGGCCTGGCGGGCTTGGCTTCATAACGCTTGAGCCCATCGGCCACGCTCCATTCAAAAACCGGGAGTTGCAGATCGCTGGCGGCAAGGCGCACCAGTTCAAGGGCGCGCTGCTCTTCGATGGTTTCCATGATCACCAGGGGCGAGCTGGAATTGATGTAGATTTTCAACCGATCGAGAGGAGACCCATTGGGCATAAGTTTGACCGCAAATGTCCGGTTTGCGTACAATACAGTATTCCGCGTTGTTCGGAAATATTTTCTTGGATCGCTGCCTCAGGCGGCTTCTGAAGGGTCATCAATACACTTATGGCAAATCATTTTTCGGCGCTGAAGCGCGCCCGCCAGACGGAAAAACGCACCACCCACAACCGGGCCAACACCAGCACCTTGCGCACCGAAATTCGCGGCCTGCGCGAAGCCCTGGCCGGCAAAGACAAGGCCGCCGCCGAAACCAAATTCCGCGAGACAGTCGCGGTCATTGATAAGGCAATCCAGAAGGGTGTCATCCACAAGAACACCGCTGCTCGTTATAAATCCCGCCTGTCGGCCCGCCTGAAAAAAATGGGATAGGGCAGCTCCAAGCTCTCAGCTACAAGGGAAACTTTTTCTGCCGCGGACCTCTCCCGGCGCGCCGTAGTTGATACATGTCTTTCCGTACTCCGGTTTTTTTACGTGCCCTAAACTCGTGCCTGAAGGAGTCGAAGACTAACTGGCAGGCGCTTCCTCTTCGATGCCGTCGTCTTTCCATTGATTGCCGCATGCGTCGCAGCTCCAGTTGAATTTGGCGTCCAGTCTTGAGCCGGTTGCGGGTTCCGGGTCGCGCGACTGGAAGACGATTTCGGGAGAGTGGCATTTGGGGCATACGGGGACGTAGTCGGGTTCTTCGGGCTCATCGGGGTCGGGCGGCGATGCTTCGTTGAGCACCTGGACAGCGCGGCTGAGGTCGTAGTTGGTAACCTTTAGCTCGAGCCCGTTGTCGAAGCTGGCGTGGAAGGCATCGATATTTTCCAGATTGTCCGGGCCCCAGCAGTACAGAATGCCGGCGGCATCGAGAATGGCCTGCAGGCGGCGGGCCTCGGCTAGGTCGTATGCCTGGCTTATCGTCACCAAGGGAGACTCCATGGGGTCTTCGGATTCATCCATTGGCGCGGGAGGCGGCGCGGGCTCATCCCTCAGCTTGATGGCAAGACCGCGCCGGGAAATCTCGGCCTGGAGCGCACGCCGGGCGACCTCGGTCAGCTCGTAGCCGCGATTGGCCAGGGCCTGAAGCTCATCTTCATCCATCTGTGCGTACTGCTCCGCGAGCCTGCGCTCTTCCTTCCCCCAGTCGATATCTGTCATGGTGTGAAATGATACGCAGAACAGTTGCCGGTTGCCAGTAAGATCAGCTCCAAGCTGCAAGGAAGGCAAAAAACTGACCGCGGATTTCACGGATTTGCACGGATGTTCGAGAGTCTTCAGAGATGCCTTGTGACGGCATCGGCGACCAGAATATCCTCTTGGATGCCTCGTGCTCCGCGCTCAGCATGACAATTCCGAAAAATATTCGCGTTCATCTGCGTTGATCTGCGGCGAAAGTTTTGTCTGTTTTTCTCCGCGCCTCAGCGTCTCCGCGGTAAAAGAGCAGTCTTTTGGTTTTCCAATGAATCAATGACCCGATGACTTAATGATTCAATGACCTGACTCAATCCGCGTGATCCGCGTTCATCCGCGACGGAAATGGCCTTTGGTTTTCTCGGAGTCTCAGTAGTTGACTTATACCGGCAATTCTTCCTGCTGCCACGCAGGCGGCAGAACCTTTGGTTCGGAGGCCAGATCCAGCATCAAGTTTTCCAGAACCAAGCGTTTACTGGGAGGGCTGCTGCGCAGGGCCAAATCGGCGCGGGCTATCAGGCGCAGGGCGCGGGTGATCTCGCGGCGGGATTTATAGCGGCGGGCTTGGCGAATGATGTCATCGGCGGCGAACGGGGGCACCCGGAAGCCCTGCCACAAAGCCTGCCAGATGGTGCGCGAGTCGCGCACATTCTTTTCCTGGATCACCAGCATCTGCCGGAAGGTGCGCGCCAGCATGTAGAGATGGCCGATCGCAGCTTCTTCGCCGTCACCGGTGCTGAGAATGGCATCAAGGATCGTTAACGCTTTCGGGCGGTCTTTAGAGCTAATGGCGTCCGTGAGTTCGTATAAAGAGCGCTGCTTGGCGGCCAGGACCATTGTCTCAACGTCGCCGAGCGTAATCTTTTTCCTCTCGCCAACATATAAGATCAGCTTTTCCAATTCGCCACTGATCATGGTCATGTCGCCGCCCAAGGCGTCCACCAGCTCGCGGGCGGCATCGGAATCGATTTTGACCTCTTGTGCGCCGGCGCTGTCCACGGTCCAGCGTACCGCGTCGCTCTCTTCCACACGCGCCAACTCAACTATGCCGCAGAATTCACCCAGAGTCTCGCGAATGCGCTCAAAACGTTCTTTATCCTGCATGTCCATGCGGCGCACGTCGGCGGGAATGCTGACGTGATCGGCGATGAAAATAAGCAATGCATCGGGATTGGGATTTTTTACATATTGTCCGATGAAATCAAAATCTTCTTTATGGCTGCCACGGCCATACAAAACCTTCACCCCGCGGATAAAGAACACCTGGAATGGCGCCATCAGCGAAGGGGTGCGGGCGCGGTCAAGAATTTCTCCTAAATCGGTTTCCGTAAGATCGAATTCATAAAGGCTGAATTCGCGCAAATCCTGAGGGACCAGGTGCTTCAGGATGGCATCGCGGCAGCGGCGCCGAAAAAAAGCCTCATCGCCC
The DNA here is from genome assembly GCA_035651775.1 of Terriglobales bacterium. Lineage (GTDB taxonomy): Bacteria > Acidobacteriota > Terriglobia > Terriglobales > Acidobacteriaceae > QIAW01. The sequence continues at coordinate 3,364 of DASREY010000096.1, forward strand.
ACAAGAATATAAGCGGGCCGCAGCTTGCGCGCCGAAACTTCGGCCTCGAAGCGTTCGGTCTGGCTGAACCCGGAACGCGGCAATTCAGTAGTTCTCCAGGATGTCACTCACCAGCGTATGCGCAAAATCTTGAGACATGCGGTCGACGGCCGGTGACTCTTCGCGGAAGAATGTGGAGGGGTCGAGAGAAAACTCATACTGCTCTCGAAAATAATAATTAGGATTATCAAATAGCGACTTGCCATGGCGGTCCACCAGAGAGACGCTGGCATACACTGCGACTTCCGCGCTGGAGAGTCGCCCATTTTTGGGATCGTAGGTTAACCCATAAATTTGCGTGCTGACCACTGTGCCATGCAGTGTGGCGTCGGCCTCGGAAGAGGGAGAGTTCACAATGCGATAATTTGTCCTGCTGGTAAATTCCTTTACTACCGCTGCGGTTAGAATCTGCTCGATGCGATAGCTCTGCGTGTTGTTGGCAAAAGTGGGAATGGCAATGGTACGGACGTCCGTGGGAATTTTCACCGCTTTGCCGGCGGTATGATAGCCGCAACCAGTCAACGCAAGGCACAGAAGCAGGCCCGCAATGGAAATAGTTTTATTCATCGTAAGACAGTTCCCTC
>DASREY010000097.1:0-3099 GCA_035651775.1 Terriglobales bacterium
CAGCGCACCAGGTTCTCATCTTCGCCCCACCAGGCAGTGCGCTGGTTTTGCGCATAACTGATGATGCCCGCTGCGCCAACTTTTTCTACCGCCAATTCCTGCACGCCTCCGGGTTGAGCGGAAGCCAATACAATTTTTCCACGGACGTCTTTGCCGCGATAGTCGCCTTCTGCCGTGCCATTGCCTACGTCCACCAGGTCGGTGGTTACATCGGCGCTCTCGCTGTCTTCGGCCAGAGCAACCGGCATGGCTTCGTAGCTTCCCATTAGAATCGCGGGAGTCCAGTTATCACCATTCTTCCGCAGCTCCCAAAGCTCGGCGAATTCTGCGTCCCAGGCTGGGCGCGATCGTTGGGTCCCGTAGAAGATCTTGCCGTCAGCAGGAAACTGCAGGATGCTCACGTCGCTCAAGCCATAAACGCGGGCCCGTTCGGCGATCAGCTCGGCAGCCGCATGAAATCCTTGCGATCCGCGTTGGCGATGATTGCGCACAATGCCTTCCAGGTTGCGCTTCGCGGCCTCGCCCGAAAGCTCCTGGGCCATTGCCGCAACGTCTTTCTCAGGCAGCAAGGGAGATCTCTGCGCGGCACAGACAAATGGCAACAAGAGAGCGGCCAATAGAAACATTCTTCGCATCAAGCGGACTCCATGGATGTGATAGGAACGGCGCGGCGATTCTACCAAAACCTTGTTAGATAAATTTGCGGCATTTTGGGGAGCCGCAGCGGCACGGAAGCTGGCCTTCGTGATAAGAGTAGCCATAGTCACAAGTCAGCTCCTCTCCGGCTTTTATTTTGCGCATGGTGTAGAACTCTGCGCGCCCATAGGCGATGCGCGTGAAGACATTGGGTTCACAGGAATGATTGATGAATTGAAATGGACCGCCGTTCACGCCGCCATCGATCGCTTGCTTGTCACTGAGTTGGATGATGGCTATCCGTTTCGCTTGTTTGGCTCTCTTATTCGCTTCCTTCACAGAGATGATCTGTCCCGTATACTCGCCAATCTTCTTTCGAGCGCCAATAGCGCGGTCGGTATAAAGACCGGTGCCCTGGATTCGGCTTTTCTTGACCTTCAGCATTTTGGAATCAGTTTATCGCAGATTCAAAGATCAATGCGCACGTAGGAGGCTGAGCAGGAATTATAATCGAGCCAGATCGAGGCATTGTATTGGCAAACAAATATGGTCTTTCTCGGGATATTCCTTCTGGCATAAAACGAGCTGTGCGTCAGGCATGTGGATACGGCTGTGTTATCTGCGGCGCGGCGATAATAGACTATGAGCATGTAGACCCCGAATATCATGAGGCCAGAGAACACAATCCAAACGCCATAGCATTGCTATGTCCAACACATCATGCCCAATGTACACGTGGATTCCTATCGAAGGACAGTGTGAAGCAAGCCATGCTTAGTCCAGTTTGCAAAAAGCACGGCTACGCTAGCGAATTTTTCGATATTGGCCGCAGTCACCCAAAGCTGGTCTTCGCCGGAATGACATTCATAAACACACGCATTCCGGTTGAGGTCAAAGGTGTTCCTCTCATTAAGACTGAGCAGGACGAGGAACTTGGCGGTCCTTTTCGCCTAAGTGGTAACTTCTACAATTCTCAAGGGCAGCCAAGCCTTGAAATATTGGAAAATGAGTGGCGTGTCATATCGTCTAACTGGGACGTAGAAGTAGCTGGCGGGGTGATCACGATACGTGACACGACGGGGCACATCTCCTTGGCACATCTCCTTGCGTCTCCGCACGTTACCACCCGATGTTCTTCTGGTTGAGCAGCTTGATATGTTTGTTGCAGGTTATCGGCTGCTGGGTAACCAACAGAGTCTCGACATCGTATCGCCTGACGGAAGCTCAAATTCTTTTGTTGGGATGATCTTTGATGGGGCAGCAGTTGGACTCTCGCTTGGATAGATTTTGATTTACATCAATGCTCGCAAATGGCTTGACATCTCTAAAAACTTACCTTCTCGTCGTATTCGGGAAAGAACCAGCCTGCGAGGATTGCTACCACCAGCAAAAGGGCGATCTCCGGATGTTGAAGCAGGAATCTTGCTATCGTGGCTAGCACATTCATTTGTTTACTCCTCGCTGGCTTGTTTTGCCTGCAACGCCCATCGCCTTGGGGGTGGCAATGGGCGTGCCGCGCATCGAAAGCGTTAGTTCTTCACCAGTTCGCGTTGTGCAAAATACCAGTCGGTCACTTTCAGGTCTCCGCTGTTCGCCACGCGCGCATCGGCGTCTTGCTTGGAAAGAGGTGGCGGGGCCATGACCGGCTTGCCGGGCACCCAATTGGCGGGCGTCGAGCACGCATTGGCATCCGAGGTCTGAAGCGCATCGAATACGCGAACGATCTCTGCGATATTTCTTCCCAATGACAATGGGTAATACAAAACTGCCCGTATGATTCCCTTAGGATCAATGACAAAAACAGCTCGCACCGCAGCCGTATCGCTTACCGCTTCATGCACCATGCCGTAGCTGGCTGCAACTTTCTGGTCCAGGTCTGCGACTACCGGAAATTCGATTCTTACGTTGAAATTTTGCTCGATGTTGCGGGCCCACGCGATATGGGAATAGACGGAATCGATGGAGACGCCGATGAGCTGCACGTTGCGCTTCTCAAATTCCGAATGGTTGCGGCCAAATTCGACGAATTCCGTCGTACAGACCGGGGTGAAGTCGGCCGGATGGGAAAACAGCAATACCCATTTCCCTTTATTGGTGTAATCACTGAGCCGGATGACGCCATGGGTCGACTTGGCTTGAAAGTCGGGCGCCGCCTCATTGATACGCGGGAACCTGGGCGGTGTTGCCAATTGATTCATTGATCTTCTCCAAAAGTAAGGTGGATTGTTCAAAAACACCGGGTCGCGCAACCTCGCCGACAATCAGCACCGCCGGAGCGGCCACGCGCGAGGCGAACTGAAGCTCGAACAGCGTAAGAAAAAAGACCTTCTGCTCCTTGCGGCAGGCGTTGGAAACCAGGGCGCACGGGGTCGATCCATCCAGCCCAAGTTGCAACAGTTCTTCAACCGTTTTGCTGTAATCCGGGCCAGGCATGTATATCGCATACGTCGTGTGTTGCGGATC
>DASREY010000098.1:0-3303 GCA_035651775.1 Terriglobales bacterium
AACTGAAAAAATTTCCGCAGACGCGCTTGCTGGTGAATTCCCGTCCGGACGTCGCCATAGCGGCGGGAGCGCACGGAGTGCATCTGCCCGCCAATGACATCTCAGCCAGCGAAGCCCGCGTGATTTTTGCCAAAGCTGGAGTCGTTCACCCCGTGATCGGCGTGTCTTGCCACACCGCTGCCGAAGTCGCGCTCGCCGAATCTCATGGCGCAGATTTTGCTGTTTTCGGTCCGGTCTTCGAGAAAGAGAAAGACGGCATGAAGATGCACGCCGCCGGCCTGGCCGGCTTGCGTGATGCCTGCAATCGCCCGCCGGCGGCCGCCGCCCGCATGCCCGTGCTGGCCCTTGGAGGCGTTACCTTGGAAAATGCCGCCGCGTGCCTGGCTTGCGGAGCTGCAGGAGTTGCTGCTATCCGGTTATTTCAGATGGAAAATCCTGAGGAAGTAATAAAAGCGTTAAGGAAACTGGAAGAACATAAAGCAACAAAGAACCGAGAGGGTTCAGGACATCCTTACTGGGTTACTGTCAAGAAAAGCAAACCCTAGTTTGTTTTAGCCAGATCTCGCCAGGTTTTGGCTAAAACAACTGCTCCAGGTGGCAGACATTCTCTCTGTAATAGGGTTTGAGATGTTTGCAGCGTCTGCGCAGCGAGAATCACATCTCCATCAGCTTCTGCTCCCGGCAGCCGCAGGTCTTGCCGTAAGTCTCCGAAAAATAATCCTTCCTTGCAGTGGGAATGAGACTCAGTGAGTTGCCGGCAGGCCCACGTCTTTAGTCGATTCCCACGCAATCTGCTGCCAATGACCGCCGCGCCGTGCATAGACCGACAGAATGAATAGATCGATGTCGAGAGGGTCCGGACTGGCGAAGCGGTTGATGACGTGGACGTGGTACTTACCATCGAGCACCGCGATATCGCCATGCATACGCACATGCAGATCCTTCGGCTCCCAGGACATGTAATGCAGCTTGTCGGAGCGGATGGCTTCCAGCAGGCTCGCCTTTGTATCCATCCTGCCGCTGGCATGCACGTAGGTGAGATCATCGCCCAGCAACTTGTCGAGCGCAGCCAAATCGTGGTTGATGAGGGCCGTGGTGCGCGCCTTCTCCGCTGCCAGCACCTGCGCCTCTGCCGACTCCTTCTGCGCTACGCTGAATAGCGGCATCATTAGGATAAAAAACAACAGAGTCATAACAACAAAACATTTCATGGGAGTGCTCCTCTCTAAAATCTCAGCCGTTCTGATTCAGTAATATTATCCCCGCTTGCGCTCTGGTTCATAACTACTCTCGAGGGGTTCCCCGCCCTGGCTTCTTTTGCCGGGTGGCTTGGATCCAGCGAAATCCAAATCTAAGCGACGTGCGATTGATCACTTGGCTCGGGCCGATGCCCTTTTCGCCGCTACTCCGCTAATTGATATCAATCTCTTGAATCCCTCAAATTGTAGGTCATCATAGTTGCAGCCGCATTCAAGAATGCTGGCCGCGGTTCTTAAGATCTTTGAAAATTCGGCAAACAACAATTTCCTGTCTGCCGGTCCGCAGCAACGCCGAAGTGCGGCTGGCTTGTTTACCAGGAAGATATCAAAATGGGATCTCGGCAAGAGCAAAGAGTAGCACTCAGCTGCATTTTGTTCACTACTCCAGGACTCCGCGTATACTGTTGATTCTCTGTGGGTTAACACTGAATGAACTAATTGATGTAGTGGGGGGAGGGGGCGGTAGCAGATTGATAAATAAGCCACTCAGTTTTTCGGGAAGTCTGCCAGACGCAGAAGCCGGGGCTTCTGACCATTGTTAATTCTCTTGGAAAAAATCTTCTGGGATGTTTTGCCGGTTTTACCGGACCAGAATAATCGCAGAAAATCTGCCTTTTCATTTTAGTTAAACTCAAATGTTAATTGATAGGCAGATTTGCTTCTGCATTTGTATGATATGTTGAGTCTATCCGCAGGACATCAGGTAACTGGATTGTTTCCAGCACTCAGGTCAGGGGAGGAATTCGTGCTGCGTTGGCGGATTGCCATTTTAATCAGTGCGGCCATCGCTATCAGTTATCTCGACCGGACGGCGCTCTCGGTGGCCATCAAGGCAATTGAGAAAGATATCCCTCTTACCAACGAGCAGTTCTCCTGGTTGCAGTCGGCCTTCCTGTTTCCCTATGCCTTGATGTATATGGGCGGCGGCAAATTGGCCGATGCGCTGGGCACACGCCGCAGCTTTGCTTTGATCATGGTCTTCTGGTCGCTGGCCTGCGCCAGTCACGGCCTGGCGCTGACCTTCGTCATGCTGGCCGTGAGCCGGTTCCTGCTCGGCATGGGCGAAGGCGGCGGCTTCCCCGCCGCCACGCGGGCTGTCGCGGAGTGGTTCCCGATTCAGGAGCGCTCTACCGCCATGGGCATCATCAACGCCGGCACGGCCGTGGGCCCGGTAATTGCGCCGCCCATGTTTGCCCTGCTGCTGGGATACACAAACTGGCGGATGATTTTTTTTCTCATCGGCGCCGCCGGCCTGGTATGGATGGCCTGCTGGCGGCTGATCTATTTTCCGCCCGCCCAGCATCCCCGGCTAAGCGACGCTGAGCGTCAACAGATTCAATCGGTCATGCGGGAATCGGGCATGGCCCCCGTCAAGCTGCGCTGGCTCCACTTGTTCCGCTTTCGGGAAACCTGGGGCCTGGTAACGGCGAAGTTTCTGAGCGATGCTGCCTGGTATTTCTATCTTTTCTGGCTGCCAAAGTATCTTTACGATGCGCGGGGTTTCGATATTAAAGCTGTCGGCGCAGTCGGATGGATCCCCTACGCCGCCTCCGGCGTGGGCTGTCTGCTGGGCGGAGCATTTTCCAGTTGGCTGGTGCAGCGCCGGTTCTCTCTGAATGTTGCGCGCAAGACGGCGCTCGGATTGAGCGCGGCCATGATGCCATTCATCCTGCTCGTGCCCCGTGTGCCGATTGTCTGGGTTATTGTGCTCTTCAGCATGGCGTATTTCGGCCAGCAATCCTGGTCAACGCTGGTCATGATTTTGCCCGCCGACCTGTTCCCCACGCGCGCGGTCGGCGCGGTCGCCGGCCTGGTGGGCTTTGGCGGCGCCATGGGTGGAATCGTCTTCGGGCAAGTCGCCGGGTACATGCTCGACCACGGTTTCGGATACGCGCCTGTGTTCACGATGGCCAGCACATTTCATGTAGTCGCTTTCCTGTTGATTTTGATTGCCGTGCCCTCGGTGCGGCCTCTGGCCCAGGAAGCCGGAGTGGAATTCTCACCGCTGCGTGCGGGTCAATATTCAGAAGGAGCAGTTAAGTAA
>DASREY010000099.1:0-11672 GCA_035651775.1 Terriglobales bacterium
TGTCCATCTTGTATAAGTCCACGCCCGAGCAGGTGCGCCTGATCCTGGTTGACCCTAAGCGGCTCGAGCTGGGCAACTACGAGGGCGTTCCCCATCTTTATACTCCGATTATTACCGAGCCCAAGCTGGCCAGCAACGCGCTGCGCAATGCCGTCCGCGAGATGGAGCGCCGCCTGAAGCTGCTGGCAGAGAAGGGCGTCCGCAACATTGAGCAATACAACAAACTTTTTGACAGCAACGGCTCGCTCAGCCTCTTTGAAGAAGGCGAGACCGAACACAAACCCATTCCCTACATCGTGATCATCATCGACGAATTGGCCGACCTGATGATGCTCGACGGTTCGAACGTAGAGGAATCCATCACCCGCTTGGCGCAGATGGCCCGCGCCGTGGGCATCCACCTGATCCTGGCCACGCAGCGCCCGTCGGTGGATGTAATCACAGGATTGATTAAAGCCAACTTCCCCGCTCGCGTCTCCTTCCGCGTAGCCACGAAAGTTGACTCGCGCACCATCCTCGACGCCAACGGCGCTGAATCACTGCTGGGACGCGGCGACATGCTCTATCTGCCCGCCGGCACCTCGCGCGTGCTGCGTTTGCACGCTCCCTTTGTGACGGAAAAAGAAATTGCCCTTGTCGTTGAGTCGTGGCGCTCGCAAGGCACCGCCCAATACGAAGAAAAATTCCTGCAGGCGCTCAAAGAAGACGGTGACCGTGCCGAAGGCGGCTCTGGCGATGGCGCCGACGGCGAGGCCGAGCACGACGAACTCTTCGAAGATGCAGTCCGCCTGGTGCTGGAATTCGGCAAAGCATCCACTTCCCTGCTGCAACGCCGCCTGCGAATAGGCTACGGCCGCGCCGCCCACCTCATTGACCTGATGGAAAAAGACGGCATCGTAGGCCCCGCCGACGGCCCCAAGCCAAGAGAAATACTCAAGCGTCCAGATTGGCTTTCAGAGGTAGAAGAGGCATTGCGATAGAACTAGTTTCCGTCATGATGAACGTAGATAACACTGATTCTTTGTTGTCATCCTGAGCCGCAGGCGAAGGATCTCCGATGGAGTTGGGAATCACCCACGGCTTTAATCAGATTTTCGGAATAGCTCTGTCCTCGGTACTCTTGCCTGGAGTACCCACTCGCGCGCCAAGCGCGTGTGGGAACAAATTACCGTACCGTGATTCAGCTAAAAGCTAACGGCTAAGAGCTAAGAGCTAAAAGCTATTTGTTCAGCTTCAATTCTCTGAGGCAATAAGCAATCTCACTGGCGATCTCCGTAACCCTCATCCCCTCTTTCACCATCAATTTGCAGGAGAGCGCCTGGTGGCTTGCCGTCCCCTCGCCGGTGTCATAGGTCACGCGGCAATACTGGCACTCTTCATTCCAGCAGAACTTGCCGTACGAGATATTTTCTTCGGCTAAATATTGGAAGCCACGCAACAGCATGTTGTTTTCTGGAATCTCAAATTCTTTGCCCTTGACGGTGATCTTGATCAGCTTCTGAAAAGGACGAAAAAGTGGACCCGGCGTGCTATGGCTGCTCATGGAAAACATGATTGTACCTCAGAAACTCGGGTCCAATACGCGGTCGCAGGAACAGGAAAGGCAATGGTTTCAGTTTGGCGTAGCGCTGGCCTCCCGCTGCTATCGTGTGGGCATCCTGCCCGCACACTCCCGAGGGCTGCTAAGGAAAGCAAGTTTGGCTATGAAAAAAGACACTCCCGATAACGATATCGCTAAAGGGGCGATGGAACAGGAAGATCGCTCGCAGCATGGCAACGCGTCGTTACAAGGCCAGCTTCCCCATCGTACGAAAATCCGCCTGATTAAAGACTCGGACTCCGATTTTCCCGAACCAGGCAACAACCCAGAACACAGCGGAGAGCCGGAACAATAATATGAACCGGGAAGGCGCCGGGTAAATCTCAGGGGCTTTTGCTTTCCTCTGCGCCTCAGCGTCTCCGCGGTTAAAATCGCAAATCAGAAACTGTAATTCGTAAATCGTGCAAGTACGCACTTACCCGATTCTTCATCCCCCGCTCGTGCTATAGAAAAATTCTTCCTGGATAATCTTGCCGTCTTTCACCGTATAAAGTGCGGCTTCATCCATATGGACGCGCTTGCCGGCCATGGGGCCCGTCTTAGGCGTCACTTCATATTTAAAGCAAACAATGAAGCGGTCGCCATGAGGCCAAGGTCCTTCGGCTTCGCTGTGATGGATTTCATGGTTCTTTACCCACCATTCCCCTTTGCTCTTGACCGCCTCCAGTCCCTCGACTCGTGCCGGCCCCGAGGGATTCTCCTGCACTTCGAGGCTCACGATCTTTGGGCTGTAAAGGGTATTGACGGCTTCCGCTGCTTTACCCTGGCGGCACAACTCAACCAATTTCTTCCCGACTTCTAACGTATTGCTCACAAACGATCCCCTTGCGGTGATTTTTTTAGACCTTCTCAAACAATGCTGAGTACTGTTTTATCGCAGTACTGTCTTAAGCAGATTTTTGCCAGTGGAGAGGTTTGGAAGAAAGCAGAAACATCCGCCCCATGCTGAGTACTGAGTACCGAGTACTGAGTACTGTTTTACCGGAGCTCTTCCATCACTTCCTGCAGCGCCTGCGGCGAAGGACGCAGCTCTTCCACTCCCAGAGACGCCAGAGGACGTTCGCCAAGGTTCAGCAGATCAACGAAGCTGGGCTTTTTGGTATCTAGATAGAAGATGCCGGTCAGGACCTCGCCTTTGGCATATGACTCCATCAGGGTCTGCACCGCATGGATATTATTCGATGGATCATAGTCTTCATGCAGCTTGCGCAGCCTCAAGTGCGAGCCATCGTGCATGGTGACATCGGTGGTTGTTCCTGGGTCATACTCCACATCGATATTTTCGAAATGCGGCACGAAGCTGACTTCATGCAGCGGTTCGTCATGCTCTTTCATGTACTGGTAAGACTTGGTCGAGCCTTCGTGGTCGTTGAAGGTCACGCAAGGGGAAATGATATCGAGCATCACGGTTCCCCGATGCGCAATAGCCGCCTTGAGCATGGCTGTGAGCTGGCGCTTATCGCCGGAGAAAGAGCGCGCCACGAAAGTCGCGCCCGATTGAATTGCCAGCGCGCAGATATCCAGCGCCGGCAGGTCGTTGATGACCCCGGTCTTCAGCTTCGACCCGATGTCGGCGGTGGCGGAAAATTGTCCTTTAGTGAGCCCGTAGACGCCATTGTCTTCGATGATATAAATCACCGGCAGATTGCGCCGCATGAGATGGATAAACTGCCCCATGCCGATCGAAGCCGTGTCCCCATCGCCGCTGATGCCTAGTGCCATCAAAGTATGATTACCCAGCACGGCTCCGGTAGTGACCGACGGCATGCGTCCGTGGACACTGTTGAAGCTGAACGAGCGGCTCATAAAATAAGCCGGCGTCTTCGACGAGCAGCCAATGCCCGACATCTTGATCACGCTTTCGGGCCTGACGCCCATCTCATACATGGCATCAATAATGCGCTCGGAGATGACGTTATGGCCGCAGCCGGCGCACAGCGTAGTCTTGCCGCCTTTGTAGTCAAGTACAGCGAGTCCAATGCGATTGGTCTTAGGTGTTGGTGCTGAAGGTGCCGTTGCCATCTCTATTTGCCCTCCTGTGTGCTGATTGCAACTGTGACCGAGCGGGCGTCAATGGGCAGCCCGTTGTAATGCAGCACGCTGCGCAGCTTGGCCACCTGATCGGATGGAAGTTCCATCTTAAGCAGGCTCAGCATTTGCGCGTCCCGGTTTTGCTCGACAACATAAATACGTTTATGTTGCTCGATGAAATCGATGACCTCGCGGGTAAACGGATACGCCCGCACCCGCAGATAATCTGCCTTGAGCTTGTTCTCATTGCGCATCTGATCGAGGCTTTCTTCGATGGCCCAGTGCGTGGTGCCATAGGCGATAATCCCGATCTCTGAGCTTCCATCCACTGCTTTGATGGGCTTAGGAACATATTTGCGCGCCGTCTCGAACTTGCGGTTCAGGCGATCGAGGTTGTTCTGGTAGTCATCAGGCCGTTCACTGTACTGGGCTTTTTCATTATGTCCGCTGCCGCGCGTGAAGTAAGCGGCGGCAGTGTGATCGGTGCCGGGCAGCGTACGGTATGGAATGCCGTCGCCATCCACATCTTTATAACGCGCAAAACCTCCCAGTTTCTCCAGCTCTTCTTTAGAGAGCACCTTACCCCGCTTGAGCGGCCCCTCGGGATACTTAAAAGGTTCGCTCATCCAGTTATTCATGCCCAGGTCCAGATCGGTGAGCACGAAGACCGGGGTCTGGAACTGTTCAGCCAGGTCGAAAGCGTCAATGGCCAGCGTAAAGCACTCTTCCACCGTGCTGGGGAACAACAAAATGTGCTTGGTATCTCCGTGCGACAGGAGCGCTGCGGAAAGCACATCGCCTTGCGCCGTGCGGGTGGGCAATCCGGTAGAAGGCCCGACGCGCTGCACATCAAAAATCACACCAGGGATTTCCGTGTAATAACCGAAGCCGGCAAACTCGGACATCAGCGAGATTCCCGGCCCTGACGTCGAAGTCATGGAGCGCGCCCCGGCCCAGCCGGCGCCGATGACCATGCCGATGGCGGCGAGCTCATCTTCCGCCTGCACAATGGCAAACGTCGCCTTGCCGTCGGGCCCAATGCGAAAGCGCTTCATGTAATCGATCAGTTGCTCCACCAGCGAAGAAGAAGGCGTAATCGGATACCAGGTCACAACGCTGACCCCGGCAAACATGCATCCCAAAGCCGCAGCCGCATTGCCGTCAATGATGATCTTGCCCGCGGTCTGGTTCGACGGCTGAATATAATAAGGATCTAATTTCGTCAGCGTAGTAGCCGCATAGTCGAAACCCGCCTTCACGGCGTTCATATTAAGGTCAGCGGCCTTCTGCTTTTTCTTGAACTGCTTGCGGATGGCCTTCTCCACCTGCAGCATATCGAGCCCCAATAGTTGCGCGGCCACGCCTACATAGATCATGTTCTTGACCAGCTTGCGCAGTTTGGCTTCCGGACAAACCGCCGCCACCAGCTTGTCATACGGCACGGCGTAAAACGTCAGGTCCGTGCGCAGCTTATCGAGCTGCAGGGGTTCGTCAAACAATACCGCGCCGCCCGGGGCCAGCGATAAGACATCTTCTTTCGCCGTCTCCGGATTCATGGCAATGAGGAAATCAATCTCTTTTTTTCGGGCGATGTAGCCGCTCTTGTTGGCCCGGATGGTATACCAGGTCGGCAGGCCGGCAATATTCGATGGAAACAGGTTTTTTCCCGAGACGGGAACACCCATCTGGAAAATGGTCCGCAACAGAACTGTATTAGCGGATTGGGAGCCGGAACCGTTGACAGTTGCTACTTGAATGCTTAAGTCGTTGACGATCTGCTTTTGGCCGGACTGTCGAGATGGCGCCGCCTCGTCCAAGCCAACTTCGCTGGTTGCCATTGGGAACAATTTCCTTCAACTTCAGATGTAATTAGAAGCAAACACTTTATTATACGTCGCGTATCTTAAACCTTCCATATCGCCGCAGCAGACAGGCGTTATCGTGCGCTGAAACGCGGGTTTTTGCCAGCAATTGGGAGAGTTGGAACACCAGTATCGCCAGTCGAGACAGAGTTCCACGCACCCGCCTTCCGCCGAACTCTAGTATAACGCCGCCCCGAATGAGGCAATAGTAACTTTAGTGGTATGCCGAGTGGATGCTTAGACTAGAAATCAAAATGAACTAAACCGCAGAGCAAGTGAAGAGCGCGGAAGGCTCGGAACAGATCGAAACAGGCATAACGGAAATGCGGCCTGGACCCCATTGCCTGTCATCCCGACCGCAGCCGCGCTTCGCGGCGGAGTGGAGGGACCTGGGTTTTTGCTGGCACCTGAAGGCTATCGGAAATATGCAGGAGAAGCTTCGGAATCGAGTTTTTTGATTCCAAACCTCCGCGCCTCAGCGTCTCCGCGGTTTAATTGCCTGTTTAATCTTCCGTGAAGAACTGCGCCATCTTCCTGAACTTCTGATAGCGGCTCTCGATAAGCTGCTTCGGGGGCATGTTCTGCAAATCCGTAAAATGTTTTTGCAGCACTCGATTCAGCAAGACGGCGGCGGCATCGTGGTCGGCATGAGCGCCTTCCGGGGGCTCAGGAATAATCTCGTCAATGCAGCCGAGCTGCATCAGGTCTTTCGGAGTGATGCGCAGCGCCTGGGCAGCCACATCGCGCTTGGTGGAATCGCGCCACATGATCGAAGCGCAGCCTTCGGGCGAGATTACCGAATAGACCGTGTTTTCCATCATCAGGATGCGGTCTGCCACCGCGATCGCCAGCGCGCCGCCGCTTCCGCCTTCACCGGTAATGGTTGCAATCACCGGGACCTGCAGCCGCGCCATCTCGCGCAGGCTGTGGGCAATGGCTTCGGCCTGCCCGCGCTCTTCGGCGCCTAGCCCCGGATAAGCTCCCGGCGTATCGATAAAAGTAAAAATCGGGCGCTTGAATTTTTCCGCCATCTTCATCACGCGCAAAGACTTTCTGTAACCTTCAGGGTTGGCCTGGCCAAAGTTGCGGTAGACGCGCGACTTGATGTCGCGGCCCTTCTGGTGCCCGAGCACAACGACTTCCTGCCCATGAAAGCGCGCCATCCCACAAATCAGCGCAGGATCGTCGCCAAAGAAACGGTCGCCGTGTATCTCGCTCCAGTCGGTGAAGATGCGCTCAATGTAATCGAGCGTATAAGGTCTCTGCGCGTGCCGCGCCAGCTCGGTCTTCTGCCACGCATCCATGTGGGAATGGAGCTGCTGGCGCAGCGTGTTCACCTGTTCGTGCAGGCGCTGCAGGCGCGCGCGCGCCTCCTGGTTTTCGCCGGCGGCAGACTGTAACTGCTCGATCTGCTTTTCTATATTTTCCAGCTCGCGCTGGGTCTTCGCGGAAGTTTCCAAATTCGGTTCCCGTAACCTGGTGAGGTTCTCATCGCTAGCGATGTCCGTAAAAGGATATCAACAAACCTACGGCGAAGCTATCTGTTAGAAGTGGAAGCTGTTCCAATTCTGAATTATCTTTGGTAACCGTGGATAAAATCGGCTCTTGAGCATAGAAAATGTTGTGCGTGCGCGTTGTGAATGCAGTTCTGCACAAAACAAAAAAGCTAAAAGCCAACAGCTTTTTTAATCAATAACCCGCACTGCGCCGCGCCCCAGCAGCTCTTCCACCCGGTTCATGAAGGCGCGGTCAGGAAGAACATTATATCCGCCGGGCTCCATCACCACCATAAAATCGCCGGTACGTTCCACGTCGAACAATATCTTGGCTTCGCCGCGCTTTTCCACGCACAGGGAATGCAGCGCGTCAATGGTTCCCGCGCTTGCGCTCTCCAGCGGAATCCGGATACGCAACGACCGCGGCAGCTTGGGCTGCGCCTGCTCCAGCGGAGTAATGTCCCCAACGGTAAGCTTGGGATTGGAGCCTTCTTCCACGCGCACTCCTCCGCGCACCAGCACCGGAACTTCAAGCTTCACTTTATCTTGCAGGCGGCGATAGGCTTCCGGGAAAACCAGGATATCTACTGTGCCAGTCATATCTTCCAGCGTGCCCTGCGCATAGAGGTCGCCCTTCTTTGATTTCAAGACGCGCAGATTGGCAATAATTCCGCCGGCATAGATTTCATCTTTGCCAGTGGATTGTTTCAGCGCAGCAATGCTCTCCGTGTCGAGCGCGTGAAAATCCTCCAGCTTCGATTTGTATTTTTCCAGCGGATGTCCCGTGATAAAGAAACCCAGCACTTCTTTTTCCGAAGCCAGGCGCTGGTGCTCATCCCAATCGGGAATATCGAGCAGATGGCCGTTGGTGCTGGCCTGTGCAGGCGCATCATCGAAGACTCCGAACAGGCCATGCTGCCCTGATTCCGCATCGCGCTGCGTCTTCTGCGCGCGCTCCATCGCCCTATCGAGAACGGACATCACTTGCGCCCGCTTCCCCAGCGGATCCATTGCGCCAGCTTTGATCAGCGACTCCAGCACGCGCTTGTTGAGCAATCGCAGGTCCACCTTCTCGCAGAAATCAAAGATGGAATCGAACTTCCCTGTTTGCTTGCGCGCGGCCACGATGGAATCAATGGCGTTCTGTCCTACGTTCTTCACCGCCGCCAGGCCAAAGCGGATGGCGCTGCCATGCGGCGTAAAGTTGGCATCGCTCACGTTGATGTCGGGTGCTTCGACGGCAATGCCCATCTCACGGCATTCGTTGATGTACTTCACCACGCTGTCGGTGCTGCCCACCTGCGATGTAAGCAACGCCGCCATGAACTCCACCGGATAATGCGTCTTCAGCCATGCCGTGTGATAGGCCAGCAATGCGTACGCCGCCGAGTGCGATTTGTTGAATCCGTATCCGGCAAACTGCTCCATCAGATCGAAGATATGGGCAACTTTTTTCTCCGGGAACTTCCGCTCCAGCGCGCCTTTCACAAAACGCTCACGCTGCGCCGCCATCTCCTCCGCGTTTTTCTTGCCCATGGCGCGCCGCAGCAGGTCGGCTTCGCCCAGCGAATATCCGGCCAGCCGGTTGGCGATCTGCATGACCTGTTCCTGGTAGACGATCACGCCCAGGGTTTCTTTCAAGATGGCTTCCAACTCGGGCAGCTCATATTCGATCTTGCGGCGGCCATGCTTGCGCTCGATAAAGTCGTCAATCATGCCGCCCTGAATCGGCCCCGGCCGGTAGAGCGCATTCAGAGCGGTAAGATCTTCGATCGTGTTCGGCTTGTAACGCCGCAGCACGTCGCGCATGCCATGCGATTCAAACTGGAACACGCCTGAGGTCAACCCGGTGTGAAAGACCTTTTCATAAGTCAGCGGGTCATCCAGGGATATTTGATTCAGGTCCAGCAGCTTGCCCTCGCGCTGCTCAATCAATTTAAGGGCATCGTCAACGATGGTCAGCGTGGTGAGCCCGAGAAAATCCATCTTCAGCAGGCCCATCTTCTCAATCGCCTTCATGTCGAAGGCAGTCACGATTTCCTCGTTCTTGGTGCGGTGCAGCGGCACCAGGTTGATGAGCGGCTCGGGCGCAATCACCACTCCCGCGGCGTGCACCCCGGCGTTGCGGACCAGTCCTTCCAGCTTGCGCGCCGTATCCAGCAGCTCTTTCACCTGGGGCTCGTTGTCATAAGCGGTTTGCAGCGGCGGTGAATCTTTCAACGCATCATCGAGCGAGATGTTGAGCGTAGTAGGCACCATCTTGGCGATGCGGTCAACTTCGTTGTAGGGCATGTCCATCGCCCGCCCTACGTCTTTGATCGCCGCTTTGGCCGCCATGGTGCCGAAGGTGATGATCTGCGCCACCTGCTCGCGCCCGTATTTCTGGGTGACGTAGTTAATGACCTCTCCGCGCCGGTTCATGCAGAAATCAATATCAATGTCAGGCATGGAGATGCGCTCCGGGTTCAGAAAGCGCTCAAACAGAAGCTCGTTCTGCAGCGGATCAATATCGGTGATGGCCAGCGCATACGAAACCAGCGACCCGGCAGCCGATCCGCGCCCCGGACCTACCGGGATATTGTGCTCGCGAGCATAGCGGATAAAATCCCACACAATCAGAAAATATCCAGGAAACTTCATCTGCTGGATGATGGCGATCTCTTGCGTAAGCCTCTGCTCGTAAGCGGAAATAGGATTCTTCAAACGCCCCAGCCGTTCCGCTTCCCGCAACGGCTCCAGGCGGCGGGCGAATCCCTCGCGGGTGACATGCTCAAAATAACTGTCAATGGTGTAACCGCTCGGGACCTCGAAATATGGAAAAGGGTTCTTGACCTTGCCCAATTTCACATTGCAGCGTTCGGCCACCCCCATGGTGCGCGCCAGGACTTCTGGAACGTCTTTAAATACGCGCAGCATCTCTTCCCCAGACTTCACGAAGAACTGGTTTCCGTGGAACTTCAGGCGGTTAGTATCCTGCACCGTCTTGCCCGTCTGCACGCAGATCAGCACGTCGTGGGCCTGGGCGTCGTCTTCGCATAGATAATGACTGTCGTTGGTGGCCAGCATGGGGATGCCGGTCTCTTTTTCCAGCCGAAACAGGTCTTTCTGAATGCGGTGCTCGAGCTCCAGCCCTTGGTCTTGAATTTCCAGAAAGAAGTTTTCCGGCCCGAAGATCTCGCGGAAAAAGCCGGCAGCGTTGCGGGCAGCATCGTATTTGCCTTCGGTGAGGAATTCAGCGACTTCGCCCTTCAGGCACCCCGAGAGTCCAATCAGCCCTTTGGAGTGCTCCGCCAGAAATTTCTTGCTGATGCGCGGCTTGTAATAAAAGCCATGCATCGAGGCCTCTGAGGTGATCTTGGCCAGGTTACGGTAGCCTTCGTCGGTCTCCGCCAGCACGCAAAGATGGTTGTAAGTGTCGCCCTCAGGCGGGTCGCGGTGGTTGTCTTTCTTGCAGACATACAACTCGCAGCCAATAATCGGCTTAATGCCCTCCGCCTGGGCCGCATTGTAAAAGCTGGCAGCGCCAAAGATGTTGCCATGGTCGGTAATAGCCACCGCCGGCATGTTGAGGGCTTTGGCCCGTTTAACCAGCTTGTCAACATCGCAGGCGCCATCGAGCAGCGAATAGTCAGTATGTAAATGCAGGTGAACGAAATCAGGCATGTGTCGTTACTTTCATTGTAACGAGGAGTGCGGTGAAGAGCTATGCCGGAAAATTGTGCAACCAGAGTTGCTCGGGAACCGGGCCACTGCGCAAGGCATTCTCCAGCGAATCTCACGCATCCGCGCAAATGCGTGAGATCGCGGTCAAGCTTTGCTTTCGCCTGGAGCTATTCCCTATTTTTTCGGGTTCAGCTTGTAGCCTGCGGGCGGGGAGAACAGATCGTCAGACAGTGGACCCGTTTCCACCGTGTTGACGACACTCGAGAACGACATGTTGCCCATCTTCGCCATGATGGCGCCCATCATGCCTTCGCCGCCCATCTTGACTTGCATGTCGCTTTCATAGGCGATGCCGCCAATATCGGATATCTGCTTGTACATCTCCGCCATTGCCTTGGCCTGCCCTGGCTGGCTTTTGGCGGCGCGCGGGTCGGTGAAGATCCATCCCTTTTCCACCGCAGCTTTGTAGAAGCGGCTGTAATCGGCTGCGCCCGGCGCGTTTTTCACAATCCATACCGGGCCTTGCACCGTGACCGTCATCATCATTTGCTGGTTGCCGTTCATGGCCGAGTTCACAGAGACCAGCATGTCGTATCCGTTGGCTGTGGCGCCGGCAATCTGCTTGTGCTGCCCATTGGGCGTAAGCGAAGCTTTCATGCTCGAGAGGTCAACGTTCTTGGAAATCTGCTGCGCAAAGGCAGCCATGTCCCACACGTCGGCTTCCTTCTTCGAGGAGTCGAAAATGTACATCTTCTGCGCATCAATGTCATAGATGGTGGTGTGCGTCTTGTCTCCCATCACCACGTCAGAGCGCATCTTATGGCCCTTAATGTAAGTGGTGGCAGGAGCATTCCCCGACATGCCAAGACCTTTGCCGGTCGTGGTCTGCTTCACCGTAACATCGGCGCCCGCCGATAGAGCTAATCCCAACGACAAGAGCACAACAACAAGCGTCTGTTTCATCATCTTTGAATTATTCCTCCGGATAGGAGTGGCGCACGGCAAGTATACATTGCGGCG
>DASREY010000100.1:0-3793 GCA_035651775.1 Terriglobales bacterium
TCGTCAGGGTCGAAAGTGCGCGCTACGTGCCGGCTCTGCACAAAGCAGATGGGTTCTTAACAGGCGCGCAAAGCAGATTATCCCCTGAAATCAATAAGATACGGACAATTGCACCTTTTCTGTGGTATTTACCAATTTTTAACTCCGCCTTCATCTAGCTCTAACACCATTTCATGATAATCAGTGTGTGATCGGGATGATGGGCATTCTGGGGCTGGTCGCGATTGCCATGTTGCTTTTGGCGTTCGCAGCGCAGAGGCTTCTGTCCAAGGCGTGGGGCCCTTTCGAGCGTAGCCTGTTTTCCCCAGATCCGGAAAGCGCTAAGACGTTCTCACCATATGGCACAGAGACAGACCAATCTGATGGCGAACCGGCGTATATTGCTGCCTTACGAAACTGAACCTGCCTTCCAGGTGGCGGCCGTCTGTTACCGGCAACTGGATTCTGACATTGAATTTTTACTGGTGCGAACCAATCGCGGCCGCTGGACCTTTCCCAAAGGCTGCATCGATCCGCAGCTTGGTCCGCGCAAGTCTGCCGAACGTGAGGCCTGGGAAGAAGCTGGAGCGCTAGGCCAAATTGCAGAAAAAACCTATCACACTTATCTCGGCTCCAAGAAGCAGTTCTGCCGGGTGCCGGAAGAGTTCCCGGTGCAAGCCTATTTATTGGAAGTAAGCGCGACAGAAAGACCGCAAGAGCCGTTCCGCGAACCCACATGGTGCTCCGCGCAGGCGGCACGCAAGATGCTGGCGGAAGGGCGGGAAGGGAAATATGGCCAGGAATTAAGCATTGCCATTGACCGCGCGCTTGAAGCCATCCAGCGCAGGCTGCGAGCGGTGGCGGCCCGGTCGCGGCGAGCAGCAGGAATGAACTCGGTCAGGGATTTTGCATAATCCGGGGCAGCATTGCAATCCGGGTGTTCAGCAAAAAAGGGAGATGAGAGGAGCAGCTTCCTTCGATACCATTATTATCTCCGATCTACATCTGGGCTCGCGGCTCAGCCGGGCAAAAGACGCGGTGAAAATGCTGCGACAACAGAATTTCCGGCGGCTCATCCTGCTGGGCGACATCTTCTGCGATCTTGACTTCAGCCGCCTCAAGAAAGACCACTGGCGCTTTCTTTCCTACATCCGCAAGCTTTCCAACCCTAAGCATGGAGTCGAAGTGGTTTGGGTGGAAGGCAATCATGATCAAGGCCTTTCACATCTCATGTCGCACCTGGTGGGAGTGCGCGTTTACCAGGAATATTTTTGGGAATTCGGCGGCCAGCGCCTGCTGGCGGTACACGGACATCAATTTGACCGCTTCGTGGTGAATAACGAACTGCTGAGCAGGCTAGGAGCTTCGGCTTTTCTGGCGCTGCAAAGGCTGGATTCGCGCAACGGATCGTTCAGCCGCTTTCTCGACCGCATGAACAGCGCCTGGCTGCGGCTGACACCCAAAGTTGCCGCCGGCGCGCTGGCTTATGCCAAGCATCACCATGCGGACTGCGTTTTCTGCGGACATACGCATCAATCTTTACAGGTAGAGCAGGACGGCACCCGGTACTACAATGCGGGTTGCTGGATCAGTTCTTCAGCTACATACATCACTGTTGGCGAGGAGGGCATAAACATCCATGAATACCAGTCAGGAATTGACGATCGTGATTCCAGCGAAAAACGAAGCGGAATTGCTTCCCCGGCTGCTTGAGTCGATTGCGCAGCAGGATTCCCCCGGCATGCGAGAGACGGTTGTCTACGTGGCCGATGCACAATCCACCGACGGCACGCCCGACCTGGCCCTGGGGTTCCGCGGCCGAATTGACGTGCGCGTCATCTCCGGCGGCCTGCCTTCTGCCGGACGCAACGCCGGCGCCCGCCTGGCCACCACCCCTTACGTGCTGTTTCTTGATGCCGATATGGAGCTGGCGGATAACACGCTGGTCCGGCGTGCTCTGGAGTTAGCCAAGCGGAAGAACCTGCACTGCGTTACCACCAACATCTGGTGCCGCGACGGCCGCTTCATGGACCAGGTGATGTACCTGGGCAACGACATCGTGCAGCAGTTCTCGCGCCTGCTCAAGCCCTTCAGCACGGGAATGTTCATGCTCTTCGACCGCCGGCGCTTTGAGGAGCTGGGAGGATTCCACGAGCAGGCACTCTATGCCGAAGACTATTTGTTGAGCAAGAAAGTAGCGTGCAGAAAATTCGGCATCGTCCGAGGAAAAGCGCTGACCACCAACCGCCGTTTCAAGAAGATGGGACACGTTAAGATCATGGGAATGTTTTTCAGGACGGCATTGAACTCATGGAATGACAATTATTTTCTGCGCGATCACCACTACTGGCACTCCTGAAACATCTTAAAATTAAAGTGGTTGAGATTTTGCACAACCATGTTTGACGGAACCGAGTCTCCCGGGAAGTGATATTCCGCGCGGTTGACCCTTGAAATATGCAGAAGATTGCTTTGCTTTACAATCCCGCCTCTGGCACCAGCCGCAACCGGCGCATCGGCCAGGTAGAAAAAGCCGCTGGCGTGCTGCGCAGCGAGGGCCACGATGTGCTCACCTTTCCTACGCAAAGCTCTGATTCGGTGTCGCAGCAGATCGAGCGCCTGCTGCGGGATGAATTCACCAACTTCATTGTGTGCGGCGGCGACGGCACGGTGCACGGAGTGTTGCAGGCCCTGGTGGAAGCCGGTGACGAGGTAACGCTGGGCATCATCCCGTTCGGTTCGGGCAATCTTCTCGCTAAGGATTTAGGCATCCCCCGCCGGCCGTTAAAGGCGGCGCGCGCGTTGCTTACGGCCACACCCGAACCCACCACGGTAGCCTCGATGGAATTTCGCGCCGCGAGCGGCGATATGGCCCGCCGCTACTGGATCGCGGCCGCTGGAGTGGGCGCTGACGCGCACGTGATATGCAAGATCAATCATGCTTTCAAGGCGCGCTACGGCATTTATGCCTATTATGCCGAGTCTGCCCGACAACTGCTTCTGGCCCGCTACAAGTTTCCGCCGTTTGTGGTTGAATTCCAGGAAGCCGGCAGTAATGTTCCGCGCCGGGAAATCGTCACCCAGATCGTGGCCGAACGCATTAACTATTTCGGCCGGTGCCTGGCGGTGCAGAGCAACGGTAATGGCTCCAGCAGCCGGATATCGGAAGACCTGCACGTGATTCTCTTCAAAACTCCCAACACCCTTCGCTACCTGGCCTACGGATTTCGCCTGATCGGAAATCTCATGGGAGCGCCGCCGGGAAAGATCCGCGATGTGGAGCTGGTGCGTGTTCGCGAGATTATGTGCCGCGAGCTTAAGCCTGATGAGCAGTTGCCGGCAGAATGGAAGGGTGCTCGGCACGGCAGCGGCGAAATTTTTGCCGAAGCCGATGGCGAGCTGCTTGGGTCACTGCCAGTCAAGATTCAAATTCAGCCTGCGACGCTGGCGCTGCTGCGGCCGACAAGCCAGGAACATCAGGGCTAATTTAAACACTACTGCGGCAATCGGTCCGTAAACGCGACATTCTCCCGATCTGAAAAGCAAAAATCCGACCACAAAGTCACGGTCTAACACAAAGGGCACGAAGGAAGTCGCTGGTTGAGTCCACGCGGCAATGGTAGATAATGATCTGTGTGAAGACTCTGGACGAATACCTCGAAGACGCAGCCCAGGCCCATGGCCATCTATGCGCCGGGCAGGTGCTGGGTGTGCGGCTGGCCATGCTGGGAATCAGCAAACTGGGCATCGACGACCCGCGCGGCAAAGACCGCAAACGCCTGGTGACTTTCGTGGAGATTGACCGCTGCGCGAC
>DASREY010000101.1:0-15422 GCA_035651775.1 Terriglobales bacterium
AAAGCGAAACGCGAGTCTTGGTTTTTCGCATGGGCAAGAGCAGTTTCTCAACGAGAGCGAAATGGCGCTCGGGGTTCGCTGCCGGCGTCCTCGCCTTCCTTTGCTCTTGACAGCGCCGTTGTTGTTAGAGACAGGATGACACCTCTTAAAAACACATGGTTTCAATGATGTCAACAGAGCTAAGGGACGGCCTTGCTAATCCCGATCCCTTCTCTCCCTGCTCGTCAACCGTCGAAAAACAAAATGCAGCAGGCTCAGGATCACGCTTCCCCACAGCGCCGCCCACCAGTCATGCACCACGAAACCGGGGGTAAAGAAGCTGGCGAACTTGAGCATGCACGCGTTGATCACGATGAGGAACAAGCCAAAGGTAAGCACGGTCAGGGGGAAAGTAATGATCTTCAGGAACAATCCCAGGGTTGCGTTCACCAGCCCGATGATGGCGGCGGCGAGCATGGCGTAAAGAAAACCGTCCACATGAAATCCAGGGACAAAATGCGCCACAATCAGCAGGCTGACGGCGCTGAACAGCCAGTGCAAAAGCCATCGCATAGTTGCATCTCCTCCACTAAGAGCATACCGGATACAATTCTGCCATGCTCACCATTCTGCTGCTCACCATTTCCAACATCTTCATGACCTTCGCCTGGTATGGACACCTGAAATACCGCGACAAGCCGCTGCTCGCTGTCATTGCCGCAAGCTGGGGAATTGCGTTCTTTGAATATTGCTTCCAGGTCCCCGCCAACCGCATTGGCTATGGGCGCTTCAACGGCGCCCAGCTTAAGACCATTCAGGAAGTCATAACCCTGGCCGTGTTTTCGGTTTTCTCGGTGCTCTATTTGAAGGAACCTTTTCGTTGGAACTACGCCGTAGGATTTGCCCTGATCGTGGCAGCAGTCTTCGTGATTTTTCACAAATGGTAAGAACGAACCGCGGAGGCGCCGAGTTGTAAATCATCAAATCCGCGTGGTCCGTGAAATCCGCGGTTAGCGCTTTCTATTCCGTCGTGCAACTCAGCTTGGACCGCAGCAGTTCCCTCATCTGGTTGATTTCCGCCTCGCCGGCAAAGGCCCGCTTGGGAATCCAGAAAACACGCGAACCTTCCTGAAGGTGGAAGAGATTGGCGCTCTCGTAGTATCCGGTGAAGCACTCCCACCGCCGCATGCTGAAAGCAATATCGCACGTAGTCTTAATGCAGTCCGAATCGATTTCAGCCGTGAACTTGTATTGCAAGACCGGGTACGCTTTCCAGATGCCGCGAGTTTGCCCCTTCGCGCGTAGCCAGGCCGACAGCACAAGCGCCAACACTCCCAGGCAAACTCCAAGCAGTAAAAACATCGTAGGACTGATGGGATCAAGCCAGTAGAAAGTTGCAAAACATAAAAGGAGCAGCGCCGTTACGAGCAGCAACCTGGCGCGCGCCTTCTTCCACGCGCGCGAGCGCACCGACCGAAACGCCTCATCGACGTCGCCGGAGTCGTAGCGATACTCAATTTTGATAGGAGCAGTCAGCACTTGGAAAATAGCACTCAGCATTCAGCAATCAGCATTCAGCCCGTGAAGGCATTTAGCACTTAGCCGTTAGCAGTTAGCATTTGGCCCCTAAACAGCCTGGACTCAAAGAAGCTCAAAATTTCCAACATTTGGGTAGCCATCAAGGCGCTCTAAGGGCTAAATGCCAAATGCTAAGTGCCAAATGCTGCCTTATTGGCTGAATGCTGACTGCTATTTTCTGAATGCTTCTCTAATATTTTGCCAATGCTTCCATGGCCCGGTACAGATCCTCCGCTTGTGGCAGGATCTCGTCTTCCAGCTTCGGCTGATAAGCCACAAAGCTGTCGGCGGCGGCGACACGGCGCACCGGCGCGTCCAGGTCTTCGAAGAGTTCATCGGCAATGCGTGCGGCGATTTCAGCCCCGTAGCCGAAGCTGAGCATATCTTCGTGGGCTACGATCACGCGGCTGGTCTTACGTACCGTTTTGACAATCGCCTCCCAGTCATAAGGAGACAGCGTGCGCAAGTCAATGATCTCGACACTTACACCCTGTTCGCGCTCAATGCGCTGGGCGGCCTGCAGGGCGCGCGGCACGACTGCGCCGTAGGTAATCAGGCTGAGGTCGCGTCCTTCTTTCCAGGTGCGCGCCTGGCCAAAGGGCACCATAAACTCCGGCCCCGGATATGGCGCGCGCCCGAAAGGTTCGCGATAAAGCCGCTTATGTTCGAGGAACAATACCGGATCGTCGCAGCGAATGGCGGTACGCAAAAGCCCGTTGGCATCGAGCGCGTTTGAGGGGAAGCAAACCCGCAAGCCGGGGATATGCGTGAAGATGCTCTCCCCGCTCTGCGAATGATAAATCGCTCCACCGGTCAGATAGCCGCCAATGGCGACGCGCAGCACGATAGGGCACGAAAAACTGTTGTTCGAGCGCCAGCGAATCACCGGAAGCTCATTGTGGAGCTGATGCATTGCCGGCCAGATGTAATCGAAGAACTGTATCTCGGCCACCGGTTTCAAGCCGCGCGTGGCCATGCCCGTGGCCCGGCCCACGATGTTGGCTTCGGCCAGCGGCGTATTGAATACCCGCTCCGAGCCGAACTCGCGCTGCAAGCCCGCGGTAAGTTTGAAGACCCCGCCCTTGCCTTTCACCAGCTTCTGCTTGAGATATTCTTCGCGGCTGCAATCGGCGACATCTTCTCCGAACACCAGCACCCGCGGGTCGCGCCTCATCTCATCGCGCAGGCAAACGTTGATGAGGTCGGCCATGGTTTTTTCCACGCCTTCGCGCAACGGCTGCGTTGCCAACGACCTGGACGCGGGATCTACATAGGGCGAATAGATAAAATTCTTCCACGATCCGCTGGCCGGCAGCGCCGCCCCCAGGGCGCGGTCGGCGGCCTCTTGAATTTCTTCTTCCACCTGCTTTTCCAGCTTGTTGATGCTGTTCTCATCCAGGATATTTTCCCGGATCAGCAGCATCTGCATGCGTGTGATCGGGTCGCGCTGCGCGTCTTTCTGGCGTTCCGCGTCCGTGCGATACAATTTCTCGTCGTCCGAGAGCGAATGCGAGTAAGGACGAATCACTTTGCCGTGCACCAGCGCCGGGCCCTTTCCTGCGCGGCAATATTCAACCGCCTTGGAGAGAACCGCATAGCTGGCCACCGGGTCGGTGCCATCGCACTCCGCCAGATGGAAGTTGGGAAATCCGGCGATCAGGTGCGAAATGCTGCCCCCTGGAGTTTGCACCTCCACCGGGACCGAAATCGCGTACTCATTGTCTTCCACCACAAACAGCACCGGCAGTTTCTGGTTCGAGGCGGTGTTCAGGGCCTCCCAGAATTCACCTTCACTGGTTGCGCCCTCTCCGCAGGAGACGTAGGTCACCTCGTCTCCGTAGAATTTCACATCCTTGAAAGCGCGGTAATCGCCGTCATGTTTCTTGGCGGCTTCCGGATGCCCGGAAAAATAACGTCCGGCTTCGGCGCATCCAATGGCCTGCAGAAGCTGCGTTCCTGTAGGTGAGGATTGGCTCACGATGTTGAGTTTCGGAGACCCCCAATGCGAGGGCATCTGGCGTCCGCCCGATGGGCCTTCGCCCGCCCCTACGGCATCGAGCAGAAGCTCATAGGGCGTCATGCCCAGCGTGAGGCACAGCGCACGGTCGCGGTAATAAGGATAAAACCAGTCATAGCCGCTCTTCATCGCCATGCCCGCGGCTACAAGCAAGGCTTCGTGTCCCGCGCCCGAGATTTGAAAGAAGATTTTCTGCTGGCGCTTGAGCATGATCTCCCGGTCATCCAGCCGCCGGGAGAGAAACATCAGGCGATAGATCTCGATGATCTGCTTGCGGGTAAGTCCGTGATAGGTTTTTTCTGCTTTGCTGGAGGGGTTCTCCGCAATTTGCGTTGCCGCCGTGGCTTTCGGCTCTGCCTTGATTGTGGCCATCGTCATCCTTTGGGGAAAACTGTATGTGACGGGGTCGTAAGCATTGTTAGCTTCTATTGTAAATCCGCCCGGCGCAAGCGAAAAATATTTCAGCCCGGCAGAATTTTTTTTAGTTCAGAGTTGAATTATTGATTGTACTCTGGTTGGCTTTTTCCAAATCTCTTAAGCTTTCCCCGGCTTTTTGCTATTCGCTTCCGAGCGCCGCGCCTGCTGGAGCAGGTTGAAACGGAATAAAACGGGAAGATGCGGCCCAGACTCCATTGAATTCTGCCTGCCACGGCAAACTGTGGGCATTTAACTTGTTTCATTGGTAGTGCGAAGAATCCAGAGGACATTATCCCAACCATACCGCGGGGAGGCTTTCTCTAGCAGGATGCGGAGCTCACGATTCGACTTCGCTTCCAGCGTTATTTTCTTTATTCTTCCTTGGAGCGGGAATTCTATGGAAGAAGTATCTCTACAAGGTAAGGTCCTGGTTTTATATCTTTTCGATGTTTGCGAAGAGATCAATCTTGAACAACTGCGTCAAATTCTAGGACCGCGGTGCGTTGGGGCGGGCTTGCAGAAGCATGCGGCTTATGAAAATCCCCAATTCCTTCGTCCTCCGGTTGTCGAGCCTCTGGACCCTTTCGCCATTGATGGCAGCGGTCCGATTCAAGCGACGATCAAGTATTACGACTACGGAGTTACAAGCCTCATCTTTGAGCTTCCTTTCCGAGGAGATTGGGGAGCCCTGGTCAAGCTCTCCAGCCATTGGATGTCAGAAAGCCGCCTGGAGCGATTTGCAACCGCCATGGCGCGGGAAAAGCTGAAAAACGCGACTCCCGCCCTGATCAAGCCTTATAGCGATTGGCTCAACGAAGACTATTTCATCTTCACTTTGAAAGAAGCCCCAGGCAGTGCCTCGGGAAGCGAGCTGGTGCGCACGCACGGCGCTGAGATTGCGCAGATCGTCCGCGGCGAGACTGCGCCTCTCTCCGAGGGCGAGCAGAGCGAGGTCATACAGTCGAGCATCTCCTATTACCCGCGCGATCTGGCGGTCATCGGCTGGAATGCGGCGTTTATCTATGACACCGAGCCGGGAGCGCAAACAGCCATCCAGTTGCTGGAATACGCCAACTCACAGTTGCTGGAATTTCGCCACTACGATGAGCTGCTGACACGCGAGCTGGCGGGCGTATACAAATCGCTGGAGCGAAAAGGAAGCATCTTCGACCGCTGGCGAATGGCCCGCTCCGCCTCGCGCCTGCAGACAGTGCTGCTCGAGGTTACCGAGCTGACCGAGCGCGTGGACAACGCCGTCAAGTTCCTGAGCGACATGTTTTCCGCCCGGCTCTATCGCCTCGCCGCCACCAAGGTAGGCGTTCCCGATTACAAAAATCTTGTACAGGAAAAACTGACCACCGCCGAAGAGCTCTACCGCTTCATGGTAGACCAGTTCCACCAGAGCCGGGCATTTGTCCTGGAAGTAATGGTGGTCATTATTCTGATCATTGAGCTGGTTTACGTTTTCCACGGAAAAGCCTGAGAGCTATGTAAACAGGGCACAAACCTTCTCTGGCTTGATTCGCTGCAATGCGAAGGAGAATCCTGCCAGGCACACCTGAACGCCGGAACCAATACAGTTGAGTTTGTGGCTGACGGTACGGAATTCGGCATCCACGTAGCGGAGCTGAAGGTGACCCAGTAATATTGCCAGGATTGCAGCAACAAACTGCAAACAAAAACAGCCGGTCCAGATGGGCCGGCTGTTCTGTTTCAAACTCCTATAGCATTTTCAATGTTGCTATAGACTTTCCTGGATGGAGGGCACGAGTTTACTGGTGCCGCTAACAATGCTTTAGTATCCGATGTTGGTGAGAGCTTGTTGTCCCAAGCGCTCCTTTAATTGCTCGAGGTAGAGACTGGCGGGTACCACGTGGGTGTTGAGCGAATCGAAGGTTCCATCCGGATCGGGAGGATTCGATACCTTGGCCCCAACACAGCCAATGCACCAGTCCGTAGTTCCAGGCGCAGCCGAGATGGTAAAACGAGGTGCTGTATCGTTCCAGGCGACGCCCCAACCCATGCACCAGCCGTGACCTGAGCCATCCGTGCGGCGATTGATGTAGTCAACTCCCGAGTTGGGCAGTTTGGCATTGTCGGTTAGCAGGCCGGTGGTCCAGCGCTGATGGGGCTCGATAGGATGGTTTTCTGTGGAAGTGAAGTTCAGCACGACGATCGGCCCCGCGCCAAGGGCGCTGGTAGCTATTGGCCACATTCCTGAGCTGTTGGCGGCGCACTTGTTCAGAAGAACTTGCGTGCCTGTAATATCAAAAGCCGTGGCTGCCGCGGCATTGGTCTGCCGGGTCGTGTTGTTATTGATGACATGGTCCAGGGTGATACGGCGGCAGTTTCTATTGACGCTGAAGGCATTCTGGGTTTCCTGGCCCACGACATCAGAAATCCAGCCATCCATGACAGCACTCATCGTGATGGCATTAAATACCTCAGTGCCGACAGGCGCTTGTATCTTCAGGTGTTCGATTCCTGCCTGAGAAATCCGGCCGGGAAAGTCGTATTTCGAGATAGTTCCCACCGGCGTGCCCAGGAATTTAGCGTCGAAGGAATCCGTGATCGGGCCGTCGAGGGTGATCATGTTTCCCGAAATGGCGGTGATGGTGCGGTCGGTGAGGGTCTGGGATCCAGGACTCAACCAGGTTTGCGGCTGACCGTTGCGAACCAGCTTATCCATACCCATGAAGTGAATCCAGGCGGCTGTCACCGTACGCGTGATCACCACATTATCACCCACAAGAAAACCCGCAGTGCTGGCAACCGTGATGCTTTGCGCTCCCGAGGGTATATAGCTCCCGCTCAGTGCAGTCGTGTTGAAGGTCTGGTACGTTCCGGTTCCAGCGACATTGAATACATGGGCGACAGTGGTGGAAACTACCGTCCCGCCAGTACCAGAGCCGCTTCCGCGGACGACAACTCCGCTGGCGGCAACATTCAATGTAGAGCTGACATGAAAAGTTCCCTTGCCCAGCACCAGGGCTCCGCGAAACCCGTTCGATAAAGGCATTGCCGATATCTTGTTAATCGCGACCTGAATCGCTGAACTGTCGTCCCCTCCGGAAGGATTCAAAGTGATTTTGGCCGGGACGGTGGGCAATGCTACTCCTCCCCCCATGTAGCCGGCGCTGGAGAAATCCATAATGTGGTTGCCATTGCCGAAGGTCTTGTAAGTGAGTTTGCCGTTGACGATCTTTGCCCAATCGCTGGTCTGGGCGCTAGCGGCGATTGCTGACGAAAAAATGATAAGGGCCGTGCATCGTAATAGCCATTTCATAGCTGGGTTATCTCCTTCAATCTGTGGTTTGATTTCTGCCAATCGAGTTCCGATGCCTGTGCGGGGGCAGAATTGGCGCTCATTGAAAAAGCAATGAAGTATTCGCCAGGAGCAGAGTGGAAGAAAGTAATTTCAAGCTAAATAACGTTACTAACAAGCAAGAGGACCGTCCATTTATATCAGATATACGCCCGCTCCGCCGCTCTTAGCTCGCGATAACGCTGGAAGGCCACGCGTTCGTCTTCAAGCCCCAGCAAAGTACGCAAGGTGCATCCACGAAACACATGGGCCAGCATCTTAGCGCTATTGCGCAAGACAAATCCCGGGCTGTGCCTCAGTGCGTTAGGGAAGTAGGCAAGCTTGATCCAGCGCTCCTTGCGCCAGCGCAGAAATTCAATCTCTTCGGTATCCAGGTGTTCGGAGCGCACCACGGCTGTGGTCCCGTCGTATTCCTCGACTCGTTCGTTCACCAGCAAGTTGCGCTCGATAAAGTCTTTTGTCATAGGCGTTCCCGGATACGGCGTGGGATGTTGAATATAAGGCCAATCCACATAGCGTCGGGCAAACTCGAGATTCGTATTCACAGATTCGCGCGTGTCGCCCGGGTTGCCGACAATCAAGCCGCCAACCACATACATCTTGTTGCGGTGTATATGCTCAATTGCCTTCATGGTCGCATTGCCGACAGTCTGGCCCTGCTGGCCGCGTTCGCGGTTCTTGGCGCTGGCGCGAAGAAATTGCAAGTCGTCTTCCAGGATGTTTTCAATCCCCAGGAAGACATAACGAAAGCCGGCCTGCCGCATCAGCGGCGCCAGTGTTTCCCCGTGGTTGGCAATGGCTGAAGTCATGCCCTGGATGAAGTACTCGATGTCATTGCATCCGGCCTCGATAATCGCGCGGCATAATGCTTCAAAGCGGTGGACATTGAGCGTTATATTGTCATCCACCAAAAAAAGGCTTTTTGCTCCATGCGCGCGGGCATCGCGAATGTCGGCCAGCACGCGCTCGAAGGAATACGTATGAAAGTTGCGCCCGCGCATGGCGATGATGGAGCAGAAGCTGCAATCGTAAGTGCAGCCGCGCGAGGTCTCGATCACATCCACCTGCCGCCCAAGCATGGTGTAGCCGCTGAGTACGCGCGCTTTGCGGTTCGGCAGTCGAATCTCATCTCCATCCAGGGAATGCACCGGACGAGCGGGGTTGTGCCGCCATGTGCCTCCCGTGCGATACGACAGCCCCGAGAGCGTGTCCAATGAACCCCCATTTTCCAAAGCGCGTACCAGTTCGCGAAACGTCAGCTCACCTTCGCCGCGGATGATGAAGTCCACGCCGGCATCCTCTGTCATATAAGGTTCAGACGCCAGGCTGGGATCATAGCCGCCCACAGCTATCTTCACATCCGGCTTCAGCGAGCGGATGAGAGCGATGATCTTGAAGGCGGTCTTACGCTGGAAAGTCATGACCGAGAGCCCCACAATTTGCGGCTCCCATTCGCGCACCAGGTTCTCGACCGTCTGCCGCACACTCTTTTGCGCCAGGATCAAATCGGCAACCGCCACCCGATGATGCGGATCAACGTTTCCCGCCAGCGATGTAAGCGCGCCATTGGGCATGCGGATGACGATGGAAGGCATGTGCTCGAAAGAATCAGGCATGGAGAGCAGCAAGATGTTCATTCAATTACTCCTTGCTGAAGATTCATCATGAGGTTATACCGTTTTAGATCTTGCTGTATTTCGTTTCTGCAACACTCCAGCGCCGGAGGCGCGAAATGCGTTAGCCCAGCGCGGAAACGCTGGGTAAGCTGAAAAAGAGATCGAGCCCCAGCGGGGCGACACCTGATTGCAGGATACAGTAACCGTAGCCCCGGCGTCCCGCCGGCTGGAGCATGAGCCTATCCACACATGCTAAAACGAGTGGCTATCGCCCACGTCCACGACTTCCGTATCTTTGTGCCACTCAGCGTCGCTGTGTTCTTTGAGCAGGCGGATGCAACTGTTCCAGCGCAGAATGGAATCGTCATTGGCCGGTGGACGAATCGCCTCCGCCTCCTTGAAACAGCGCAGCGCCTCTTCCAGTGTCACCAGCAATGTGTGCGGCGGGCGGCCCGCAGCGAGCTGCGCCTTAGCGCGGCGCTCATGCAGAATTCCGGTGTAATAAAGGCGCTCGTATTTGTTGGTGAGGCGGTTGAACGCAGCTTCAACTTCGCCATACCGGTCGGAGGGATGGCCGGTAAACTGGTCGGTGATGGCCAGCCCCAGGTTGCGCAGCGCAGTCTGGTTTTCAGGATCGGCAGCCAACACGTCGAGACAAATCGACTCTGCTTCTTTGGGCTGATTGAGCAAACGGTAGTGCTCGGCTTTGGCGTTAGCTTCCACAACGCCCGTCATGGAGATGGATTTCAGCTCGAGTTCCATAACACCCTCGCTTTATGCGCATGAACGCTTTTTTGTTCACTCTCGATTATTGCAACGGTACCAATCAAACCCTGTTCATATCTGCAGAGTAACTTGTTCTGCCGGTTCGCGCTACTGCCGCCAGCCGTGTTGCGGCCATTCATAAGGGAACATTTTGCCGGCCGCTTCCGGCGTAAGCTTCACGCCCAGAGTTTCGGCAGCACGGGCAAGCACGGGATCGCGGCCCGTAGCCAGGTCTTCCACTGTGGGGAGGACGATTTGGTCCGGCTTCACACCGTGACTTTGGAGGCTTTTGCCGTCGGTCATTACGACATCCATATAAGTGATCGCTGTTGAGAAGTAAACGTCCTCATCCAAGCCTATGTGGTGAAAATATGCCTTTGCTTCCATCGCTCGCCCCGGGGTCAGGTCGCCCAAAACCAGCCCGCGTTTTTCTATCTGAATCAGATGTGCGAAGGTCTCTGGAGCCCCAGTCGAGCTGCCATCCACGAGTACGACCAGCTTGCCGCTAAAATGGTTGGGGCGATGGGTCTTGACGATCCAGGGCTGTTTCGTATCCCGCCCAATTTTATCGCCAATGGTAACGTCGTTTTCAAAAACATAACCGACCAGGTCCTTGATATTTTCTATGTTGTCGCTGTTCCCCCGCAGGTCAACGATGAGAGCCTTGTATTTGCGGGCTTTGTCAAGCAATTGGTCTATTTCTGATTCAAACAGAAAGGTCGGAAGCTTCAGGATCATCAAATCCTGGCCGACTTCAGCGTGGCGTGCCCGCATCCAATGCTGGCGGCTTTCGTATTCACGCGTCAGATCCATGTATTCGGCTGCCCGACTCCTTTCCGGTGGGATCAGGGTGATTTTGCCCTTTACTTCGATAGTGCGCTTGTTGCCCGCAGGATCGCGCAAATTCAGCCGCAACGTGGGCCGCGGGCTCAACGTGTTGACAAAATGTTCCAGGTTTCGAAGAGTATCCCGGGTAGGCGTATAACCATCGATCGTCAGCACTTCATCCCCTGATTTCACGCCTTTCGCTTCCGCGTCGCTTTTGGATTGCACCTGCGTGACATAGCAATGGTCGCCAATCATTTGGATTTGCCAGCCATAGTCGTAGCGAGAGGTGCGTTCGGGCGGATAAAAAAGATTATTGGAATCATTGAGAGTGTCGAGGGCCGCCTCGATGGACAAAAAAGCCATGTCCAGGGTTTCTGCTTTGTCGATCTTCTGTTTCGCGTGCTCAACCGTAGCATCCCAATCAACACCGTGGAGCTTAGGGTCGTAGTAATGTTCGCGAACGTCCGCAGCGATATACCTCAGAATATCCTGCGCCTGGCCGCGCCGGTATGAATTTATCTTCCCTTGCGACCACCCTGCTGTTGCGAACAATCCGACCAATGCCATCGCAGCAAAGATGAAGGTTTTTTTAGGCATATGAGCCTTCCTGAGCTATTGGATCGCCAATTCCCAATAACCGCTGAACATTCTACCCTAATCGCCTCTTGAGTCCTGAAGAGTTGAATGCTCCCGGGAGGACAATTTTGTATTTGATGGAATCTGGAACCAGTGACTGGGAACCGCGCTCAACTTACCGCTTTCTTGATCTTGCGCACCAGCGCCAGCACCGGATCGTAATATTCGTCCACCACGCGCTCTTTCAACGGAATGATGGCGTTGTCGGTGATGTGAATATCTTCCGGACAAACTTCGGTACAGCATTTGGTAATGTTGCAGTACCCCAGGCCCAATTCCTCTTTCAGCAACGGCGCCCGCGAAACGCTATCTAAAGGATGCATCTCCAGCCCGGCAATGCGCACAAAGAAGCGCGGCCCGGCAAACTGATCCTGCTTCTTGTGATCGCGCAGGACGTGGCAGACATTCTGGCAGAGGAAGCACTCAATGCACTTGCGGAACTCCTGTACACGGTCAACATCGCGCTGGTCCATCTTCCATTCCGTGTTCGGGGCCGGCGTAAAGGGCGGGATCTTTTTGTTCACGCGATAGTTGAACGAAACATCGGTGACCAGGTCTTTGATGACCGGAAACGATTTCATGGGTGCAATGGTGATGGGCTCATTCAGCGGGAGCGCATCCATGCGCGTCTTGCAGGTGAGGCGCGGCTTGCCATTGACTTCAGCCGAGCAGGAGCCGCACTTGCCTGCCTTGCAGTTCCAGCGCACCGCCAGATCAGACGCCTGGTGCGCCTGCACGTAGTGCAACGCATCGAGCACCACCATGCCGGGCGCGATAGGAACGCGATATTCCACAGGAGCGCCGCCGTTGCTGTCGCCGCGAAAAATTTTCAGTGTGGCCTCGGCAGTCTTGCTGCCGGTCGCTGTCGGGTTTGCTGATTGGGTTGCAGTTGTTGCCATTATTTTTTCCCTACTAAAAGGTCATCCTGAGCCGCAGGCGAAGAGCCTGTCCTGAGCTTGCCGAAGGAACCTCGGATGGAGACGGAACCTCCCACGGCTTAGACCGCGCCACCTGAGATTTTTCCCTCTCCATCTAACTCTTCTGCGTGACTGCCGTTTTGCTCTCCGCCATTTTCTCTTCCAAAACCTGCTTCAACTCCTCGGGCATCTCCGGCAGCGGTGACTGCCGCAGACGCATAGCGTCACCGTCGCGCTGGATAATATTGTTCTGCTTGCCCCACACGGCATCCAGCCCCGGATAATCAATGCGGCTATGCGCTCCTCTGCTTTCCTTGCGCGCGATGGCGCTGCGTGTGACCGCCTCCGATATGGTGAGCATGTTCTTCAGGTCGCGCGCCAGATGCCATCCCGGATTAAACATACGCGAGCCTTCCACCCGCACCTTGGCGGCGCGTTGCTTCAGTTTTTCCAGCTCGCCCATGGCGCGCTGCAAGTCTTCCTCTACTCGGAAGATTCCGACCAGGCTCTGCATGATCTGCTGCAAATCATGGTGGACTGTATATGGGCTCTCGCCGTCAGTTCGCTCAAAAGGCATCAGCATCTCGCGCTCAGCCTCCGCAACCTGTTGTGGATCGAGTTTGAGTGCAGAAGTTTTCTTGGCGTACTCGGCGGCCGCCAGTCCAGCGCGCCGTCCGAAGACCAGAAGGTCAGAGAGCGAATTGCCGCCCAGGCGATTAGCGCCGTGCAATCCGGCAGCAGCCTCGCCCGCGGCAAAAAGCCCCGCCAGAGTGGATTGCGCCGTTTCGGCCTCGACCTTAATGCCGCCCATCACGTAATGGCACGTAGGGCCAACTTCCATGGGGCCGGCGGTAATATCCACATCCGCCAGCTCTTTGAACTGGTGATACATGCTGGGCAGCTTGCGCTTCACATATTCTGCCGGCTTGTGCGAGATGTCGAGATAAGCCCCGCCGTGCTCGCTGCCGCGCCCTTCGCGCACTTCGGTGTAAATGGATCGCGCCACAACGTCGCGCGTAGAAAGCTCCATGCGCTGCGGATCGTATTTTTCCATGAAGCGCTCACCGTTCTTGTTACGCAGAATGCCGCCCTCGCCGCGCACCGCTTCCGTCACCAGGATTCCCTGCACCCCCGGCGGCCATACCATGCCCGTAGGGTGAAACTGCACGAACTCCAAATCCATGAGTTCCGCTCCGGCATCGTAAGCCAAAGCCATGCCGTCGCCGGTGTACTCCCATGAGTTCGACGTGACCTGCCAGGCTTTGCCGATGCCGCCGGTGGCGATCACGATTGATTTCGCCTTGAACACGATGAAACGCCCCTGCTCGCGCCAGTAGGCAAAAGCTCCCGCAACCCGGTCGCCGTCTTTCAGCAGGCGCGTGACCGTGCACTCCATGTAAACGTCGAAGCCAAGCGCGACGCCGCGATCCTGCAGCGTGCGGATCATCTCCAGCCCGGTGCGGTCGCCCACGTGCGCCAGCCGCTTGAAGCTGTGTCCTCCGAAGGCGCGTTGCAGAATACGGCCATCGGGAGTGCGGTCAAAGAGCGCGCCCCACTGCTCCAGCTCGCGCACGCGATCCGGCGCCTCCTGCGCGTGCAGTTGCGCCATGCGCCAGTTGTTCAGCCGCTTGCCGCCGTTCATGGTGTCGCGGAAGTGGGTGCGCCAGTTGTCGGCCGGGTCCACGTTGGCCAGGGCAGCGGCCACGCCGCCTTCAGCCATCACAGTGTGCGCCTTGCCGAGAAGTGATTTGCAGATCACGCCCACGCTTGCGCCCTGGGCCAGGGCCTCGATGGCGGCGCGCAATCCCGCGCCGCCGGCCCCGATGATCAAGACATCATGCTCGCGCAGCTCATATTTGTCGTTGAATCGTTGTTCGCTCACAGTAGTCTCAGGTCCCGAATGGCTCCGGATGCAACCAGCCGAATATAGAAGTCCGTCGCTCCCACCGAGATAAGGCTCGCCCATGCAAACAGCATGTGGCTCTCGTTAAGATAGCTGCTCAGCTTCCAGGCTGAGTGCCGCGCCCCTCCGCCGGCCACGCAAGAGAAGCAATCCAACTTTCCGCCGATAAGATGCCGCAGCGAGTGACAGGAAAAAGTATAGAAGGTAAGAAGAATGACGTTGGTCAGCATGATCACCGTTCCTGTGCCAATGCCAAAACTGCCGTCGAACCAAAACGCCCGCACGGCGTCATACCATAGGAAACAAAGAAAGATGAAGGCAAGATACAAAGCGTAACGATGCAGGTTCTGCAGGATAAACGGAAAGCGCGTCTCGCCGCGGTAGTTGCCCGGCTTTTCGCCAACAGCGCAAGCCGGCGGATCGAAAAAGAATGCCCGGTAGTAGGCCTTGCGATAGTAGTAGCATGTCGCCCGAAAACTCAGCGGGCCGCCCAGAATCAATATCGCAGGCGACCAATGCCACCAGTGGTGCTGCGCATCGATCAGGGGAGAGTAGAAGGGCGAAAGATAAGGCCCCCAGGAATAATAATCTCCCTCAAAGGCGCGCCAGGTCGCATAAACACCAAAGCCTCCCAGCAAAATCCAGACCGGCACGAGTTCCACCCACCAGGCGTCGCGCCGCTGCGTTTTTTCCAACCGGACCAGTGCCGGAGAATCAGCCACGAATCACCCCACTCCTAGCATGATAGACAAACTGTATAGAGTAGTCACAAACGCGGATTTTGGCTAGTGCGTAAGGTATTTTTCTTTAACACGGTGGAACTAACCTCCTTCGACCGGCTCAGGGTGCTTGAAAAGCAAAAGGCCCAGGGATGAATACGGATTTGCGCGGATCTTCTTCAGCCCTGTCATGCTGAGCGCGGAGCGGGAAGCATTCCGAGAACGCTTCAGCCTCCCACGCTGTTGTAAGGTATTCTCTGAAAACTCTCGAACATCCGCACGAACCCGCGGTTGCTTTTGCGCTTTGCCTGAAGGCTTCGAAGACCTTTGCAATATCGGCGTGCCCTCGGCTGGAGAAATCCAAAAATTCCGTAATGCTTTGCCTGGAACTGTAAAGTTAATATGTAGGCAGGAAAATCGCTGCTCCGCCTGCGCAAATGATTAGTGGAAGCGCCGTGACACCGCCGTGACACCAAACATAAGCCAGATCGGCCTGAAAGTTGCACTCACAGTTGCAGCGCTGTGCCTCGTGACAGGAACATCCACTGCACAACTGTCTAAGAAAGGCCCACCGAAAGACCCTTGCGTGGATATCTATCCACGAACTTCGCCGGGAGTCCCCGTATCCTGTGATTTAACCGGAAGAATTGACTTGCCTGTAGACCAATGGCTTTCTCAAGGCGAGCGAAGCGAGATTCCCTGGAAGGTTTCTCTCTCCAACC
>DASREY010000102.1:0-9967 GCA_035651775.1 Terriglobales bacterium
ACTGCGCTGGCCGAGGCTGAAGTCGAATATGAAATGCACACCAGCCCCAGTGTATGGGTGAAATATGCTTTGACCAGCGATCCGGCGGCGATTGACTCTGCCCTGAAGGGCAAGAAAGTTTCCACTATCATCTGGACCACCACTCCATGGACCCTGCCGGCCTCGATGGCTGTGGCCTTCCATCCTGGTATTGAATATGTCGCCCTGCAGAGCGGTGATTCGGTTTACATCGTGGCTGAAGCTCTGGCTAAGGCAACCATCGAAAAGGTGTCGCTGACCGATGCCCAGGTCATCGCGCGCTTCCCCGGAAGAAAGATGGAAAATGTTACCTTCGCGCATCCATTTTTGGATAGGAAGATTCTCGGCGTGCTGGCCGATTACGTTACCACCGATCAGGGCACGGGCGCGGTACATACAGCGCCCTCTCATGGCGCCGACGACTTCTACACGGGCGCCCGCTATAAGCTCGACCAGAGCTGCAATGTGGATGAAGGTGGCCGCATTCGCAATGGGCTTCCCGAGTACGAGGGTAAGACAGTTTTCCAAGCCAACGAGCCCATTATCGAATTGCTGACCAAGCGCGGCGCGCTGATGGCCCAGGCAAAGCTGGAACATCAATATCCGCATTGCTGGCGCTGTCATAACCCGGTGATTTTCCGCGCAACCGAGCAGTGGTTTATCGGGATGGAAAGTCCGCTCGATGGCTCTACCCTGCGCCAGCGCGCCTTGGATGAGATCAAAAAAGTTAAGTGGGACCCGGCATGGGGCGAAGAGCGCATTTCCAACATGATCGCCACGCGGCCAGATTGGTGCATCTCGCGCCAGCGGGTTTGGGGCGTGCCTATTGCAGTGTTCTTCTGCCAGGGCTGCGGCGAGTTGCTGCGCTCGCCCGAAGTCTACCGGGCGGTGGTCGAGCTGTTCGCGCGCGAGGGCTCCGATGCGTGGTACAAACACGATGCCAAAGAAATTCTTCCACCGGGAACGAAATGCGCAAAGTGCGGCAGCGCCGACTTCCGCAAAGAGACGGACATCATCGATGTGTGGTTCGAATCTGGGTCAAGCCATGCTGCTGTGTTGGGCCACGAACCGGGACTTCCCTGGCCTGCGGATCTTTATCTCGAAGGCAGCGACCAATATCGCGGCTGGTTTCATTCGTCTCTGCTATGCGCCGTAGGCACCCGCAAGCAATCTCCTTATCGGATGGTGGTTACAAATGGCTGGACGCTCGATCCTCAGGGGAGGCCCATGTCGAAGTCCCTGGGGAACGGAGTTGATCCCGTAGACATCGCCAAGCGCCTAGGGGGCGAGATCGTGCGGCTGTGGGTAGCCTCAGTGGACTTCCGTGAAGACGTGCACGCCTCGGAAGAACTGATGCAGCACGTGGCGGAAAATTACCGCAAGATCCGCAACACGCTCCGCAATATGCTGGGCAACCTGCAAGATTTCGATCCGTCTGAGCACACGGTGGAGTTTTCAAAGCTGGAACCGCTGGATCGTTACGCGCTAATCCTGACCGCAGACCTGACCAGGGAATTCCGGCAATGGTATAAGGATTTCGCTTTTCACAGGATCTATCAGCGCCTCAACCAGTTCTGTGTGGTCGAGCTGAGTTCCTTTTATTTTGAGGTGCTCAAAGACCGCCTTTATACAGCGGCCCCGAACTCGCGTGCCCGCCGTTCGGCGCAAACAGCGCTATGGCGAATTGCCTCGTCGCTCGTCAAACTCATGGCGCCCATTCTGACGTTTACAGCCGAAGAAGCATGGCAATATCTGCCTAAGGATAAAGCTTCCCTGGCCAGCGTACATCTGACGCAGTTCCCTGAACCGGAAGAAGTGGCCGGAGCATCCAATTGGGACGACCCGAATTTTCGTGCAAATTGGGCCGTACTGCTCTCCGTGCGAGATGCAGCTTTGAAGGCGCTGGAGGAAGTCCGTAAGAGCGAGACCATTGGCCGCAGTGAAGAGGCACAGGTCGCTATCTCGGCGGCGGCGCAAGTCAGCCAGGCATTGCAGCGAAATAGTGACTACCTGCGCGAACTTTTGAAGGTCTCGAGGGTTGTATTACAAGAGTCGCCGGGTGGGAATGGCACTGCCCCCATCCATATCGAGGTAACCCGCGCCCAGGGCACAAAATGCGAGCGCTGCTGGACGTATTCGACCCATGTAGGCGAAGATAAGCAGTATCCGACGGTATGCGAACGGTGCAGCCGTGCCTTGGCCGAGATGCTGGGGCAGTGAAGTGAGACAAATTAGGATTTGTTTCATCAAGTAGATTTTGAAGAAGTAGGGTTTGAAAGGGCACGGCTTCGGCCGTGCCGTTAAGGAGTCTTCAAAACGCGGGCTTTTAGCCCCTGAGGTAGTTCTGGGGTGAGAGCATATGAAGACCGGCTTCAGAAATAGGGCTCAAACTTGAAATCAGCTACCCAGAATCACGCAAAACGTAAATATCACTTCCTGATTGCTGCCGCGGTTGTGCTCGCCGATCAGTTCACAAAATGGCTGGTGGCGGCAAACATCTCTCTTCACGATTCCGTCAGTATCATTCCGGGGCTTTTTCGCATTACTCACGTTGAAAACCAGGGCGCGGCTTTCGGCCTGTTTGCGGACTCGGCCTGGCAGTGGCGGGCGGCGGCGCTGATTGCTTTCTCGGCGTTGGCCCTGGTCGTGGTTTCCGTCCTGCTCTGGCGGAACAGCCACGCCATGAACTCTACCGGCATCGCGCTGGCGCTGATCCTGGGAGGAGCCATCGGTAACCTGTGGGACCGCGTGGTGGAAGGCCACGTAGTTGATTTTCTGGACTTCTATCTGGGCAACTCGCACTGGCCATCTTTCAACATCGCCGACAGCGCCATCGTGATTGGAGCCTTGGTTCTGGTAAGCGAAATCATGTTTGCCAAATCCCCCGCGGAAGAAACCACCGTAGCCAACCGCTAGAATCCATTCGGTTTAAACATTGGGTTATTTCTAATAGTGCCACTTACGGTGGGAGTCCCCTGGCTTCAGCCGGAGGTAATGTTGTGATAGGTTTTGGGCTTTAGCCCTGGCGTCTTTTGAGCAGGACATCACTTAAACTGACATCAACAACCTGCAATTCAAGACTACGGAACCTCAACCACGATGCACATGCCTGGCCAGTTGCGGCTGGACGGCCTGCTGAAAATACTCCGTCTTCTCAAAATTTTTCAGCAATTCCCGCAGCGAAGCTTCCGGGGCCGGATGTTCGCTGGAAATATCGGCCATCTGGTGAAAAATCCGCTCTGGGTGCAATCCAGCATCAACCGCTGCCAGGTATAAATCTCCCAGACCCGCCAGGGTATCGTGGTAATCCCCACGCAGGTCTTCCATGGAGGCAATCGCTGTTCCGAAACGCAGCCACTGCTCCCCGCCGCCGGCGCGGACCTGCTCGGCAGCCCGATGGATGTACCCCCAGAGGTCATGGAGGATATAAATTTGTTTGCCTAGGAATTGACGAATCTCATCGCGGTCTGCCGCAGAAGCGCTGAGATACATGAGGCAAAGCTGGTCAATCGCCTGGTTCAGGTCACTCCGCGGGCCGTCTCCGGCTTTAGTCATAGCCTGGCGCAAAGCCTGGTGCTGCTGTTCATGGCTGTACTCACCGGCAGCAGCCTTGGCCGAATCGAGCAGCTTACCCAATTCGGTTTTAACCTGCTGTTGCCATGCCAGTAGGCGCTGGTTCAGGGATATCAGGTCGGACTGCAATTTATCCCATGGATCGAGGGATGTCATAGATGCGCTTTCACGGGAGTCAACCAATACTTTTAAACTAAATGAATACAGCCACGCGCTGCAAGCGGGCAAAGATGCGGCGAAGATGATATATTTCTTCGAATATTTCTTCATTACCCAGGAGCGACTCAAGCCATGGCAAAAAGCGTTAACAAAGTTATCCTCATCGGAAACCTCGGCAAGGATCCCGAGGTCAAATACACCCCCAGCGGCACCGCGGTCGCCAAGTTCAGCCTCGCGACCAACGAGCGCTACAAAGATAAAAGCGGTGAATGGCAAGACCGCACCGAGTGGCACAACATCGTGGTCTGGCAGCGCCTGGCCGAAATTGTGGGCGAGTATGTGAAAAAAGGCAGCAAGATCTACATCGAGGGACGCCTGCAAACTTCCTCCTGGGAAGATAAACAGAGCGGTGAGAAGAAATACCGCACCGAGGTTATTGCCAATGATCTTGTCCTGCTGGGTGGACGCGGCGGCGAAGCCGACCACGAAGGCGGCGCCTCGCGCTCACGCAGCGCTGCCGCCAACAGCAACACCTCCGCTCCCCCGGAGCAGGAGTTCAGCGGCGAACCTGCGCACATTACGGATGAAGATATTCCCTTCTAAGCAAGCATAAAATGCGAAGTACGATTTGCGAAGTTGGCATTCGTACTTCGCGTGCGGCTTTCCAACTCCCTTTTGGAATATGTCATCCTGGCCGCAGGCGAACGATTTCCGATGAAGATAGGAGCCATTCACGGCTTGAATCGGACTCGCCTTGGAATTGTCCTTCTCCCGGCTGGTTTCTCCATCGTTTACAAACCAACATTTGCCGGCTTTCCACCATCCAAGAGAATGCGAGTTTCTGCTGAATTTGAATTGTTATGAGATATTGCCGAAATTTCTCAATCGTTGTTGTTGTGCCTGTTTTGCTGTTCCTGGCCGGGTGCGCTGAGAAGCGCGACTACCAGCAGACATTGCGCAGTAATTTTGCCGCGCCCAGCAGCAACCCGCAGGTGCTGGCGGCTTATCAGCCCTGGTTTGGAGAATCCAGCCATATCAATGTGGGCTACTCTTCGCAAGACCCCGTGGTATTGCAGCAACAGATTGAAAAGGCCAGAAACCTCGGCATCAGCGGATTCGTGGTCAACTGGTACGGACCCGCCAAACCGTTTGAAGACCATGCCTATTCCCTGCTGCAGCAGGCCGCATCGAGCAACAACTTTACCAGCGCCTTGATGTATGACGAGAGCGAAGATTCCGGCCATTCCACCGACGAGGCCATTGAAGACCTCAACTACGCTTATGAGCATTACATAGGACCGAATGCTCCCGCGAAAAATGCTTACCTCACCTTCGAAGGGCGTCCGGTGATATTTATCTTTCCCAAAGGCGGAAAGACCGATTGGCAGAAAGTGCGGGCCGCGGTGAACAACTGGATTTCGCCTCCGTTGCTGATCTATGAAGACATTAATCCGAGCGTGGCCGGATATTTCGACGGCTTCTATGCCTGGGTGCATCCTGGAAGCGAGGGCTGGAGCCATGATGGCAGCAACTGGGGCCGGCAATACCTGGAATCTTTTTACTCGCACATGGTCAGCGACTACCCTGGCAAGATCGCCGTGGGCGCCGCCTGGCCCGGCTTTGACGATTCCCACGCCGGCTGGTCGCTCAACCGCCACATGAACCCACGCTGCGGCAAAACCTTCGAAGAATCCTTGCGCCTCTACCGGCGCTTCTACGATGAGGCTCGCCCACTTCCTTTTCTTCTCATCGTTACCTGGAATGACTATGAAGAAGGCACCGCAATAGAACCGGGACTGCCTAGTTGCTAGTTTCGAGTAACAGTTTCGAGTTTCAGGTTTCAAGTTTCGAGTTGCTGTTTCATAACACAGGCTTCATCAAATCCAGGCTTATTTACTCAGGTTTGTTTTCGGCGACCGCCTCAACCCTGAGCATGATTTAAACTATTCTCTGGCTCGAAACTCGAAACCTGAAACTCGAAACTGTTTATGGAATTTCGCCGCAACGCCGACTCTGCCCTTGAATCCCTCAAGCAAAGCCTTATTCGCGCCGAAGACTCTGCGGAAATAGAAGTTGAAGAAAGCGGCGGCGCGCTCAAGATCAACTTTGAAGACCCGCCTGCGATCTTTGTAATTTCTCCTAACGCTCCGGTGCAGCAAATCTGGATTTCGGCGCTCTCTACCAGCTTCAAACTCGATTGGTCTGCAGCGGCGAATGCCTTTGTATTAGCCAAGACCGGCGAAGATTTGAAGACGCTGCTGTCGCGGCTGATCAACGAACAATTGGGCGAGCAGACGGTAAGCCTGAAGTAACCTCTTTCTTAATCAGCGTTTATCTGCGTAAATCTGCGGCCAGTTTTTTCTTTAGGTCTTCGGCGATTTGTTTGCCGTGAAACCGCCCATTCTCGATAAAAATCTCGCTAGTCTTCGACCCCGCCACGATGACCCCGGCAACGTAGATTCCGGGCACATTGCTCTCCAGGGTTTGCGGATTGCACTCCGGGCGATAGTCTTTCTCGTTCAGGCGTATGCCCATGCTGCGCAGGAAGTCATAGTCGGGGTGGTAGCCGGTAAGGGCAAATACAAAATCATTCTTGATCCTGATCTCGCCCGCAAGAGTGCTCAACAGCACGCAATCCTGCCGGATCTCGCGTACGCACGACTCGAAGTAAGCCTTGATTTCCCCATTCTTTATACGATTTTCGATGTCAGGTTTAATCCAATACTTTACGTTTGGGTGCATGCCGCCGCCGCGATGCACCAATGTCACCCGAGCCCCGCGCCGCCACAGTTCCAGGGCTGCGATAGCGGCTGAGTTCTTGCCTCCGACGACAAGCACATCCGTATCAAAATACGGATGCGGCTCGCGATAATAATGCAGCACTTTGGGCAGCTCTTCGCCCGGCACGTTCATGATATTTGGAAGATCGTAGTAGCCAGTGGCCACAATCACCTTGCGCGCGCCATGCTGGAATTTGTGACCGTGCTCGTGTGTGGTATCAAGCAAGAAGTTTCCATCTGTGCCGCTGACCT
The DNA here is from genome assembly GCA_035651775.1 of Terriglobales bacterium. Lineage (GTDB taxonomy): Bacteria > Acidobacteriota > Terriglobia > Terriglobales > Acidobacteriaceae > QIAW01. The sequence continues at coordinate 6,783 of DASREY010000102.1, forward strand.
TATCAACCCTCTCATATTGCCGGATCATCAAACGGTAGTGCTGGGCAACGTTGCGGTAGTATTCCAGCGCCTCCGGGCGGGTCGGTTTTACATTGGGCGAAGGAAAAGGAATATCGCCGATCTCGAGCAGCTCAGGCGTGGTGAAGAAGACCATGTTTGCCGGATAGTGGAACAGCGAGTTGACCACGCAGCCCTTGTCGATCAACAGCGCGCTCAGCCCGGCGCGCTGGGCCTCAATGGCGCATGCCATGCCGGTAGGCCCGGCGCCGATCACGATGACATCGGCCTTCTCGTTGCCTGCGTGTTGCATCGCCTCGGTCACGTATTTCGATTCTAAATCATTCAGTAGAAGCTCTTAGCTTTTGGCTGTTAGCGATTGGCTTGTTGTCTCGAATGTCAGGGCGCAGATTGAGAGGTCATAAAAACCCAATTTCTTGTCATTCGGAACACGAAGTTGGAGGAATCTCTATTGTGCCGAGAACGTAGGCTGGGTTGGCTCGGGCTGGCTAAAACGCATTGCTCCTTGGAATGACAACATACACGCTCTCGCCCGCGTTGTTATAATTTTCTGTTAAGCGTTCTGTAAGATTCACACAAGGAGAGCCCATCCCCCATGGCAACGGCTACGATGAATGCAACCCGGCAGGAAAAAGATTCCATCGGCTACAAAGAAGTTCCCGCAGATGCGTATTACGGCGTGCAGACGGCGCGTGCGGTTGAAAATTATCCTATTTCGGGAATGCGGGCGCATCCCACGCTGATCCGCGCTTTTGGACTGGTGAAGCAGGCCGCCGCTGAAGCCAACAAAGCGCTGGGCTTGGTTGACGAGCAGCGTGCCAACGCCATCATCAAAGCCGCGCAAGAAGTTGCCGAAGGCAAGTGGGACAAACAATTTGTAGTTGACGTATTCCAGGCCGGAGCCGGCGTCAGCTTTCATATGAACAGCAACGAAGTCATTGCCAACCGGGCCACGGAGCTGATGGGAGGCAAGCTGGGCGAATACACCACGCACCCCAACGACCACGTCAATTATGGACAATCCACCAATGACGTTTTTCCCACGGGCATGCGGCTGGCGACGTTGTTGGAGCTGGAAAATCTCTATCCGGTGCTGGATTCGCTGGCGGCCTCACTGGAAAAGAAGGCGAAAGAATTTCACGATGTCATGAAGTCAGGCCGCACGCATATGCAGGATGCCGTACCCATCCGCCTGGGGCAGGAATTCGCGGCCTATGCCGTCTCCGTGCGTAAGACAATTGAGAACATCAGGCACGCCAGCAATGAGCTGCGCGAGCTTGGACTGGGTGGCTCAGCGGTTGGCACCGGCATCAACACCCATCCCGACTATCGCGAGAAGGCCATCGCCAATCTGGCGCGCCTCTCCGGACAAAAACTTGTTCCCGCCAAAGACATGCGCTGGGCCATGCAGTCGAATTCGGCAATGGCGGCGGTTTCCAGCGCGCTGCGCAATCTGGCGCTGGAAATCATTCGCATCTCGAATGACCTGCGCCTGCTCTCTTCCGGACCAAACACCGGTTTCGCAGAAATCAATCTGCCGGGATTGCAGCCGGGCTCTTCCATCATGCCGGGAAAAATCAACCCAGTCATGCCGGAACTGGCAGCCATGGTTTGCTTTCAGGTGATCGGCAATGACGTGGCCGTCGCCATGGCAGTCCAAGCCGGACAGCTTGAGCTCAACGTCATGATGCCTACAATGTCGTATAGCGTGCTGCAGTCCATTACCATCCTGACCAACATGCTGCAGGTCTTCAACGAAAAGTGTGTGGCCGGACTGACCGCCAACCAAAAACGCTGCGAGTTCTACGCGCAGAGCACGGTTTCCCTCGCCACAGCGCTTAACCCTTATATTGGTTATGCCAAGGCGGCGGAAATTGTGAAGGAATCGGTCGCGACAGGACGCTCCATCATTGACATCGCCCGCGAGAAAAAATTGCTGACTGAGAACGAAATCGCCGAGATCCTCGATCCCGTGAACATGACCGAGCCGCAAGTGCCAAAAGAGGCGGCCAAGCATCGCGAAGAGATCAAGAAGAAATAGATTGCGCCGCAGGTTCACACGGATGGACGTCTATTAAGACTGATCTGCAAGCTGAACGGACCGGCGCCGGGAAAAGAATGATGGCTCGGGGGAGGACCCAAAATGGGTGGGCATATCTGGTATTACTTTGTGGCTTACCAACCTGACATTCACAAGGCGTTGCAAGAGCTGCGGCAACGCGAGTTCAAAGCGGGCAGATATAACCCGGTCATGGACTTCCCGGAGTTTCCCGTTACCCCTGATTCCCCTTCGCCGGGAGCGCAACATGACTCCATTGAAGAAGCCTTGGAGGCTTCGGAGGCGGATGGCACACGCTCGATCCTTGACATGATGCAGATTGGAGAAACATCTGACTTCTCTACGGTTGTTCCTTTGACCGGCGAGCAACTCATCGAACTCTACGGCACGCAGCAACCAACCCGGCAGATGATTGAAGAAAACATGGATTTCTTTGCAGAAATCGACCGCGGCGCCGGGGTTTATACAACTGCTTACAAGGATGGAAAACCAGCGGAGATATTCTTCGCCGGCATCTCGTTTGATTGAAAATTCATGGTTGCGAAATCTTAGTAGGCCCAGCGCAGCAGCGTAGCTCCCACGGTAAATCCCGCGCCGACCGACGCCAGCAGCACGAGATCGTTTTTCTTCAATTTGCCACGTTCGCGCGCGGTCTGCATAGCCAGAGGGATGGTTGCTGCCGTGGTATTCCCGAATTTATCAATATTGACGATGACGCTTTCGGGTTTCAAACCAACGCGTTCGGCGGTAGCGTTGATAATACGCAAATTGGCCTGGTGAGGCAGGAACACCGAGACGTCAGAACCTTTTAATCCATTGCGCGTCAGGATGGTCTCGCAAACCTCAACCATTTTACGCACGGCAAATTTGAATACTGCCTGCCCATCCTGATGGACGTAATGCATTCTCTTATCCACCGTCTCGTGCGAGGGTGGATGCAGGCTGCCGCCGGCGGGCATATTCAGGGCGACGCCGCCTGAGCCGTCAATCTCATGGAGAAAGTCAATGAAGCCCGGTTCGCCATTTGCGGCCGGTTCTACCAGCACGGCGCCGGCGCCATCGCCGAAAATCACGCACGTGGCCCGGTCGGTGTAATCAATAATCGAAG
>DASREY010000103.1:0-28679 GCA_035651775.1 Terriglobales bacterium
GGACCGGCCACTCCTCCCACATTTCCGTTCTGGTCCACACGGACCGGAGTAGAGCCTGACATGCGCTGCCGCGAGTTTCAAAAAGACCTTCCCGAGATCATCGATCACCTGGAAGCCTCCGACGCAAAGGGCCATTTGAACTCCTGCAGCAAGTGCTCGCAACTGGTGGCAGACCTGAAGTTCATCAGCCAGAGCGCCCGCCTGCTTCTGCCGCTCGTAGAACCATCCCCCAAAGTCTGGGCAGCCATCGAAAAATCTGTGTCCCTGGTGAATGATAAAAAGCAGGCATGATGGCCGTTGATTTGCCGGCCATCCGAATGTTGCGGCCGTGCGTACCTTCTTTGGGCCCAACTGGTTTTGCAACGAAGCATGGTAAATCCGACGCTATAATAAATTCATGAGTCTAACGGAACCCTGATTCCTGATTCATCCACCACGATGACAAACCCCCGTCAGCAGTTTGAAGGAGATGCCTTGTATTCTGCAGGCATTCATTTACAGTTGAGAGTTCAATTAATTTTTGAAGAACCAAAAGCCAAAGGCTTTTCTGAGAACTGAGAACCGAGAACTAATTGACTGCAGAAGAAAAACGATTAGAGCAATCGCGCCTGCGGCAGGTGCACTGGAAGCGCTGGGGCCCTTACGTGGCCGAGCGCGCCTGGGGAACGGTGCGTGAGGACTACAGCGCCACCGGCGAGGCCTGGGATTATTTCCCTCACGATCACGCCCGTTCGCGCGTCTACCGCTGGAATGAAGACGGCCTGGCGGGCATCTGCGACCGCCATCAGCGTCTCTGCTTTGCTCCGGCTTTGTGGAACGGCCGCGATCCGATCCTCAAGGAACGGCTCTTTGGATTGAGCGGCGAAGAAGGCAACCACGGCGAAGACGTAAAAGAATGCTACTTCTATCTCGATAACACTCCAACCCACTCTTACATGCGGTATCTCTACAAGTATCCGCAGGCGGAGTTTCCCTACGCTCAACTGGTGGAAGAGAATCGCCGGCGCACCAAGGCCGATCCGGAATTTGAGCTGATGGATACCGGCATATTTCACGAGAACCGTTACTTCGATGTGCTGGTGGAGTATGCCAAGGTCGAGATGGAAGACATCTGCATCAGGATTACCGCCACCAATCGCGGACCGGATCCCGCCACCCTGCATCTGCTGCCCACACTCTGGTTTCGCAACACCTGGTCGTGGAAGTCCGGCTCGCCCCGGCCTGAAATTGAAGTGGTCAACTCCAAAATTGCTCCGGCGGCATTGCGTGCTGTCAACGACGAACTCGGGGAATGGACGCTCTATTGCGATGGCAATCCTGAGTTGCTCTTTACCGAGAATGAGACTAACTACGAGCGCCTGTTCCATTCTCCCAACCGCACGCCCTATGTGAAAGACGCGTTCCATGACTATGTCATTCACGGCAAACGGGAAGCGGTGAATCCCAGCCAGACCGGCACCAAGGCCGCCACCCACTACAAGGCTGAGCTTGCGCCCGGCGAATCCACTGTATTGAAGCTGCGCCTTACCAACCGGCGATTTACACCGGGTGAGTCGCCCCTGGGTGCCGAATTCGGCCAGACCTTTTTGAAACGGCGAGCGGAAGCCGATGAATTTTATGCTTCCGTAATTCCTGAAAATGCCTCTGCCGACATGCGCAACGTCACGCGCCAGGCATTTGCCGGTCTGCTGTGGTGCAAGCAGTTTTATAAATATGAGGTAAGGCGCTGGCTTCTGGGAGATCCGACTCAGCCCCCGCCGCCTCCGCAACGGCTGCAGGGGCGCAATCATGCCTGGATCCATCTTTATAACGAAGACGTGATCTCCATGCCCGACAAGTGGGAGTATCCCTGGTACGCTGCCTGGGACCTCGCCTTCCACTGCATTGCGCTGGCGCTCATCGATGCCGATTATGCCAAAGAACAACTGCTCCTGATACTGCGCGAGTGGTATATGCATCCCAACGGGCAGATTCCCGCCTATGAGTGGGCCTTTGGCGATGTGAATCCGCCTGTGCATGCCTGGGCCGCGTACCGGGTCTTCAAAATAGAAGAAAAGAAAACCGGCAAGGGCGACCGGGCATTTCTGGAGCGCGTCTTCCAAAAACTGCTGTTGAATTTCACATGGTGGGTGAACCGCAAAGATGCCGAGGGTTTGAACGTCTTTCAGGGCGGCTTTCTCGGTCTCGACAATATCGGTGTCTTTGACCGCAACATGCCGCTGCCCGATGGCGGGCACCTCGAACAATCGGACGGCACAAGCTGGATGGCCATGTACTCGCTCGATATGTTGACCATTGCCCTGGAGCTTGCCCGCGAAGATCCCGTTTATGAAGATGTGGCCAGCAAATTCTGGGAGCACTTTGTATATATCGCTACCGCCATGAACAATCTGGGGAGCGAGAAGAATTTGAGCTTGTGGGATGAGCAGGACGGATTTTTTTACGACGTGCTGCATTACAGCAACGGAGACCATGTTCCGCTCCGTGTGCGCTCCATGGTGGGGCTGATTCCATTATTTGCCGTGCAGACTCTGGAGCCCGACATGCTCGACCGCCTTCCCGACTTCAAGAAACGGCTGGAGTGGTTCATCGCTAACCGTCCGGATTTGACCTGCAATCTCGCCAGCATGAAGACGCGCGGCACCAAAGAGCGCCGCCTGCTCTCGGTGCCATGGCGGGAGCAACTGCAGAGAATCTTGTCCTACATGCTTGATGAAAATGAATTCCTGTCACCCTACGGTATCCGCGCTCTCTCCCGTTATCACCTTGCCCATCCTTATAAATTAGATCTGAATGGCATGGAACATGGGGTTGACTATGAGCCCGCCGAATCCACCGCCGGGCTCTTTGGCGGAAACTCCAATTGGCGCGGCCCGATTTGGTTTCCTGTCAATTACCTGCTCATCGAATCCCTGCGCAAGTTCCATCATTATTACGGCAACGAGTTCAAAGTCGAATGCCCCACCCGCTCGGGAAACTGGATGACGCTCTCAGAAGTGGCAGATGAATTGTCACGGCGGCTCTGCAGGATTTTTCAGCGCGATGACCACGGGCGCCGCCCTGTTTTTGGCGACCTCAAGCAATTTCAGAGCGACTCCAGCTGGCGCGACTTCATCTGGTTCTACGAATATTTCCACGGAGATACCGGCCGCGGCCTTGGCGCCAGTCATCAGACCGGTTGGACCGCCCTGGTGGCTAAGTTGATTTGCGAAGCCGGAGAGCGCCAGCAGAAAAACAACAAGCATGAGAACAACAAGCATGAGCCCAACAACAAGCATGAAGTCGCAACTGCGGCAGCTTCCTCGACTGCTCCCGGCAAACCGTAATGATCGAATTCGATCAGGCTATTTGCGCAAATCTCGCCGAAGCCAACCGCCGCGAATGGCTTGAGACCAACGGCTTGGGAGGCTTTGCCTCTTCCACCATCACAGGATTAAACACGCGTCGCTACCATGGCCTGCTCATTGCCGCCACCACTCCGCCCGCCGGACGCATGGCTCTGTTATCGAAGCTGGAAGAAACCCTGGTCGTGGGTGAAAAACCATTTGAGCTTGCCTGCAATCAATATCCCGGCGTGGTACACCCGCAAGGCTATAACTATCTCAAGCGCTTCCGCCTCGATCCCTTTCCGGTGTTTACCTATGCCGTGGAAGGCATTGAGATCGAGAAATCTATCTGCCTGGTTCATGGCGAAAACACGGTTGTAATCCAATACAAACTTGCCGGCCTGCCTTCTGCCAACCAGTCATGCAGGCTTGAGATTCGACCCTTGATTGCTTTTCGCGACTATCACTGGACCACGCATGAAAATAATGCCATCAACCGTGAAGTAAACGTCACTCCCGGCCTTGCCTCGATGGCGCCTTATACCGGGTTGCCCGCGCTGCACCTGGCCCACAACGCCACCGCCATTGGGACCAACGGCGAGTGGTACCGGCGCTTTCAGTACGAAGCGGAGCGCGACCGTGGGCTCGATTACGAAGAAGATCTGTTCAATCCCTGCATTTTGTTTTTCAATCTCGATCAGGAAAAGAGCGCTGTAATCATAGCCTCCACGCAAATTCATAGAGCGGCTTCAGCAAGCACGCTGCTCAAGCAAGAGTCGGACCGCAGAAAATCATTGATGCAAGCCGCGAAACCGCAGAGTGAATTTCTGAGGCAGCTGACCCGTGCTGCCGATCAATTCATTGCCGCCCGGGGAGACCACCAGACGGTGATTGCCGGTTACCACTGGTTTACCGACTGGGGGCGCGACACCATGATCTCGCTTCCCGGTCTCACGCTGGCAACCGGGCGTTTTGATCTGGCCAAAAGCATCCTGCTTGAATTTTCGTATTACGTTGATCAGGGCATGCTGCCAAATCGTTTTCCCGATTCGGGAGAGACCCCCGAGTACAACACGGTGGATGCGACCCTGTGGTACTTTGAGGCGGTCCGCGCATATCTGGAAGCGGCTGGCGACGAAGTGTTTGTCCGCGACCATCTTTACCCCGTGCTGGCCGATATTATCGCCTGGCACGTCAAAGGCACGCGTTACGGCATCCATGTGGATGAGGATGGTCTGTTGCACGCGGGAACGCCCGCTACCCAGCTCACCTGGATGGACGCCCAGCACGACAATCAATGCATTACCCCGCGCAACGGAAAGCCGGTAGAGATCCAGGCGCTGTGGTATAACGCCCTGCGCATTATGGAAGCATTCACAGCGCGCTTTGTCGCCCCAGATGCCCAGCAGCGCTTCGGGAAGATGGCGGCGTTCGCTTGTGAAAGTTTCAATCGCCTTTTCTGGAACGAAAAAGCCGGTTGCCTGTTTGATGTAGTCGGAAGCGCCGGACCTGATGCCTCCATTCGGCCTAATCAGGTTTTTGCCATCAGCTTGCCATATCCCATTTTGGAACCAGAGAAATCCCCCAGCGTTTTGCAGGTAGTCGAGCGCGAGTTGCTCACGCCTTATGGCCTGCGCACGCTTTCTCCTGGAGATGCGCGCTACATAGGCCATTATGCGGGCGACTCGGGTGCCCGCGACCGCGCCTATCATCAGGGAACGGTATGGCCGTGGCTTCTCGGTCCTTTTATCACTGCCTATCTCAAGGTGAACGGCCAGAGCAGGGAAGCGCGAGATAAAGCTTCGCAATGGCTCCGCAACTTCGAACCCCACCTGGCCATCGCTGGCCTGGGACAAATTTCAGAAATCTTCGATGGCGATCCGCCGCACACCCCCCGCGGATGCATCGCGCAAGCCTGGAGCGTGGCGGAGCTGCTGCGCGTCGCCGTACAACTGCAAACGTAATCGCTTAAACAACCCTTGCTTTGTAAGGTCAGCTGTATTACAACTATGCAGGATAATAGTATTAAAACGTATTAATAGAGATTTTAACCAATATGGCAACGCCTAATATAGCCCCTGAATCGGGGCCCTCGTCTGCGCCTCTGCTTCGACGTACGCTCACCCTTACCGACCTGATTCTCTACGGCGTCATCGTGATTCAACCGGTAGCGCCCATGTCGTCATTCGGCGTCCTGAGCGACCGCGGCCACGGACACGTGGTCACCGCGATCCTCATTGCCATGGTGGCCATGCTCTTCACGGGCATCAGCTACGGCCGCATGGCGCGCGCCTATCCCAGCGCGGGCTCGGCTTTCACGTATGTCGCCCAGGAAATTCATCCTGGTCTCGGTTACGTTACCGGCTGGAGCATGGTGATGGACTACATCCTCAACCCGCTGGTCTGCACCATCTGGTGCGCCCAGCAGGTTTATCAGTTCAGCCAGCAGGCGCCGCTGCTGGCGCATTACGTTCCGCTCTTTGCCTGGAAGATTTTCTTTGCGGTGACTTTTACGCTATTGAACATCCGCGGCGTTAAGACTTCAGCGCGGGTCAACACCGCTCTGACCGTTGGCATGAGTGCAGTCATCATTGTGATCTTCGTCGCCGCCCTCCGCTACATTTTCGGACATCCGCATAGCGATCCCGGCTTTTTCACCCGCCCGTTCTACGACCCACAAACCTTTACCTTCGGCGGACTCTTTGGCTGCACCTCGATCGCCGTGCTCACTTACATAGGCTTTGACGGCATTTCCACCCTGTCGGAAGAGGCGGAGAATCCTCGCCGCAATATTCTTCTCGCCACTGTGCTGACCTGCCTGGTGATCGGTATTCTCTCCGCCATGGAAGTCTATATCGCACAGCTTGTCTGGCCAGCTTCGCAACCCTTTCCCGATACGGATACGGCCTATGTCTACGCTGCCGCCCGCACCTGGGCCCCGCTCTTCGGTGTTGTCGGGCTCACTCTGGTGATTGCCAACTTCGGCTCCGGCCTGGGCGCGCACCTCGGAGCGGCCCGTTTGCTCTTCGGCATGGGCCGCAGCAACGCTCTGCCTAAATCATTTTTTGGGGCTGTCGAACCCAAACATCAGATTCCCAGGAATAACGTAATTCTCATTGGCGCCATCGCCCTGATCGGCTCTTTTTTCTTTTCCTACGATTTAGGCATTCAGATGCTGAACTTCGGCGCATTGATTGCCTTCATGGGCGTCAACGCTGCGGCTTTCGTGCGTTACTTCGTGCGTGAGCCGCAAAAGAAGGCGGGAAACTTTTTCCCACCCATTCTCGGATTTATCGTCTGCTTCGCTCTTTGGCTTTACTTGAGCCGTCCGGCGCAGATCGTGGGCGGCATCTGGATGATTCTCGGCATCGTCTACGGCGTTTGGAGAACGAACTGGTTCCGCAAGCCGCTCAGCTTTGAAACCCCGGCCGAATAACTCATAAGATTTTTTGAGATGATGAGCTACGACGAAAAAACGGCCGAACGGGTGCGGCGGATACTTTCTGGGCAGCAGAATATTGCCGAGAAGAAGATGATCGGAGGCCTATGCTTCATGATCAACGGCAGCATGTGTTGCGGCGTGACCAGTTCCGCCTTGATAGTTCGCGTTGGAGCCGAAGCGCGTGAGCGCGTGCTGGCCAAGCCGCATGTGCAGCCGATGAAATTTGCCGGTCGTCCGCTCGCTGGCTTTGTGTGCATCGACCCAGCGGGTTACAGAACAGACACGGCACTTGTGAAATGGGTCCAGCAGGGCATCGACTTTGCGTCACAACTCCCAGCCAAAAAGCCCGCCAGGGGCCCTAGGCCCAAGACATTGCCGAAGCGGAAGTAAAACGCTCTCGCTTTTCAGCTTCTAACTGAGTACCCAGTACTGGGTACCGAGTACTGCCACTGAGTACTGCTCTACTGCTTCGGCTGCGTATCCAGCGGATGCGTCGATTCTTCGTAAAACTTATTCTGAACCTGCAGGCTGACTTGGTCGGCCTTGATTGCCTTGATGGCCGCAACCACGTTAGCGATCATGCTCTTTTCGTCGAACTCGCCCAGTTCTTTGTTGGCGGTGGAAGCATCGCCCGAGTAGTGATTGGGGAATCGCGCATACCACCAGATGCCGGTGTATACGTCAGCAGGCAATTTCTGCCGGGCCTGGTCTTTTCCTGAATCGTCCTGCACCCGGTCCAGATGCACCAGGTCGGGCCGCGCGATCATGGTGTGCGAGGTCTCCGATTCGCCGCCGTGCATGTCTACAGTGTCTTTTTTCTGCGGACGTCCCGCTTCGGCGGGAAAGGGCCAGTACACATACACCACATAATCATGCGGACGCTCCATCTGCGCCTGCGCAAACAGCGGCAGCAAATGTTCGTTGCCGCCGTGCCCGTTAATGATCAGCACTTTCTTGCAGCCGTTGCGCGCCATCTCATCGGTGGTCTCCTGCAAGAGTTGCAATTGAAGCTGTAGGCTGTAGGCTATTGTGCCGGGCTGGTGCTTGGCTTCGAAGATTTGTCCGAAGTAGTACTCAGGAAAGACCACCGCATATTCCTCGCTCGCGGCCGTAAGGCTGAGGTAACGCACGTTGACTAGGTCCGTGCCCAGCGGGAGATGTGCTCCGTGCTTTTCCAATATGCCAAAGGGCAGCAGGCAGGTCCCCTGCGAGCGCTGGATTGCTTGCACAAAATCGGGCGCGGTAAGCTCTTCCCACCTGGTTGAAAGTTTGCTTTGCCCATTCGCCCTAACTCCGGCAATCAAAAACAGAAGAGGCAAAAACAGCAGAGAGAAGAGAAGCAGCATGGCTCGACGTTTCATAATGCAGGCACTCCGATTCACGATCTGTACAATCCAGCGCTGAATTATAACGATTTAATAGAGCAGATGGGAAGCGGGCGCGTGATCCAGTCTGCAGGAGTTCTATCGGCCTTGCGCCATATCTCCGCGCAGGGTCATGCAGGTGCTGCTGGATCGCGCTACCAGGCTGCCTTTTTCATCCACGACGTCGCACTCGGTCATGCCCACGGTCCGGCCTTTTTTAACGACTCGTCCGGTTGCGACCAGCTTGGAATTCCAAACCGGCTTCAGGAAGTTGATCTTGAGTTCCAGGGTGGTAAAAGATTCGTTCTCTTCCAGTGTGCTGGCGTAGGCGATGCCCATGGCAGCATCGGCGATATCGCAAAGGATTCCGCCGTGCAGTGTTCCCATGGGATTGCTGTGCCGCGCCGTGGCTTCCAGATGAACGACTGCGCGTCCGGGGTCCACCTCGGTTATGCGAAAGCCGATCAACTGTGCCACCGGCGCCGAAGGGGCCTCGCCGCGCACCGCTTTACGGATCTGATCAATCATCTTTGCCATCATTTCTCCAGACACAGCATCAGGGTACCGGCCTCAAGCAAGCCGGCCGGTTGTGTTTCCGTTGAGAAGGAAGAAGTATTTTAAATGCGTGAGCAGTTTGCCAACCACCTGCATGCGGCAAGCAACGGAATGGCATAAGCTAATTTTATAATTATTTGCGTATAATAAGGACAATTTATCTAAGAATTCACCGGCCATTTGGAGGGCGTACGCGCAAATGGAACTGTTCCAACTAGAAACTTTTCTTGCGGTTGCCGAAACCAGAAGCTTTTCGCGGGCCGCGCAAAAGTTGCATCGCACGCAACCTGCGGTGAGCCAGACCATACGCAAACTGGAATCTGACGTCGGCGAGCCACTGTTTGACCGCTCTTCGCGCGACGCCAACCTCACCGACGCCGGCCGCCTGTTGGTGGACTACGCCGAAAAGCTGCTCAATCTTCGCTCCGAAGCAGGAAGCGCGATTGTTGAGCTGCGCCAATTGCACGCCGGGAAACTTGCCATTGCCGCCAATGAATTCACCTCTATCTATTTATTGCCGGTGCTGGAAAAATTCCGCCGCCAATCGCCCATGATCAAGGTCACCGTGCAGCGCTCCTTGTCTTCGCAGATTGCGCAGGAGGTGCTGAATCACAAAGTTGAAATGGGAATGCTCTCTTTCAGTCCTGATGTTACGGGCCTGCGCTCCACGGTGGTCTACAAAGACGAGCTTGCTTTCGTTGTGCATCCACGGCATCCCCTGGCCTCTGCAAAAGAGGTGCACATTCGCCAGCTTGGCGCCGAATCTTTTATCGCCCACAACGTTCCTTCCCAATATCGCGCCAAAGTCCTGGAAGCGTTTCGCCGCCATAAGACCCCGCTCAATATGCAGGTTGAGCTGCCAACCATTGAAGCCATCAAGCGTTTTGTAGCCATGGGAAACGGCGTGGCCCTGGTCCCGGGCGTATGCGTTGAGACCGAACTCCGCCGTGGAGAACTGGTTCATGTCCCGGTCCGCGAACTCAAGTTTGAAAGAAAGCTGCGCATCGTCTATCGCAGGAACTCCAGCCTGTCGCATGCCGCGCGCGCTTTCCTGAAGGTCATCGAAGCGGTAGCCTCCGAGAAAAAAGGACGCTATGCATTCGAAGCCGAGTAGCATGTGGGCATTCATGTGGATCCCGGCATCTTTCCAGAGGCAGGGAATTAAATTTCATTACGTGAAATATTTTAATGAGTAAATTCTGATTTTCATAATCCAAACTTTTGAAAATTAGAATGGAACTTTCCCGGTCTGTTGTTATAACGTTCCTCCGGCTGCATAGGGTCGAGACGGCCAGATCTCAAAGGCCGATCCATGCGGCACGTTATGACAGAGCGCATCCGCACAATTTGCGCGCTGCCAATTCGCTTTCCAAGCCACTGCGTTCTAACGCGGGGCATAAAATCGTGCGGGGGAGAAAATCAATGTCACTCAGAAGTTTTGCTGTATTGCTCGTCTCTTTTTTTCTGTGTATCGCAACCCTTTCAGCCCAAACCGTTACCGGCTCCATCACTGGCGTGGTCGAAGATCCTCACGGCGCCATCATGCCTGGCGTAGACGTCAAATTAGTCTCCGATAGCACCGGCGCCATCCGCCAGCAGACCAGCGGCCAGGGCGGCGAGTTCACCTTTAACGCCTTGCCTCCGGATGCATATACGCTGAAGGTAGAGCACAGCGGCTTCAAGAAGTATGAAAAGAAAAATATAGCCTTAAACCCCAATGACCATCTTTCCGCTGGCCCAATTCAATTGCAGATAGGCGAAGCCAGCGAATCCGTAGAAGTAACCTCCGAGGGTGCTGCCGTCCAAACCGCCAGCACTGAGCGTTCAGGGGTTATCACCAGCGAACAGGTTCAGGATTTGACCGTTATCAATCGAGATTTCACCGTGCTTGCTTCTTTGCAACCCGGTGTGGTCTATACCCCTGGAGCAGAGGCCCAGAGCTTTAGCGGCAGCTCGCAGTTCAATGTGAATGGCGGGCGTGCAGGCCAGAACAACATCACCATTGACGGCATACCGATTGAAAATTCCAATGGCACCAGTATCAATACGTTCATCAGCATGGATGCCATTTCCCAGGTGAAGGTGCAAAGCAGCAACTTTCAGGCTGAGTTTGGCCGCAAAGCCGGCGCAGCCGTTCAGGCCGTGACTAAATCGGGAGGCTCCCAATATCACGGAGAAGTCTATTGGTATCAGCGCAACAATGCATTTAACGCGCTTCCGGCTTTTGTCAAAACGAATGGCATTCACGACCCTCCTTATCGCTTCATCACTGCGGGAGTGAATGTCGGTGGCCCGGTGTACATCCCGAAAATTCTTCCGCGCGATCAGAAGAAGTTGTTCTTCTTCGTCTCGGAGGAACAGCAGCGCGAGGCTCGACCGCAGACGCTCCAACAGGTCACGGTGCCAACCCAAGCTGAGCGGAATGGTGACTTCTCGCAATCTGCCACCAAGCCGGTGAACCCGGCCACGGGATTGCCTTTCGCTAACAATCAAATTCCCGCGGGCAGCATTGATCCGCGCACCCAGGCCTACTTGAATCTGTTCCCGTTGCCAAACGCAGCCGGCACAGCGACCAAGAGCTTCAATTATCAGATTCAAGAGAGCTTGCAAATTCCAAAGCATACTGAAACCTTGCGGCTCGACTTGAACGCTACTGACAAGACCAGCTTCTATACCGTGCTGAACCGCTGGTGGGATGACGAAAAAGGCTTTGCTGTCCCCGCAGGAAACGCCGCTTTTGGATGGTTGCCCAGTGAATACAATCCCATCGCTCGTACCATCACGATTTCAGGCACGCATATCTTCAATCCGACTTTTATCTTCGAAGGCACGGTGCTGGGCTCGCGTTGGACGGAAGGGAACCACCCCACGGCATCAGTCGTGGCTACGCGCAGCAGACCGGGAACCGGGATTAACCTTCCCCAACTCTTTGCATTCAATAATCCGCTGCAGATTCTGCCGGCGGCTACTTTTAATGGAATTCAAAACCCTGCGAATCCGACAATTAACTCCCGTTACCCTATTACCGGTACGGAAGACGTTTTCAGTTTTACCCCGGTACTGACCAAAGTTGAGGGCGCTCATACCCTCAAAACTGGCATGTACATTGAGTATTGGGAGCAGGTCAAAGCGCCTAACGGAAATTTCACAGGAACCTACGACTTCAGTTCCAACACCAATGGCTACACCACTGCTTTGGGCAACACCGGCAACGCTTATGCCAATGCTTTGATGGGTCACTTTAGCAGTTATACCGAGTCTACGACCCGTCCGCCGCTCATCTCTCATTACACCGGTCTGGAATGGTTTGCGCAGGACAACTGGAAAATAACTCGAAAATTGACTCTTGATTTAGGAGTTCGTCTCGGCTGGTCGCGTCCCTTCCATGACCCGGCGGGAGATGAAGCCGGCTTTGTTCCTGAGCTTTTCGACCCCACGCAGCAAGTAAAGCTGTACGGCATGCCGGGTGCGCCGGCAACACCTGCAGGCGCGAACGGCGGTATTGTGCCTGGCAGCGGCAATCCTGTGAATGGAACTGTTACCAATGGGCAATTCCCAGGCTTCTTGCAGGCATTTAACCCCAACTATCCACCTGGATTACGTAACAGCGGTCACGTTCAAGCCGCTCCCCGTTTTGGCTTTGCCTACGATCCCTTCGGCGATGGCAAGACCTCGATCCGCGGCGGCTTCGGCATGTTTTACGATTTTCGCGAGAGAGACAACTTTTACAACAACATCTTTAAGGATCCTCCCATTCAGTTCACCACTAACATCGAGTTTGGTCAGAGCATCAATGTCGTGAATCCATCGGTGACCCAGGTTATATTTCCGTCTTCGACAAATGGCTACCAACGGAATCGGAAGGTGCCCTATGTCATGGATTACAGCTTTGGCATCCAGCGCGAGCTTGGGTTCAAAACTGTCGTCGATATTGCCTATGTAGCCTCTTTGGGCCGCCATTTACTCTGGCAGTTGAACTTGAATCCCGTTCCCCCCGGAGCGACGACAAACGCGGCGACCAAGAATCTGCCCTCTGCGGCAACACGGCAGTATGTCGGCTACACTGATATTCTGCAGAACCAATATGAGGGAACCTCCAACTACAATTCATTGCAGGTTGCGGTAAACCGGCGTTTCGCAAAATCCTTTGACTTCGGTCTTGCCTACACTTGGTCCAAGGCTTTTGATTTTGCCGATACCGAGGCTACGCAGGTCATTAATCCTTTCGTCTTCAACGTTCCTTTCCGTCAATGGGCTTATGGCCGGGCCGGTTTCGATCACAACAATATCTTCAAAGCATCCTGGACGTGGGAATTCCCCAAACCCAGCAAGCTTTGGGATAACGGCTTTAGTCGCGGAGTTCTTGACGGTTGGAAGATATCGGGTATCACCAGTTATCAGACCGGTGCGCCCGATCCACTCCAGCTCGACAATGTCTGTCTTTTGAAGCCGGGTATTGCTGCTGGAAGTGTTGTCGGGTGCCCAACTGCGAGCAGGATCAGCAGTAACAGTGGAACTGCATGGAGCGGTTCAACCACCCAGGCCAGCCGTGTTCTCGTCTTGCCGGGCGCGACCACCAACGTGACCACGCCCTTCGCCCATGTTGTCGGACTCAATAACTTTACCTTGGCGCCGGCGCCCCAGGGTGTTGTGGCTCTGGGACCCAGGGTTTATTACAACGGTCCAGGTCTCGCCAATTGGGATGTGTCCCTGTTCAAGCAGATTCCCTTGAACGAGCGTTTCAATCTCCAGTTCCGTGCCGAGGTCTATGACTTATTGAACCACACTAACTTCAAAGACCTCACCACCTCCGATGCTGGAACGAAAGCCCAGTTCCAGGTTGACTCATTGGGCCACTTCGCGCAATACAATCCAGATTTCGGAAAATATGCAGACGCTCAGCCCAAACGGCGTATGCAGTTGGCTTTAAAGCTCATCTTCTAGGAAATAGAGCTGAATTTTTCGAAACTGAAAATAACTCGAACAACGCCCGCCAAACCTGGCGGGCGTTTCTTTTATGTGGCGTTCGTTAAAATACTTTTCTGCAATGCCGTTCAATCCATGCTTATTACTGGATTTTAAAATGCCTGTTTTATGATCCAAAATAACTTGTAATTTCATATAGTGAAAGATTTCATATTATGAATGTTTAATTTTTCTCATTGAAATCTTTAGCTTTCTTGATGTAACGTTTCTCCCCGGTTTAATAGGGCAGGGCCTCCAAGACGACTATTTCCCCTGCCCATGAACTAACGCAGAAGCGCAGCTGCGCTCCTGTACTTTCAACTTTGACCGTTGCGCCACGATGCAGCGGCATGAGCCACGTGGGGAGAAGAATAAATAAATGACACATAAGAACCTCGCTGTATTTCTTGCCTCTATTTTCCTGCTGATCGCAACCCTTTCAGCCCAAACCGTAACCGGCTCCATCACCGGAGTCGTTGAAGACCCGCACGGCGCCATCATGCCGAGCGTGAATGTCAAACTGCTCTCGCAGAGCACCGGCGCCATTCGCTCGGAGACGACGGACCAGCGCGGCGAGTTCACCTTTAACGCCGTGCAACCGGATATATATACGTTGACGGTCGAACACAGCGGCTTTAAGAAGTATGACAAGAAAGATATTGTTCTCAACCCCAGCGACCACCTTTCCGCCGGGCAGATCAAATTGCAGATAGGCTCAGCCACCGAATCCGTTGATGTCATCGCCGAGGGCGCCAATGTGCAAACCGCCAGCAGCGAACGCTCCGGCGTCATCACCAGCGAGCAGGTGCAGGACCTCACCGTCATCAACCGCGATTTTTCTGTGCTCGCCTCCTTGCAGCCCGGCGTAGTTTATAACCCCGGCGCGGAAGCGCAAAGCTTCAGTGGTAACTCCACGTTCAATGTGAACGGAGGGCGAACTGGCCAGAACAACATCACAATTGATGGAGTGCCCATTGAGAATTCCAATGGAGGCAACTACAACACCTTCATCAGCATGGACGCAGTCTCCCAGGTCAAGGTGCAAAGCAGCCTTTATGGGGCCGAGTTTGGCCGCAAGGCAGGCGCCGCCGTTCAGGCCGTGACCAAATCGGGAGGTCGCGAGTACCACGGCGCCGTGTATTGGTATCAGCGCAACAACATATTTAATGCTCTCCAGTCTTTTACGAAGACCAACCACGGCATTGATCCCACGAAGCCCCTTAAAGACCCCGCTTATCACTTCATAACCGCGGGCGCCAATTTTGGCGGGCCGGTGTATATCCCCAAGATCATCCCGCGTGACCAGAAGAAATTATTCTTCTTCGTTTCCGAGGAGCAACAGCGTGAACTGCGGCCCCAGGATGTTCGCCAGGTCACTGTACCCACAGCGTTGGAACGGGTCGGCAACTTCAGTCAAAGTGCTGGTGGTGCTCCTGCCTTGATTGCGAACCCTTTCGATAAAACTCCAGGCCACGCGTGCAAGGCAGCTACCAAAACTACTCCAGCAGTCACCACCGGTTGCTTCCAGAGCGGCGGCGTTCTTGGCGTGATTCCTGCTGGACTGATTGACCCGCGCACCCAGGCTTACCTCAACTTGTTTCCATTGCCCAATGTCATTGGATCGAACTTCAACTATCAGGTTCAAGAGAGCCTGGCGATCCCCAAGCATACTGAGACCCTGCGCGTGGATTACAACCCGACCGCCAACAATCTTTTTTATGTCGTATTGAACCGTTGGTGGGATGATGAAAAGGGTTTTAATGTTCCTGCCGGAAATGCCAACTGGGGATGGCTACCCAGTGAGTACAACCCCATTGCCCGCTTCGTCACCATTGACGGACAGCATATTTTCAGTCCTACTCTTGTCTTTGAAGGCAGGTTCGTCGCATCGCGCTGGACCGAGGGGAACCACCCGTCGCCGGCGATCGTGGCGACCCGCAGCGTTCCGGGAACCGGGATCAATCTGCCCCAGCTAGATCGGCAAAATAATCCTCTGCAAATCTTGCCTACAGCCAGCTTTGGTGGCGTCAGCAATCCCGCCGATCCGTCGGTTAGTTCTCGTTACCCCATCACCGGTGTCGAGAATGTCTTCACCTTCGATCCCGTCATCACCAAGGTTTGGGGACCCCACACCGCTAAGACCGGTATGTACATTGAGTACTGGCAGGAACACAAAGGGGTTAACGGAAACTTTACCGGGACCTACAACTTCAGCTCCAATAGCTCTAATTACACAACCGCCCTGGGCAACACCGGCAACCCTTACGCCAACGCCTTGATTGGTGACTTTCAAAATTACACTGAGAACAACACTCGTCCGCCTCTGATCTCGCATTACACCGGCATCGAGTGGTTTGCGCAGGATAACTGGAAGATTCTTCGCAATCTGACTCTCGATCTTGGGCTTCGCCTGGGTTGGTCACGGCCCTTCCACAACGCACCTGCCAATGAAGCTGGTTTTGTTCCTGAACTGTATGATCGCAGCCAGCAGGTGCAGCTATACACCAATGCGCCAACAACACCTAAAGGGCTGAACGGAGCTGATATCCCAGGTACCGGCAATCCCGTAAATGGAACGGTGGCTAACGGAGTAGTTCCGGGCTTTGCCCAGGCATTCGCTCCCAACTACCCTCCCGGATTGCGTAATAGTGATCACGTGAAAGCGGCCCCGCGCTTCGGCTTTGCCTATGATCCCTTTGGCGATGGCAAGACCGCCATTCGCGGCGGCTTCGGCATGTATTACGACTTCCGCGAGAGAGACAACTTTTTCACCAATGACTTCAGGAGCGTCCCCCTCCAGTTCACTCCCAATATCGAATTCGGACTGTCAACCGCGCCTGCATCGGGTCCTTTGACTACATCGGGCATTGATACTGTGAACCCGAGTGTCAACGGCACCATCTTCCCATCGTCGACCTTCGCCTTCCAGCGCAATCGCAAGGTGCCCTATGTCATGTCTTACAGCTTCGGCATCCAGCACGAGATTGGCTTCAAGACCGTGGTGGATGTCGCCTATGTAGCCTCGCTGGCCCGCCATCTGCTCTGGGAGGTAGATATGAATGCTCTTCCCGCCGGCGCCACCACCACTCCTACAGCCTTTCCCAGCGGCACATCGAGTAACCTTTTTCGTCCCTATTCCGGTTATACGACGATTAATCAACTCGAATACGCTGGAAGTTCCAACTACAATTCACTGCAAGTTGCAGTGAACCGCCGTTTCGCAAAATCTTTCGACTTCGGCCTTGCTTATACCTGGTCAAGAGCCTTTGATTTTGCCGATGCTGAAAATAGTGGAGTTCTCAATACTCCTTTCATCTTCCAGAATATCCCCTTCCACCAATGGCAGTATGGCTTGGCCGGTTACGATCATACCCATATCTTCAAGGCTTCTTGGACATACGATTTTCCCAAGGCCAGCAAGCTTTGGGATAATGGCTTCGTCCGTGGACTTCTGGATGATTGGAGAATCTCGGGAATCACTACTCTCCAGAGTGGCGCTCCCACGGCCATCACGCTCGATAACGTCTGTGTCCTGTCTGGAAATCAATTGGCGGGAAGCGTTCCAGTCACAGCCAGCTCGGTTTGCCCCACCGGCAATAGCAGCAATAGCGCAACCTCCTGGAGCGGTTCCTCCGAAGCTGCCCGCGTGATTATTCTGGGCTCGGGAAATGTAACCAACGTTACTACACCCTTTGCCCACACCAACAACCTCAATGGTTTTATCTTCGCTCCGCCGGTGAGAGGCACTCTCGAAGGCGCGCCCCAGGGCACTCTGAATTTTGGTCCCAGGAGCTACTTCCGAGGATCGGGAATCAACAATTGGGATATGTCTCTTTTCAAGAATATTCCCATGCCCGGCGAGCGCTTCAAACTCCAATTCCGCGCCGAAGCCTATGACGTTTTCAATCACACCAACTTCACCACCGTAGATACCAAAGCGCAATTCCAGCTTGATTACCTGGGCAATTTCGCACAGACGAACCCATCCTTCGGAAGATATACCGCCGCTTCCCTCAAACGCCGCATGCAGCTGGCTCTGAGGCTTAGCTTCTAGAAATAAATCTCACGTAGAGACGTAACTCGCTACGTCTCTACGTGGATCTAAATCAAATTTTGAGACCACAACGCCCGCCGGCAAATCGGCGGGCGTTTCTTATCCGTGAAATCCGCGGGTAGCAGTTTTGTCGAAGTGTTGTTTTTCATCTGTATCAATCAAAAAATTGAACTCTGGTATCAAATTCTTGCCTTTTGTGGAATTGCTGGCATGATCTATCTTGGGCGCCTTGCCCAGCCGATCTTTGAAAACCCGGAGCGGCAGCCTCCCCTGGCTCCCGGGCGGCGAAGGGATAG
The DNA here is from genome assembly GCA_035651775.1 of Terriglobales bacterium. GTDB lineage: Bacteria > Acidobacteriota > Terriglobia > Terriglobales > Acidobacteriaceae > QIAW01. The sequence goes on from DASREY010000103.1 coordinate 18,003, forward strand.
TTCTGCTCACGCCTAAAAGGTTACTTAGTAACCCCCACCCCCCACAACTCCAGACACGAACGGCCATTTTCAAATTTCTTCAAGTTTAGGTAATGGTTCAGTCTGACATAGCGCCGGCGTTCTCGCCGGCAGTCGCGTGGGCACTACTCATGCATTCGCATTAAGTCGAAACAACATATCGCTCGACTACTCAAGTAATGGGGGGAGGGAGGGTGCTACTTCCAAGGCGGCCAATACCCTGCAAGCCCAAGCATAGCCAACAGTGATGGCTGTTCTTGTAGCGCGCAATCTGCGAAAAGCCTGCAAGCAGCAGTTTTCGTTGTCATTAATTGCTGCGTTTTTGCTGAATGCTGATTGCTGACTGCTGAATGCTTTTCTTCTTCAATTCAACTCTTCCGCAATCATCCGTCGCAATTCCTCCTGGAGCGATTCCGTCAGCTTTGCGCCTTTAAAGGTCAGATAAAAGACGTCGATTGCCATCTGCCCCTCGGTATCGATCAGCGCTACTTCCAGGTTGCACTTGGCATGAGCTACGCGTGAGGTGATCTGGTGCAGCAGTCCGGGGCGGTCCTGGGCAATGACTTCGAGCAGCGTGCTGTGGGAGGAGCATTCGTTATCGAAATTGAGTTTTGTTTCTACGTTGATCTTTACCGGCGATTGTTTTCGCGATGCTTGCTTTTGCATCAGGCGCTCCAGCGTATCATCTCCGCTCAGCACCTGGACAACGCTTCTCTTGAAGCGCTCATGCTCGGAAGGATTCAGCTCCAGGGTCCGGAAGCGGTCTTTGAAATAAAAGGTATCGACGATAATTCTTTCCTGGTTGGAAAATGCGCCTGCCTTGACAATGTCCATTCCCCACGCGGAGATCACTCCAGCGACGGTGGAAAACAGGAATGGCCGGTCCGGGGTGACGATCGTAAATTCGTATAGATCGCGCGTGCGATTCAGCGCAAGCTGCACCGGATGGTTCCGCAGATGCGCCGTCATCTCCATGTGCGCGATGATCTGCTCCGGGGTGTGGCTCCGTAAATAACGCTGCGGCAGCCCTTCCAGGAATTTTTGCAGCTCGTCTTTGCGCTTGTGGGCCAGCGCGCTGATGCGCTCCAGCGTGGCCGCCTCGGTGGCCGCGTGGAAGCGGTCTTCATCCACGCTGCGATTCAGGTAGTTGGTGGTCGCAATGTAGAGCTGCCAAAGGTTTTCCGCTTTCCACGGCGTCATGGCCTCCGGATTCACCGAGCTGATATCGGCGAAGGTGAGCAGGCATAACATCTTGAGCCGCTCCGGGTCGCCTACCTTGGCCGCCAGGGCGCGGATAGTAGCTGTTTCGAAGATGTCGCGCCGCAGCGCGGCCGACATATCCAGGTGCCCGCCAATCAGGAACTTCACCTGCTCGCCTTCTTCGGGTGTAACTCCCAAGCGCTTCAGGGTCTCCTCGGCAAGCTGCAAACTACCCTGAACGTGATGTCCGGTCGGCAATCCTTTGCCAGTATCGTGAAGCAGCAGCGCCAGATACAGCACTTCGGGCTTTTCCAGCTCGGCCAGGATCTCCGTGTATCTCTTTTCCCAATCTGATCCCGGTTCTTTCAGCTTGTGCAGAGTCTCGATGGTGAGAAACGAGTGTTCGTCTACGGTATAACGATGATGGAAGTCGCGGATCACCAGCGAGTCAATCAGTTCATATTCGGGAACAATGCGCTTGAGCAAGCCTAGTCCATGCATACTGCGCAGCGCCTGGCTGGCGTGGGTTGAAATAAGAATCTGGCGAAGATGCGGCCAGACGCCGGCGCTCTGCAATTCACTGTCGGCCACGGCTGAGAGGGCTTGCTCGAAGCGCCGCTCGGTGTCGCTGGCCAGCTTAAAGCCGTGGCGGGCCATAAACTCAAAGCCGCGAAAGACAAGGTCAGGCGTCATTGTTACTGTGGACTGATGCAGAAAAATACGGCCATTGACCACCGAGAAGTCCGCATTTGAGACCCGTGATCGCCAGCGCTGAAACTGCTGGTAGAGCGAAGAGCGCGCCGGAGGCACCTCGTCCAGATACTGGTGGGCCACGCTGTGGATCATGCGTGCATGTTTGAAGTAAATGCGCATCCAGTCGCCCGCGGCCGTAATCTTGTGGTTGCTGGCGCCGATGCTTCTCGCCGCGGCTTCGTCCTGCGCCTCCCAGCTTAAAGTGTTGTCGTCGCGGCCGTAGCGGTAATGCAAAAAACAGCGCAGCGACAACAAAAAATCGAGCGATGAATGCAGGTCGCTTTGCACCGAAGCCGCGAATAAGGATTTTTGCTCGGGCCATGCGCGCTGCTTTTCCAGAGCGGCCAACAGGGCGAACCAACTTGCGGCGTTGTGATCGCGCAATCCTCCGGGAGATTCCTTGATATTAGGTTCCAGATGAAAGATGGTGTTTCCATATTTCGCGTGGCGGCTCCTGGTCAGGTCAGAGAGCAGTTGCACCAGCGGCTGCCACTCGCGATGAACTAAATCTGGAATAAGCTTGTCGTGCAGCATCGCGAACAGCTTCGAGTCTCCAGAGATCAGGCGGCAATCCAGCAGGGAAATGGTGAACTCCACATTTTCCCGGTCGAGCCTGGAGCACTCCGGCAGAATGCGCGTCGTAGGACGAAGTTTGATCTTCATGTCCCACATCTCCTGGCACACGCGTCCGAGGGGGCCGGTGAACTTCTCACTAGTGGCTGCGTTATCGAACACGACCAGCAAATCCACGTCAGAGTGTGGCAACAACAGCCCTCTGCCATAGCCGCCCAAGCCAACAATACTGACCCCATTCAGATGTTGCAGCTCCGGCGGCAGTAGTTGCCGGCAGAGGCCGATAATTACGCTATCCATGAGGGCCGAGCGCCGCTGGGAAGCGCTGGCGCCGTCTGCGGTGGCATCAAAAGCCTGGCGAATCCGCGCGGATTCGTTGACATATTGATCGTGCAGATCGGTGAGATAGACCTGTGCTGACATAGATGTAAATTTGTCTATAGAGACCTAGCTTGCTACGTCTCGGCTTTTCCTGAATAGAAGTATCGGGTAGTCACAGCAGGGTTACAGTGCCGCAACCCCTCTCTCCTCGTTGCGGATGCGGATCGCTTCATCGATGCGTGAGAGAAAAATTTTACCGTCGCCGATTTTGCCGGTGCGCGCGGAAGCGATAATGGTTTGCACCGCCTTCTCCACCAATTCGTCCGCCAGGACCATCTCAAGCTTGATTTTCGGCAGCAAATCCACGGTGTACTCGCGCCCGCGATAGAACTCGGTGTGGCCTTTCTGACGTCCGTGGCCGCGGACTTCGATCACAGTCATGCCCTCCACACCGGCCTCCAGGAGTGCCTCCTTGACCGATTCCAGTTTTGAAGATTGAATCACCGCTTCCAGCTTTGTCATAGCAATGTGCCTCGTGAAAGTGAGCCGCCAATCATCCTAGCATGGGGTGCACAGACGAAGAAATTCCAGTCGTGGTCCTGCCCGCACCGTGGGGCATTCTGCCCATGCTTTCCTGTGCAGAATATTTCAAACTGTACCATTACCCAGAATTTGCCCCGAGTTGAAAATTTACTTTGCTCCAGACTTCAAGATCCGGAGAGCAGGCGTTTTTTCGCCTTCTCACCATCGCGGTAGAGCATTGCCGGCTGCCGAGCTGGAACCGACACCATCGCTTTGCCATTTTCGATTCTGGTCGGCAGCGGCGTCGCTTTTTCCGTTGAGAGAGCGATGGCTGCAACCTTGGCTGGGTCCCAGCCGACAGGCAAACTTGCCGGCAATTCTTTTTCTTCGGTGCTGTAAAGAGCGATGCGCCCGTCATCCATCGGACAGAATGTGCTGCCATCGCGCGCAACTTCCGCTCCATCCAGGGTCACGGAATACGTCTTGTTGGCCCAGTCCAGGTCGATTTTTGAATTTCCTTCCAGGCCAATGGTGGTGCGCTCTCCGTCGCGGTGGAACGATTCGATGTTGCGGTGGTTCAGCTTAAACCACGGTACCCACATTAAATAGTAGGATTCGATGAAGTTCCGCAGGTCTGTATCTACGGTAATAAAGGTGTGAGGCGCGCCATTATAGAAGAGCAGGTTAACCGCTCGTTCCGATGGAGACACCGTGGTGCGCCGGCCGCCGCCGATATTAAAGCCCCAGACCGCGCTCTGCCGATAGATGGTAGCCAGCATTGGGATAGGTTTGCCTCCAAACGGACACGGCGCTGGACTCGGCGGATACCAGAAGGAGCTGATCTTCCCGATGAAGGCATAGCGCAATGCCTCGGAGCTGACGTCAACTTTGTATTTCGCAAATTCCTCGAGGACTTTATAGCGACCCTCGAAGAGGTTCTTGACCCCGCTCGCAGGATGAGCCGGATCCCAGTCGTTGCGGATTGAATAATACGAAAGCACGTCAATGTGAGTGCTGTCGTGCAGCTTATAGTGTTCGCAGGTGTACCGCGCCCGCTCAAGGCCTGGGCCTTTCATATATTTCGCGAGGCCGATGATGTAAGAATTCTCGCCTGTCCAATTGCGGCTTTCCCATAGGCCGCCGTCCGGCCGTCGCGCGATAATGTCGGGATTCCATGCCGGACTGCTTTTGTAGGCGTCATCGTAATTGTCTGAGAATGTAACATTGCAGTTGTATTTGGGGCCTTGTTCCATCAGGTGCATCAGCGCATCGTATCCACCCGCTCTTTTATTTACTTCGGCGACGGCCGGGTACCCGGTATCTTTGCCGCGATACTGCCAGCCCCAGAGATGAACCACCTGAGGAGAGTTATCAATGAGCGCGGCTACCTTGCGAATCAGCTCCTCGCTTTCCTCAAAGGTCGCACCCGGTTTTTCAAAGTGAGGTTCATCAATGTGAATGCCATAGGCGAGCCGGTCATCATAATAATGAGTAGGGATGACAGGCATGCGCTTGCGCACTGACTTGGCGCCATCCAGCCAGTCTACGGTCCCGTTTCCATCCACATCGGTAATGAAGTCGAGGCGGCATGAGGACTTCTGCCCGATCAGCAGGTTTGGTGTTCCGCTCTTCCCACAATTTAAAGGGTTGCTGTTGGGATCAAGGTTTAAGTCATAGCATCCACTGCCATTTACGCGATATGTCTGGATCGTTCCCAGCGAAGCCCGCCGGTGACCATCTGCTCCGATAACGTCTAACGATGTGCCATCCATGAAGGCGGTTACTTCTTGCACGCAGATGGCGCGGTCGGTTCCAATCATCACTACAGGCAGGGAAGCGAGAACATTTCCCCAAAATCGGTTCGGAGGCAGACTGCCAGCCTTGGCTTCGCTCAACATGGCCAGGTCGCCCCCGCTCTCCCCGTGAGCGACCCAGGCAGCGGAGCTATCCTCTTCCCGCACTGTTGCCAAATGCGGCATGGCCACTTGGATAAGCTCAAACCCTTCATGCTCCTGGACGTCTTCCAGTGTGGTCGTGAGGGTTGCGCCCGATAAATGGTAGCGGACCGTGAAACTCACCGCAGGCTTGCCATCCTGGGACGCCTCAAAATGAAAATCCGCCTGGTCCTTGCTTGCCTTTACCTTCGAGGCCGTAACCGGTAATGCCGGGAACTTCCATTGGCTGCGGTCGCAAACGGTGACTGCTATCGGTGTACCGTAGTCTTCGCCCCGGAAGCGCGCGTTATTCCGGAGCAGGTGGTACTCATAGGGCAGGCCGTCTTTTCGGTCCAGAACTACCTCCAGGTCCGAGGATTTCAACACGACGGGATTTACAGGCTTATTTCGCGAGGCCTGGTCAGCGCCTTGTGCCCAGTTCAATTGCAATGAACCGGAAGCCCATGCGGCCAGGCTGGCGCCGCCCAGCTTCAGGAAGGTACGGCGGAGAAATGTGCGTGACTGCTTTGTATCGTTTTGCTCTTTCATAAGGGGAGGACACCTCGATAGGGTTTGAAAGTATTTTTGCAGGTAAAAATTTCGATCTTTGATTGGGTGAGCAAACAAATTTACGGAAGGTGCTATGCAAATCGGGGAAGTTATACTATGTTCACCAGAAATTCAATATAAAAAATAATTGTTTCAACTCATAAAACATAGAGCCCCCTAATTGATTCTTGTACCTTTCGCAGTAAGAAGACCCGCACTTTCCCCCGGGCCCCGCAACGTGGGTTACTTTGGATATAAATAAAATAAATATCAAAAGCTTTCATTATGAAATCATAATAATTATAATCTTGGCTTATACGTCTCGGCAGTTTAAAAATAGCTTTACAGCTTTTTTTGCCCGGGCTTCCGGATGAAGTGTATGCGGGTGACGACAAATTCTTCCTGCTTGTAAACAAACAGGTTAGACAAATAAGCAAGCCAATCGGATCGGGAAAACGTGAACAACGGAAACTCTAAACGCAGTGCGGCGATTACACAGGGGCCAAGCCGCGCCCCGGCGCGGGCCATGTTGCATGCCATTGGGTTTACGCCAGATGACCTGGCAAAACCGATTATTGGCGTGGCGAATACATGGACTGAGATAGGCCCATGCAACTACCATCTGCGCGAACTGGCGGAGGAAGTAAAGAAGGGAATACGCGAAGCGGGCGCAACGCCCATGGAATTCAATACCGTCTCGATCTCCGACGGCATCACCATGGGCAGTGAAGGCATGCGTGCTTCGCTGGTGAGCCGCGAAGTGATTGCCGATTCCATTGAATTGGTGGCGCGTGGAAACCTGTTTGACGGCATCGTTGCCCTTTCCGGGTGCGACAAGACAATTCCTGGCACGGTAATGGCGCTGGCGCGGCTGAATATTCCCGGCGTGATGCTTTACGGCGGTTCCATCGCTCCCGGCAAGTTCCACGAAAAGAATGTCACCATTCAGGATGTATTTGAAGCTGTCGGCGCGCACGCCCGCGGCTCAATGTCAGACGCTGAATTAAATGAGATCGAGCAGCAGGCATGTCCCGGAGCGGGCGCCTGTGGCGGGCAGTTCACCGCCAATACCATGTCCATGGCTTGTGAATTTCTTGGTATCTCGCCTATGGGTGCAAATGAGATTCCCGCGATGGTTCCCGAAAAGCGTCTGGCGGCGCAGGCTACCGGAAAACTGGTGATGCGCCTGGTGAAAGAGAACATTGTTCCCAGCGACATCATCACCCGCGAGTCTATGGAAAACGCGATCTGCAGCGTGGCTGCCAGCGCCGGCTCGACCAATGCGGTGCTTCATCTGCTGGCAATTGCGCACGAGATGGGATTGAAGCTCGACATCGGCGATTTCGACCGCATCAGCAGCCGCGTGCCGCTGATCGCCGACCTCAAGCCCGGCGGACGCTTTGTGGCTACAGATTTATATCAAGCCGGCGGCACCCGGCTTATGGCGCAACGACTTCTGCAGGCCGGCATTCTGAAAGGGAATTGCAAAACAGTAACTGGCGAGACCCTGGCGCAAGAGGCGCAAAAGGCGAAAGAAAACAACGGACAGGAAGTTGTGCTTCCGCTCTCCAAACCGCTCAGCGCATCCGGCGGTTTGGTTATTCTGAAAGGAAATCTTGCGCCTGAAGGTTGCGTGGTCAAGCTTAGCGGGCACACCCGCCACCAGCATCGCGGCCCGGCGCGGGTCTTTGAGTGCGAGGAAAATGCCTTTGCCGCGGTTCAGGCAAACCAGATCAAGTCAGGCGACGTGCTGGTGATTCGCAACGAAGGTCCGCGCGGCGGTCCGGGAATGCGCGAAATGCTGGCAGTTACCGCAGCGCTGACCGGCGCAGGCCTGGGCGAATCCGTAGCGTTACTGACCGATGGCAGATTTTCTGGCGCAACTCGCGGCTTGATGGCCGGACACGTCGCGCCCGAGGCGGCCGTTCGCGGTCCAATTGCTGCCGTGCGCGATGGCGACATTATTATTTTCGACGTGGATAAACGCCAGTTATCGGTCGAAATTCCCGATTCGGAAATCGAGTCGCGTCTGCGCAACTGGCAGCCGCCCAAGCCCCGCTTCGCGACCGGCGTTTTTGCGAAATATGCAAGCCGGGTCTCTTCCGCTTCCGTCGGAGCAGTAACAGGATAAAGGATCGTATGAGCACAACGACAGCCCCGCAAACGCAGGCTCAATCCCCCGCCAACGAGAAGATGACGGGCGCGCGGATTCTGTGGGCCTCCCTTGAGCGAGAAGGCGTGCAGACCGTCTTCGGGTATCCCGGTGGCGCCATCCTTCCCGTTTACGACGCGCTTAAGCATTCGGCCATCCGGCATATTCTGGTGCGGCACGAGCAGGGCGCGACCCACATGGCCGATGGATTTGCCCGCGCCAGCGGCAAAGTCGGTGTTGCCATGGCGACCTCCGGGCCGGGCGCGACCAATATGGTTACCGGCATTGCCACAGCCATGCTCGATTCCTCCCCGGTGGTCTGTATCACCGGACAAGTGGGCAGCAAATTTATTGGTAGTGATGCTTTTCAGGAAGTTGACATCACCGGCATCACGCTACCCATCACCAAGCACAATTACCTCGTCACCAAGGCGGAGGACATTGCGCGCACGGTACGCGAGGCGTTTTATATCGCGCAGTCAGGACGTCCCGGGCCGGTATTGATTGATATCACCAAAGACGCGCAGCAGAGTTCGTGCGTATTCGATTGGGAAGGGGCAGCGCCGCAGTTGCCGGGCTATCGTCCCGATCTTTCTCCCAGCAGACAGGACTACGAAAAAGCTCTGGAGCTGATTCGCGCATCGAAACGACCCATTATCCTTGCCGGACATGGCATCATTCTTTCCGGCGCCACGCAGGAAGTGTGCAAGCTGGTGGAGCATCTCGATATCCCGGTTGCGGTCACGCTGTTGGGACTGGGCGGAATTCCGGCATCGCATCCGCTGAATCTCGGCATGATGGGAATGCACGGCGAAGCCTGGGTCAATACCGCAATCCAGGAAGCCGACCTGCTGATCGCGCTTGGCATGCGCTTTGACGACCGCGTAACCGGCAATCTGAATACATACGCCAAGAATGCGAAGAAGATTCATGTAGAAATTGACCCAGCCGAGATCAACAAAAACGTAAAGGTTGATGTTGCCTTGGTGGGCGATCTGCGTGAAGTGCTGCGCGAATTGCAGCCCAAGCTGGAGTCCACGCCCAAGCACCCGGAGTGGGTGCAATACATCGGCCAGCTCAAGGGAGACTCAGCCGTCCGCGACATCCAGAACCTTCCAGATAGCGGCCATCTTTATGCTGCCCATGTGATCAATGATCTATGGCGCGAGACCGGCGGCAACGCCATCGTTGTGACCGACGTAGGCCAGCACCAGATGTGGGAAGCGCAGTATTACCGCCACAACACTCCGCGCTCGCTGATTACCTCCGGAGGCCTGGGTACGATGGGCTTTGCCCTGCCAGCGGCGATTGGCGCGAAAGTCGCGCGCCCAGAAGCGGAGGTCTGGGTGGTCGTGGGTGATGGTGGCTTTCAGATGACCATGCCGGAGATGGCGACCATCTTCCAGGAAAAAATCAAGATCCACATCGCCATCATCAATAACGGATACCTTGGCATGGTGCGCCAGTGGCAGGAGTTTTTTTATTCGCGCAATTATGCGGCGTCTCCGCTGGTCAATCCTGATTTTGTTAAGCTGGCTGAGGCCTGCGGTATTCGCGGAATCTCCGTAACGCAGCGTGCTGGTGTGATTCCTGCGATTCGTGAAGCCCGCGAGCATGCCGGGCCGGTGCTGATTGATTTCCGCGTCGAGCAGGAAGATACCGTATATCCGATGGTCCCGGCGGGTGCCGACTTGAAAGATATGATTCGCCGCCCCAACCCGGTCGTTGACACCGAGATGGAGTGGTAAAAATTAAAGAGTCGCTATGCTGAACACATTTGTCGTTTACGTCGAAGACAAGCCAGGTGTGCTGGCGCGTGTGGCCATCTTGTTCCGCCGCCGCGCTTTCAATATTGAGACACTGACTGTGGGGCGCACTGATGTGCCCGGCGTATCGCGGATGACCATCGTTGTAGATACCGACGAGCAGGGCGCTCTCCGCATCGAAGCCAATGTCTATAAGCTGGTGAATGTTTTGCGCATACAGAACATCACCGGTTCCAATGTTACGCGCGACCTGGCATTGATTAAAGTTGCCATCAACGCCGATACCCATGCGCAGGTGCAGGAGATTGCGAACAAGCATGGGGCTAATATTGTCGAAACCGGTCCTGAGGCAGTGATCCTCGAATTCACCAGCACTAAAGATAAAATGGATCAATTCATAGCGGCGCTTCGCCCCTATCGCATTCTGGAAATGGTATGTACGGGACACGTAGCCATGGCTGGCTGCTCCCAGGCATCGCACAGCGGCGCGCTCTTAATTGAAGAGATTAAAGGCGGCGCCCAGGGAATTCCACGTTCGGTTTAATCTTAGAAAAATCTTTTGGAGAAAATACAGATATTATGGCGAAAGTTTATTTAGAAAAAGATGCAGACCTGGGTTTAATCCAGCAAAAGAAGGTTGCCATCATCGGCTACGGCTCGCAAGGCCACGCCCACGCGCAGAACCTTCGCGATAGCGGCGTAACCGTGCGGGTGGGTTTGCCCGCCTCGAGCGCCTCCCGCTCGCGCGCGCAGGCGGACGGATTCACCATCATGACTCCGGCTGAAGCCGCTGCCTGGGCAGACGTAATCATGCTGCTGGTTCCCGATACCAAAACAGCGGCGCTCTACCAGCATGACATCGAACCGCATCTTACCCCTGGCAAGATGC
>DASREY010000104.1:0-5936 GCA_035651775.1 Terriglobales bacterium
TCGCGGCCCACGCCGCCGATCTGGCGCGGCACAGGCCGGGAGCACGCGACCGCGACGACGCTCTCAGCTATGCCCGCTATACCTTCGATTGGGAAAAACAGTTTGCGCTCTCGCTCGACCCCGAGACAGCGCGCGCCATGCATGACGAAACCTTGCCTGACGACTACTACAAGGAAGCAAAATTCTGTTCCATGTGCGGGCCGAAATTCTGCTCCATGAACTACTCGCAGAAGGTGGATGAGTACAACCGCCAGGTGCACGGCGTGGAAAAGAAAGACTACTCTGAGCTGGTGGAAAAGCTGATCAGCCTCAAATAAAACTCATCCGTAAATCACATGCGGCTCACGGCTTTTTGTGCAAGTGTTTTCTCCGCGTTGATTGTGGCGGCTTCGTCCTTGAGCCCCATCACCTCGATGTGCAGCGTGGCTTTCGGCATGAGAATGTGCAGGCCGTTCGGGGCAAGATAAGCTTCTTTTCCCAGGCCGTCTACCGGCTGAATTCCCTTACCCTGCCCTTGCCACAGTTTTTTCTGCGGCTCCCACAGATCGTTTCCCGCCAGGGTGAGGTTTCCCACATAAATCGTCACCATGCCGCGCGAGCTCAGCGCGGTAGCTACGTATCCGCATGCTTTGGCGCCCATCGGCGTGGTGGTCGCGCCCTTTCCAAGTTCCACAGGTTCACCCAGCGCAGCCTCTGCGTCGGCTTTCGTCACGAGCGCACAAGCATCGTAATCGAGTGGACCTTCTTTGGCGCTGGCTTGCTCCGTCTTAAACTGATTAGAGTCGCCACTGCCTTTACTGGAGTTGCAGGCTGCCAGCGCAAGCATTATCGCCGTCAAGATAAGTACTTTGTATGCTGTTTGCATCATGCCTCATTATAAGCAGTCGAGATAAGCAGTCGTTGGCAGGTAAACTTGAAACGTATTCGCGTTGTCAATCCATGCCGTAGGTCAATTCTGGTCGGAATAATGTTTGATTCCAGCCACTGTCTTGGCAACAGATGTGCGCTTGCTGGCCCGATGGAAGTAACGGACAACAACTTCGGGTTCTGAGTCCGGTTCTTCGAGAATGGTTCGACTTGCGCTCTTGCGTGAAGCAACGACTTCAGTCTTGCCGGAGCCGCCGTAATTTGTCTGCTCGGGTTTTGCGCCTGGAGCAGCTACGGGTCTCGTATTCGGGACGGCACTTGCACGCATTGAGGGAGCCGGTGCGCTGGCAATGACGAGCGGCGGCACCGTTTGAGCGCGGGAAACAGCCGGTGTCAGTGCAACCGTTCTAAGCGGAAGCTGTGGCGCGGCCGCTTCGGCGCGGGGATGGTCCGTTGCCGGTCTGTGGCCACTAAACACTCCCAGAACAAAAAGCATCAGCAGTGCAGCCACGCCTGCGCCCGTAAACACCATCTTCCAATCGCGGCTATATCGCCGGCTCTCGGGGCTTTTTGCCGATTGAATGGGTGTGATATTGCTCGATGCCGCTGTGGCAGAACGAGTCTTGGAGAGATGCAACCCGGCTTGAATGGTCCTGATTCGTTGGGCAATGGTTTGTGCGGCGGTTTCTTTTGGCTTCTCAGCAATCTGCTGCCAGCGGCGGGCAAAGCCCTGCTGGGTTGCTTCGCGCTTCACTGCCGCCCGTTGGCGCAATTGCTCTCTTGATTTTCGCTGCTCTTCCCGGCGCCTCGCCAAAACCGCGCTACGGTATTGCTGCCAGAGCAGGAGCGCTTCCAACTGCTCTGACGTGCGTGCCTTCACAAGCTGTAGCATGCCACGTGTCCGCTCCAACAGTACCGCCCAGTGCATTGCCACCAGCCGCTTTGCTTCCTGCAAAGCCCGCCAGCCCAGCTTCATGGCAGATGGTTTGCGAGTTGCAGCAACTGGCGCATTTTCTCGCAGAGAAGCCACGGGTTTTTCCTGAGAAGCTCTGGGTTCTCTGCTCTCAAACGCCGTATCCCCGAAGGCAGGCAGGATACTGGGGCTTGGCGTGGGTTGAGAAGCAACTTCAGGAGGGACTTTAGCGGTAATTTGGGAGACCGGCTCCGGGGTGCTTGCTTCAAAATCGGCTGCTTCTGATGGCGCAGCACTGGAGCAAGGTTCAGCCGGCAAGCTCGCAGCCGCCACCTCGCGGATATCCAACTGCTCGACTGGCTCTGGGAGATCTAGCCGCCCGTCAAACACTCCTTCACCTACAAAGACGTCGCACCTGCGGCTGGCAGCCAGTTCTCGCGCGCGGGCCAAGGCCTGACGGGGGTCCACACAAGATTCAACAGCAATCACCAGGTCGTCTGGGTGGGTTGATTGAGCAAGGGTATGCGGATAACCGGGCTGGCTGTAGGAAACTTCATAGCCCTGCGCGCGGAGATAAGCCGCCAAGCTTTCGGTGCTTTCAGGATTACTGGTGATAATTTTTGCGTTCGGCATGCCTGGGCCCGCCCATGGAGGATAAAGACGAACATGGCGCGAGAAGTTAGACGCAACTTAGGCGCGCGGGGTGGCCAGAGCCAAGGACAGCCAAGCTGGGCTTAATTGGCCTCGCTGAAATCCATGCCATCGGCAAATTGCAGGCCGGCAATCTGCCGCGCATGGTGCTGGACTTCCAGGTAGGCTTTCAGCAGTTCGATATAGATCTGTTCCCGTTCCACCGGGCCGTTGCATTGGGTTCGCGCGCTGTCGAGGGCAAGATAACGATCGTGGGCTTCCACAAATTTCCTGATCACATTGTTCATGGTGAAGCGGATTCTCAATCCCAGGCGCACGGTCTTAAATCCTGCAAATACCTTAAGCCAGGGATATTTACAGCGTAGCCTGCACGCTTAATCCCGCACGCGGATCGCCGAGCGCCACTTGCCGTGCAGCCATATCACCACTCCCAGCGCACAGATTTCAATGGGACCGCCACGGGGGAGATCGATGGCCGCCAGTGTGGTGTAGTTCTTCGTGATCAAATGGACCGTGTAAATCATTGCGCCGCCCGCTATGAGGCTGCCCAGGAATGCTTCGCTACGAGGAGCGATCCGCATGTGCCCTCCAGGAATTCCAGGCGCAATGTATCACGATTTTTTGTGCGGAGAAAGTTACCCGCGCGAATTACCGATGGACAAATTCCAAATTACCTGAAGCTTTCCATCTTCTCCGCCGCCCGGTTGACCGCCGCGGTCAAAGCTGCAAGCTGTTGTTGTGCGCGGCTGCTATCACCGGCATCAATCGCTTCATTGACCCCCGGAATCACTACCGCGGCGTAACCGGTGTACTCCCCGGGTGCATAGATGGAGTGGCGAAACCATGGGCGGTTGGGAAGCCCTTCGGGAAGCAACAATGCGGTTTCGGTCTCGCGCAGCACACGGTTGAGCCGGGCAGCATCTACGGAAAGATCTTTCTGTTTTGCGGCGATTGCAGCTCCAGCGGTGGTCATGCGGTTGGCGGCATTCAGAGCAGGAGAGAAATCGGGTGCCCTCTTTCCCAATCTGTCAGCCGCCCTTTTTTCCGCGGCTTCAAGGTAAGAGGTGATCTCCTTGCCATAGCTCTCGTAGTCGAAAGGCAGCACGTCGGCATCGGCCATCCGCAACGCCTGCAAGCCGAAGACTCGCGCCATCTGCTGCTCATAGGCGAAGGTGGGATCGCCGAATTTCTTGAACCACGTAAAATCGTCAAAGCTAGAGTGATAGACGCCGTAATCGCCGCCGGAGGTGACGTCTGTTGCGGGCACCCCCAGGTGTTGCAGGAAAGCGGTAAAATCGGAGCCGCTGCCCAAGTCGCCTACGCGCACCTCGGCGCTTGCTTTACTGTTGCTGAATTCTTCGCGATTGGGCATAGGTCCTTCCTTGGTTCTCTTCTCTTTCCAGGCGTCATACACAGTGGAACCTGCCGGACTTGAAACAGCTTTGGTCACATCGCGCACAAACTGTTTCAAACTGGGAACGGCCGATGCGTTGAAGTTTGGCCCGGAAACACCCACGTCCATATTGAAATAAGCCACGGCATTGGCCAGCTCTTTTTCGTGTTGCTCGGCCCATTCGGTCGAGCCAATCAGGCCTTCTTCTTCCGCGTCCCAACTGGCAAAGATAAGAGTGCGCTTGGGTTTCCATCCGCTCTTCAGCAGCTCGCCGATTCCGTGTACAGCCTCGAGCATGGCCGCGGTACCGCTATTCGGATCTACCGCTCCATAAACCCAGGCATCTCTATGATTGCCGGCAATCACCCAATCATCCGCTGTCTGCGTTCCCTGCACTTTGCCGATTACGTCCCAAATAGTGCGATATTGATAATCCTGCTTGAGGTGAATCCTCACCCGCGCCGGTCCAGGGCCAACGTGATAGGCGAACGGAAGCGCACCCTGCCAGGGACGCGGGGAAAGTTGGCCTCCGAGGTTCTCCAGAATCGGACGCGCATCCGCATAGGCGAGTGGGGTGGTTGGAATATGAGGCATGTCGGCTGCACGCTCGGGCGGGGTTCTTTGGCTATCAGGTAACGACGGCACCGAAGCTGTTCCCGGCGTTGTGGGATCGCCGGGATACTTGAACATGTAAAGGATCGATCCGCGTTGCACGCCGCTATCGGGACGCCAGGGGCCATCGGGATACTTGTCCCCCTTAAAGTAGCCATCATCCATGGGATCGGAATAAATGATTACACCGGCAGCGCCGTGCTGCTCGGCGATGTACTCCTTGACTCCACGATAGTTTTCGCCATAACGCACAATAATAATTTTGCCGCGCACGTCAACTTTCATCTCTTCCAACTTCTTGAAGTCCTCCGGGCGGCCATAGTTGGCGTACACCACATCGGCCTCTACATCGCCGGAGGGTGAGTATGCATTGAACCCCGGCGTGACTCGCGGATCATCCTGGAAGGGGTCGCCATTGACCCGCTCCGGCCTGGGAGCGTGGTAATCGGGAAGCGGAGGATTCACCATGCTCACGCTGATTTCGGCCGGCAGGTTCATCCAAATCTTATATTCCGCGATTTCCGCATCGAGTCCGGCTTCATGGAACTTCTGTAGCACATAATCAGCCGTCTTTTTATCTTCCGCAGAGCCGGCGATGTGCGGCTCTGCCGTCAGGATTCGCAAGTGCTCCTCGGCCAGCTTGGGATCGGGCACAGCCAGAAAGCGGCTCTCGACCTGCTGCTCGGCGCTGAAATTGCGAAACCCCGGCAAAACCGAAGGCGCAACCGTGGATGACGGCTGCTGCGCGGGAAGGATGGAAGCAAGAACGATCAGGCAGAAGACAAATGGCAAACGACCCAACAGAGAAAGATTCATGAGGTTTCCTGTGCGGACTTGTGAAACTAAGAAGATTACACCAATATGGCGGGCAAAACTATGGGGCGGAACAACAGGGCAGGAACCGCCGTGTTTGGCGGAAGCGTGTCGGAGTCGAACCGACCAGGGACGAGGGAACTCGCCCCTCACCGGTTTTGAAGACCGGAAGGGTCACCGGACCCCATGCGCTTCCATAAGAGCATTCAGCAATCAGCACTCAGCATTCAGCCAGTGCGGCAAACTCGTTATTCTAACGATTTACTTTGACTAGGACAAAAGAGCGGATTCCCGCGAATCTTTGAGTGATTCGCGGGCTGAATACTGAGCGCTGATTGCTTCTTACTGTTTCGCGGCGTCGGCCAGTTTTTTCCTGGCGAAATACCAGTCTTTGATCTCGTAGCCGTTGCTGGAAGTTACGCGCGTGGCGGCGTCCGCCTGGGTAACGGGTGCGGGCACGATGACAGCGTCGCCCGGCCTCCAGTTGGCTGGAGTTGCGCAGGCATTGGCCTCAGCGGTCTGCAGGGCCTCGAAGACACGCAAAATCTCGTCGATATTGCGTCCGAGCGACAGCGGATAATACAGCAGCGCCCGTACGTTGCCTTTAGGATCGATGAAGAAGACGGCGCGCACGGCAGCCGTATCGCTCACAGCTTCATGCACCATGCCAAAGGCGCGCGCCACTTT
>DASREY010000105.1:0-6758 GCA_035651775.1 Terriglobales bacterium
GCAGTACCCGCAGCTTGCGCTACAAGTGGAATGCTTTGCTAATGAAAGCAGGTATCGCAAATCGAAAGGGCCTGCACGTTGGGCGGCACACATTTGCTACGCAAATGCTACGCAAAGGTGCGGACTTAAGAACTGTGCAGGTCCTACTTGGTCATGGTGACATCAGCGTGACTGCAAGGTATTTACAGCCGGCTGAATTGGAAAGCACACGCAATCTGGTGGCTGCACTACCTTGAGACCCCTTCGGGGTTTTGTCGGTTGGGTTATTGGTATGTGGCAATAATATTTACGCCACCCGCTTGACCACAGCCTTGCGTCGGAAGTACTCGTATTTCTACTGTATGGCCAGCCTCCACTGTAAATGGTGTGATTGAACCTGAGTTTCCGAATGGACTTGTGCTACTGCCTGAATTTATAACTTGACTATTCGTGTTGGCGTCTCGATCTCGTACTGCAACGCCAAACGAACAACCTCCTTTTTGCGCCCACATCCCAATTCCATTAAAGGTTATAGAAGTGGTCGTCGGAAATATGGCTACGATCTGCTGCTGATTAGAATCAGGAACCTGTTCCAAGTAGGCACTAACTGTCGGATCATTGTGGGTGGAGGCTGTTTTCATTGCAGCACAGGCAACAAGAACCAGTGCCAAGCCTACAATTGGGAATAGTTTTTTCATTCTTCTTTCTCCTGGTAAGGGTCTGTTGGATTATATCTGAAACTTCCTTTGTTTATTTTGGTTTTATATTTATCTGTAAAACCTTGCCCGATCCGGTTTTTGGATCAAATACAAAGACAGTGTTTTTCCATTCATATGTAATACCTGTACGAGTGTCTACAATTAACGCAGTGTCGTTTTCTTGAGAGTATAAATACCTGCCATTTTGTGTACTCTCAAATAGTGTAAATAGCAGTCCTCCTCCTAAAACAAGCAAACAGATTTTAAAGATTTTATCGAACAAGGTAGCACCTCCTGTGGAGATGTTACGCCGACTCCAACCGATAAATCACTACATCCTTCGCATTCGGATGAATCTTCAAAAACATCCGATGCGCCTTCGCTTTAGCACTCTTGATGGCTGTCTGCAGGGCCAGCCTGGCATGAGCTGAATCTGGGGGTGTTTCTAAACCAAACAACGACAGTGAGGCGCGACGCAATGCCCCTAATGCCATCTTTCGGAACTTGGGTTCCTGCGCGGCTCTGTATATAGACTCCTCGGCATTGCGGTGTTTTGCTTGACGCTTGGCCCGTGCCAGCGTGGTTGCAGTTTCCAGTTGGTTCGTAATTGCTGTATAACGTCTCTCGATATTCATTTTTCCTCTCCCTTACACCTCTTTGGGTGTTTAAAAACACAACAAAAACCCCACCATTTGGTGGGGCTAAATCTGGGTTCAACTTGAGTTCAAAACCCACCCTTTCAGGTGGGTTTTTTACTGTTTACAGCCTTTAAGTCTATTGAAATCAAAGGCACTTAGTTTATAAGTTTCAGTTAGACATTGACACTCGCCGGAGCTAGAATGAGGCCAAACTCCCCAGTTGATAGTAGAACTCCAACTCGTCAGGTCCAACATTTGAGAATGGAGGGCCCCATGCACTTACATCGTTCCAGCGTAATAGCTACATTGTTCGCCATCGCATTCCTGGCGGCGCCTTTGTTTTCGCAGACTTACATTGCAGGCTTGCGGCCTGGACTTTCCTGGCAGCAAACCTCGCCCGCGGGTCCGGATTTTGACGGCCCGGTTTTGTACCAGATTGTCTATCACACGGATTCCATGCCGCAGTCGCCCCGGGCTCCGGCTACTTCCGCTAACCCTGGTGCGGCCAGCGGCCGTGCGCTCAACACAGTGGGCGCCGCCGGGACATCCGCGGGAATGGGCACGTGGTTTTTGACCGGTAACAGCGGCATCAATTGCGCGGCTTCGCCCTGTAAAGATTATCTTGGCACCAACGACAATGTGGCTTTTGAAATCCGAGTGGGCGGCAACCGCGCACTGCGTATTGAGCCGCAGTTCGACGCGGCCAACAATAATTTTATTCCGAACGTGATTGCCGGCTTCAGCGGCAATGCGGTTACAGAAGGGGCCATGGGCGCTACGGTCTCCGGCGGCGGCCAGCCCGGCGCGGCAAACAGCGTGACCGCCAAATTCGGCACGGTTGGGGGCGGGTTGAACAACATGGTTAACGGAGTATCTGGAACCGTAGCCGGAGGGCAAAATAACAATGCCATGGGGACCAATGCTACCGTCAACGGAGGCTCCCAGAATGCCGCCCTTGGCACTGGCGCAACCATTGCCGGGGGCATAGGCAATACCGCCAATGGGGAAGGCGCATTCGTTGCGGGAGGCGCATCCAACAGCGCAGGCGGCAATTACAGTTTCGTAGGCGGGCACCATGCCAGCTCACGAAGCGATGCCGGCACCTTCGTTTGGGGGGATGATTCCAGCCCCACCGATGTGAGGCCCACAGCCGCCAACCAATTCGTGGCCCGCAGCTCGGGAGGCGTGGTCTTCTATAGCAACCCCGCCCTGAGTTCCGGGGTGGTGCTCGTGCCCGGCAGCGGCTCCTGGGGTTCTCTGAGCGACCGCAGCATGAAAGAACATTTCGTCAACGTTGATGCCATGCAGGTGCTGGCCGATGTTATGCGATTACCGATCACCATCTGGAATTACAAGTCACAGGATGCGGCCATCCGCCACATCGGACCGGCCGCGCAAGATTTTTTTGCCGCCTTCAAAGTCGGCGACGATAATCGCCACATCACCGAGATTGATGAAGGTGGAGTTGCCCTCGCCGCTATCCAGGGCTTGAACCAGAAACTTGAAGCCGAACTTAAAGCTAAAAACGCCGAGCTGGCTGAGCAGCAACGCGTGAACAACCGCCAGGAGCAGGAAATCCGCAAGCTGATGCAGGCAGTCGAGGAGCTGCGCCGCCAGGTTGAATCCAAAAATGCTGAATCTAAAAAATCAGGAGAATAGCTCGATCTGTTTGAGGCAGAAGCAACAAGCTTGATTAACTTTAAGGTCCTGTATGAATAAATAATGTCTTTATCGCTTCGCTGGCGGCGCAATAGTCATACTGCTCTTTCCTAGCAAGCAGAACCGCTGTATCCTAAATAGAGAGTGGTATCCCGATGTTTGATCTTTCCAAGGCGCTTTCCAGGGCTCTCAAGTCTCCTGAACACCGTTCCGCGTGGTTCGTAGCCATTGCAGCGGACTTGATTCAACTCGTGGCTTTTCCGTTTTTCGGCCTGGGCGGGCTCTCGCCGGCCGATGCGGTGCTCGATGTTGTCACCGGGGCAATCCTGCTTCGCCTGCTGGGATGGCACTGGGCATTGCTGCCTTCCTTCATTGCCGAGCTGGTTCCGGGGTTGGATTTATTTCCTACCTGGACCGCCGCGGTTCTCTATATCACCACCCAGCGCGGGGTCACCATTGACGGCCAAGCTGAGTCAAAAGAGCCGCAAATTCTTCCTCCAACCACCAATCGCACTCCCATATCACCACGCTAGCAAGCGCAATCCCCCGCATTTATACAAGGCGGGTTAAATAAAAAGGGCGGCTTGACCGCCGCCCACTGTCGCATAGGTGATTACTTCCGGTCGTATTTCAGTGCTTCGTTTAACTGCTTAATGGCATTGTCTACCGCTTCCAGGGCTTCGACGCGATGACCGCCAAAATCGTGGTCGGCGTGTTGCATGTCATCCTTAGCTTTCTCCAGCGCCCGGATGGCAGCGCGAATCGAGGGATGACGCTCTTTTCCTTCATGCCGCTCCTGCTTGCCCTCATCGCCTTGAGCTTTCAATGTCGCAGGCGTGAGACTCATCAGACTCACCATAAGCGTTACAGCGCAAAGTTTTTTTAACATGGTTTTCCGTCCTCCTTTTGACGGATTAATCCAGTAAACCCATGACTGGTCAAAATGTTGTACAGAAATGTTTTACAGATCAGGGATGCCCGAAGCGCCCCTATCCTGGTAAAACAGCATGACTGGAACCTTCGGAATCAAGGGAATGGTTAGCAGAACATGATGCCAAGTCGCTCGCTCTACGTTAATAGATAGTCTGAAAATGAAATACCTCGCCTATAGCCCAAATCGTTTGCCCAACTCACTAATCATCTGGAATGGGTCTCTGCTGTTAAGCTTTTGCATCTCAGTCGCAAGGAGTTCCCCATGGCGAAAGTCTACGACGCAATCATCATCGGTACCGGGCAGGCAGGCCCCTTCCTCGCGGGACGGCTCACCGCCGCCGGGATGAAGGTCGCTATCGCCGAGCGCAAGCTGTTCGGCGGCACTTGCGTGAATACCGGATGCATCCCCACCAAAGCCATGGTGGCCAGCGCCTACGCCGCTCGCATGGCGCAGCGCGCGAGTGAATACGGCGTGTGCATTGATGGCGGCGCGCGGGTCGATATGAAAAAAGTGAAGGCCCGCAAAGACGCCATCTCGAGCAAATCGCGCACCGGCGTGGAAAATTGGCTGAAGAACATGAAAAACTGCACTGTCTATCAGGGTCACGCGCGTCTGGAATCCGCGCATGAGGTGCGTATAGGAGACGAGTTGCTCAGCTCGGAGCGCATCTTTATTAATGTCGGAGGACGAGCCGCTGTTCCTCCCCTGCCCGGCCTCGACCAGATTACGTATCTGACCAACTCCTCAATGATGGAAGTTGATTTCTTGCCGCGCCACCTGGTGATCGTGGGCGGCAGCTACGTCGGACTGGAATTCGGACAGATGTTCCGCCGTTTCGGCAGTGAAGTGACCATCGTCGAAATGAAGCCAAGATTGATCTCGCGCGAAGATGAGGATGTTTCTGCCGCCATTGAGCAGATCGTGGAACAGGAAGGCATCAAGCTTCGCATGGACGCAAAGTGCATTGGTTTCAGCAAACACGAGCAGGGAATTGCAGTGCGCGTGGATTGTGCCGACGGCTCTCCTGAAGTGATAGGCAGCCACGTACTGCTGGCGGTAGGTCGGCGACCAAACACTGACGACCTGGGCCTCGAGAAAGCCGGGGTTAAAACCGATGAACGCGGCTACATACTCGTAGACGACGAACTACGCACGAATGTGCCGGGCATCTGGGCGCTGGGAGACTGCAACGGAAAGGGCGCCTTCACCCATACCTCCTACAACGATTTTGAAATCGTGGCGGCAAACCTTCTGGACCACGATCAGCGCCGCGTATCCGACCGCATTCTTGCCTATGCTCTCTACGTTGATCCGCCGCTGGGCCGTGCCGGTTTGACCGAGGCGGATGTGCGGCGATCAGGCAAGCGCGCGCTCATCGGAACCCGGCCCATGACCAAGGTCGGCCGCGCCGTGGAAAAAGGTGAGACCCAGGGCTTCATGAAAGTACTGGTAGACGCGGATACGAAGCAGATCTTGGGAGCCTCGATCCTGGGAACAGGTGGAGATGAGGTCATCCATTGCATTCTCGATGTCATGTACGCCCAAGCGCCTTATACAGTCATGCAACGCGCCGTGCACATCCATCCTACGGTTTCAGAGCTTGTTCCGACGATGTTGGGAGAGCTCAAGCCGTTAGAGTGGTGAACGAGCAAATCTTCTTTGTGCCCTCTTTGAAACTTGAAACTCAACTGAGAACTGAGAACCGCTACGATCCCACTACCACTGAAGCCGCCTTGGCTTTTTCCTGCTCAATCGCCGCCAGCATGGATTCGTCATCGGAGAACTTGAACCACGGCAGGCCGCGCTCCTGTGCCCGTTTTTCTTCGGCGCGGGCCAGGTGTTCAAGATCCGATTTCTCCACGATGCGCACACCTTTGGCAGCCAGATGCTGCCGAACCTGGTCGTAACAGGCAGAATTTTTTTCCGGGGCGCTCTCCAGATACTTGACCACACCAGCAGCGCCCACCTCACCATCGTGGCGAGCGATGCCCACCAGGCCTTCACTGGCCTTGCGCGCCCAGCCCACCACGTAGGTTCCTTCCATGGCTTTTCCGCTCTGCGGGTCAAAGACCTCGTAGATAGGGCGCTTAGGATCGGTTGGATCAGAGCAGGTCACATAGCAGTCCTTGTTATAGGGCAGTCCCAAAGTGGGATCGGCAACGTCGCCGATGGCAAAGATCATGGTGTCCACGTGAATGTCTGTGGTTTTATCCGTGGTTTTGCAGGCGATGCTGCCGTCGCGTTCGACTAATACGTTCTCAGCAACGGTAATGCGGTTAATGCGGCCGCTGGCATCGGCGTGGATGGCCTGTGGCGAACACAGGAAGCGGAACAGCAGGCGGCTGCGCTCGGCCGGCATAGGCGGTTTATTCAAAATGGGAAATGTATCTTCGGCGACTTTGGCAATGTCTTGCCCCACGGCGGCGAGCTGCGGTTGAATGCGGTTCAATTCCTCCTTGAAGGCCTGCCGGTCGAGAAACCTTTCGACGTAGACGAACTCCTTCAGATCGAATTTGGCCTCAAAAGGCCCGCGCCGGGCGAGCACAATCACTTCTTCCGCCGTGTGCTTAGGATCGTCAATCAGCAGCCAATGGGCAAGGTCCACCATCACGTTACCCATTCCCACAATGGCAATGCGCTTGCCGACGGAAAAATCCTGCGCGGCAAACGGTGGCAGTTGATTGTAGTAATAGACAAAATCCTTGGCGCAATAGACGCCCCCCGAGTTATCGCCGGGAAGCCCCAGCTTCTTTGTGCCTTGCGCGCCCACGGAGAACACCAGCGCCGAGGGCGAGAACTCGCGCAGATCGGCGATGGTGACCGGCGATCCTTCGCCCACGGCCACGTGCC
>DASREY010000106.1:0-16335 GCA_035651775.1 Terriglobales bacterium
AGGTCACGCCGTCGGCCGAGGCGAATCCGGTGAACGTGTTGCCCGAGCGCACCAGCCGCACCCAGTAGGGCGCTACCGGACCGGCAATCTGCGCCAATTGCACCGCGCTGACGCCGGTCCCCGAGCGATACTGCATGTTAACTCCGTGGCCGGGCGTGATGAACACGTGCACGAAGCTGGCGTTGGCCGCTGTACTCTGGCGGATCATTACTCCCGACTTTGCCCACACGTTTGTGTTCTGCTGGCTGGCTACGCGCGCCGTGATGGTGATATCGCCGGCCAGCGATTGTGAGGCATAGTTGAATTGGTCGGAGGTGCCAAAGATGTCTGCTCCGGCACCCCGCACTGTAAACGTACCCGCACTGAAGCTGGCGCTGCCTGCAATGGCGGGAGAACCGATATCGGTATCGCTCCAGCCGGGAGGCAATCCAGATGAGGGATTGATGGTCAGGCTCACCGTGCTTGAGTGCGTGAGGCTACCGCTCGTTCCCGTGATGGTGAGGGTGAATGTACCGGTGGATGCCGTGCTCGTCGTCGAAACGCTTAACGTGGATGAACCCGAGCCGCTGACCGAGGTTGGATTGAACGTCGCGCTGGCTCCAGTCGGCACCCCGCTCACACTGAGATTGATCGTTCCCGCGAAACAGCCAACCGCACTTATACTCGCTGTGTAGCTGGTCCCACTTCCCGCTGTCACTGTACTCGACGAGGGCGAGGCTGCAATCGTGAAGTCACCCGCGCCCGGATTTACGACTAGAGCTACCGTCGTGCTATGGCTGAGGCTGCCACTGGTTCCGGTGATCGTCAGCGTATAGGTGCCTGCGGGAGTCGCGCAACTGGTCGAGATCGCAAGCGTAGAAGATCCCGAATTGCTGATCGAAGCCGGACTGAAACTGGACGTAGCTCCGCTGGGCAATCCGCTCACGCTCAGGTTGACTGTACCCGTAAATCCATTCAGTGCGCTCACATTCGTCGTGTAGCTGGTGCTGCCGCTGGCAGCTATGGTTTGCGAACTCGGCGTTGCCGTGAGCGAAAAGTCAGATACTGCCAAGGTCACGGTTGTCGAATGGCTAAGGTTGGCGTTGCTGTCTGTGCCCGTGATGGTGATCGTGTAATTTCCCGCTGCGATTGTGCTGGTAGTGGAGATAGTTACCGTAGATGAGCCAGAACCTCCGGTTACTGAAGGCGGATTGAAGCTGGCCGTTGCTCCCGTTGGCAGACCGCTGGCCGTGAAGGAAACGGTGCCGGCATATCCATTGAGTGGACTAATGCTGGCGGTATAGCTTGCGCTGCCTCCGGGGAGTACGCTCTGCGAACTTGGCGTGGCCGAAATCGCGAAGTCCGGCGGCGGAGTGACGGTTAAGGTCACGGTAGTTGAGTCGGAAAGACTTCCACTGACGCCGCTGATGGTAACGGTATAGGCGCCGGGGATGGTTGAAGTGGAGGTCGAGATGGTGAGCGTAGATGAACCGGAGCCGCCGCTTACCGCTGTTGGATTGAAGGTCCCGTTTGCGCCCGCGGGCAATCCGCTCACGCTCAAGCTGACCGTTCCGCTAAACCCGTTGGAGGGTGTCACCGTCGCTGTGAAACTGGTGCTGCTGCCGGCAACGACAGATTGCGAAGCCGGCGTCGCAGAGAGAGTAAAACCCGGCACCGCTGTCGCTGGCGAATCTTCGACCAGGCTGAATTGCTGGTTGGCGCCGCCGCTCGCGGCCGACTGGACGAGCTGCGTGCCTACGGTCGTGCCCGGCACATCGAGAAGCAGGCTGCTCAGTCGATTGACGAAATTGTAGAGACCGCTGTCGGTCGGTTGAATCAGCCACTCGTCGTTGAACGTAGCGTCTGCCGTATAGGCCGTCTGGATAATAGGCGCGCCGTTACTCGAGCTGGCGCCCTGCACAGCCATGACCAGGCCGCTATTCGCGTTCACCACCTTGTAATATCCATTGGTCGTTGGAATGAACTGCCATTCGTCATCGTTCGTTCCATTCCCCAATGAGTTCGGCTGGGCGGTGACCACAGCGGCGCCATCGGTTGTGGAGGCGCCTGGCACCACCAGAGTCAGGCCGCTGTTGCTGTCGCGAAGCTGCAGGTTGCCGCTCACATCGGCAGAATTGAAAAATGATTCCGCGCCGGCAGTGGAAAGCGTGCCGCCCAGAAGATAATTTTGCGAATAGTAATTCTCCGTGCCATTTTGCTGCGATTGGATGGAGGCGTTGATGATCGTGTTGTCAAAAATAAAATTGTGCGAGGTCTCGACGCCTGTGTTGGCGGTAGAGCCGTTACGAATCCCGTTGTTTCCCATCAGACTGTTGGAAATAACGTTGTTGAATGCCGTTGGTCCTCTCGGAGTCGTGGAGTTGTTGTAGAGATTGATATCGCGCCCGTCGTTGTTGCAGACGTTTCCCAGCGCCAGGTCGTGCGTGGCGCTCTGCTCGAAGAAGACGCCATAGCGCACCAGGTCGTGGCAGTAATTGAATTTCACCACCGAACCGAAGGTGCTGGAATCGCAGTCCACGCCGTCCATGTTGACGTTGGTGACTTCGTTATCGGAGATCAAGCTTTTCTGTCCGCTCAACTGCAGCCAGATGCCGCGTGCCGCGCCGCCGTTGATGGTGCAGCGCGTCACGATGTATGGCGTCGAGCCGCCGCTGAGATGGATCACGTCGGAGCCGCCGACGCGCGGATTGGATGGTCCGAAATTCTGCAGCGTCACATTATCAATCTGCACCATCGAGGCGCTGGAGATGTTGATGCCGTTGTGGCCGGTCAGACCGCCACCGTCAATGATGCCGCCGGAGATGGAAATGCGCGTTTGTCCTGAGGCCGAAGCCGAAACCGCCGCGCTGGCGGTGGTGGATGAGTTGATTTGAATCGTGCCATTGAGCAAGACACTGGTGTTGGAGGAGAGGCTCAGCGGTGTCGCGCCGACGGTAAACGTGCCATTGAGATGAAGCACAATGACATTGCCCGGATTCGCGCTGATCGCGGCATTGTATTGGCTCTGCACATCGTCAACCGTGGTGGAACCAATGGTCAGATCGGTGCGCCCCATGCCGTTGACAATGGTCGTATCCGTGTGCTGGTTATCGATCAGCGGTGGATAGAAATAATTCTGCCCGGAGGCGCTGATCGGGGCCCTGTACGCGACAATGTTATCGGTTGTGCCGCCGCTCGTGAAATTGACCGCATTACCGGAAGTGAACAAGTTATCAATGAAATTATTGCTGGTGCCTGCGGAACTGATTCCTGCAGTCGAATTGCCGCCCATCGAGTTGGAAACGATCATGCCCTTGGTTCCCGCGGCATGAATGCCGGTGCCGTTGTTGTTACAAGTGTTGTTGGCCACGACGTTATCGTTGCCGGCGATATCAATGCCCGTCGTGTTGTTATGGCACGTGTTGTTGGCGATGTTGGCCCAGGCGGCTGAGACCTGGATTCCGGTTACGTTATCGTGGCAGTTGTTGTCCAGAACGGTCGTTTGCGTGGAGTTTTGAATGTGAATGCCCGCCGCACTGCTTCCCGATACGTCTGAGCGGGTTACCGTCATTTCATTGTCAAAAGTCGAGTTGCCATTCCCAGTGAGGAAAATGCCGTCTGATCCGAAATTCTTGGCTACTACCTTATCTATGTTCACCCGGCTCGCGGCCGGAGCAAGAATGCCTTCAATGTTCGCTCCTCGACCATCGAGCGTGCCACCAGATACCGACACGTTGGTCGAGCCGGACGCAATCGTGATCAGCGGCACGGTCACAGAGGCGTTTGCCGCCTGGATCATGGCTCCTTCAGCCACCAAACATTCGTGCGAGCCGAGCACGAGTCCGGCGCTGCTGACCGAATAGATGGCGCCGCGCAGCAAATGAATGACAATGACACTGCTGGGGTTGGCGCTGCGGGCATTATTAATCGCAGTCTGAACCGACGAGATCGAACCCGAGGTGTCATTGATTGTGACAACGCTTTCGCCGGTCGTCTGTTCGATGAACGTAGTGTTGGGCACCGTATAGAGGTTGCGGACCACGCCTTGCTTGGCGAGCACAGTGGCGGTTGCGAAAGTGAGCGTGACGGCAAGAATGAATGCGCTTCGAAGCATGGTGCAAGATCGGCCTGCTGACTTGTGGTGAATGAGCATATGTCTCCGTTATTTTTCTGTATTGTCCGTTTTTGTCGCCAATGGCAAGCGTTCCGCGTCGATACGGTTCGGTTGCAAATGCAACACCACTGCCGTTGCGGGCGGCAGGTCTAGAGTAAATTTTCCCTGGGAAGGGGCTGGCAACGTAGAAAAGCTCCCGTTCCATGTCCCATCATCTTTTATGGCGGCCCCACCCAAAGTTACGCCGTCAGTTGCAGCGACGTCGCTGTTGGGTGCAGTCAGAAACATGGCCTCTCCTTTGGCATAAGAAGAGCCGGCCGCGACTATCACCTGGGCGGAGCGAGCGCCACTGTCGTGCTCTTTATTGATAAGGGTGACGTAGAGGTTACTGTCGCTCGCGAGCACACCATATGCAGTGAGGTTGAGGCCGCTGGCGTTGGTGAGCTCCACTGGAACCACCGCGCCATGCCGGCCGATGTCAAAGGCCTTCACGCCGTAGCCCAGGGGATGT
Source organism: Terriglobales bacterium (assembly GCA_035651775.1). Lineage (GTDB taxonomy): Bacteria > Acidobacteriota > Terriglobia > Terriglobales > Acidobacteriaceae > QIAW01. The sequence goes on from DASREY010000106.1 coordinate 4,605, forward strand.
ATGTGATAGCCATGCATGGAAGTAACAAACACCGCGTAAAGCGCCGGTTTATTAGGGCCACCGACTTGGCTTGAGACCGTATCTCCAGTATGGAAGTTCAAGCCGGCCGCGCCATGCGCCGCCCACCAGTGGAGGTAATCCAGACCCCACAAGGCTGAAGCGAATGTTTCGCTGGCGCCGATCGCGCCTCCATGAAAAAAGCTGTTGGTTTCAGAGAGGCGGAAGGTGAACCCATCTTTGGCTACAGTGGGCGCAAAGCCATTGAAGAATTTGGCATATTCCGCTGGCCCATTGGCCGATAGAAGCACGTTGCGGCCAATCGCGCCCCCGTTGATCCTGCCGTTGCCAAGGTAATGGTGCTCGGTCACCAATGCCTCGCTGCCCGAGCCGGTAAAAGCATTGGCATAGTCGGAGGCCCATTGGCCGCCGTCTTCCACATCGGCCCCGCAGAATTTGGCGCGGGAGCCTATGGCCGCCATATAGTCTTTCACCCGGCTGGCATACATGCTGAAACTGCCTATATACATGGTGGGCTCGTTGCCAATCGAGAAGCAGGTGAGATTGGCGCTATGGTGGGTCACAATGTGCTCTGCCAGCGGGGTGTTGTCCCCGGCGCTGGAATTCTTCAGCTTCAATGTGTAAATCACATCTACGCCGGCGGCCTTGGCAAATGCAAACAGGTTGTCTACATCGGCCGTGGAAGGAATAGGACCGCTATCCACCGTGTTGCCGCCGACACGCAGGTTCTGGACGCCGAGCAGATGGAATGTCTTGATCAGAGCGGTATTGGAAGCTGAGAATAGGTGCTCTCCGCCGCCATTAGGCAGCACATGCTGGCTCTCATAGCTTAAACCGATGAAATCGTCAGGAATGGCAGGCCCGGATTTGCCGGGATTGAGGGTAACCACTACAGGCGATTGTGCCAGGGCGACCAGGGAAAACAGGAAAAAGGCAGCAATACAGCCCAACCATTTCATGGATTGGAATCTCCTTAAGGGGAGCTCACACACATTTCCCCGAAAAACCAGCGACCGGGAGTTTAGAGGACCAGCATCCGCGCCGGAAGGTGAATTCGCCGTGAATTCACGGTGAATTCCTATCTGGTGGTATACTCCCGCTGGCCAGAACATTGATGCCAGCGGTATGAATTCACAGCCGGGTAAGGCCCAACAACCAGATGCAGACCCTCTTCCGGGTCCGCAATGGCAACTTGTGCAGCGGGTGGCGGCCAGCACAGCATTCCAGAAATCTCACCGTCAGCGTGATTTTTTGCTGTATGTTTGCGAGCGCGCCCTACGAAATCCAGGAAGCATCGTACACGAACAGGAGCTCGGAAGAGCGGTCTTCGGCAAATCACTGGATTTTGACGGCAGCCAGGATACGCTCGTCCGGGTACAAGCTTCTCAGCTGCGTAAGCGCTTGCAACAATATTTCTCTTCTGAAGGCTTGGCAGAACCGACAATCATCGAAATCCCTAAGGGCAGCTACATGCCGGTGTTCCGGCAGCGCGCTTTTGAAACTCCTTTGCCCGAAACCAATATCGACCTCGGCAACAGCACGGTGCTTCCGCCTAAAATTGAATCAGCAAAAACCCGGCCGGGAAAGCTGCTCATGGCGCTGGGCTGCCTCACTCTGATTTTGTCTCTACTTTGTATCTGGCTATGGAGGGCAAACCACGAACTCCATCAACGCTTAAGCGGAGACTTGGAACCGCAGCCGGCGGTTGACCTGCTCTGGCAACAGATGTTCGGAAACGGCGAGCATACCTATATTGTGCTCTCTGACAGTAACCTGACATTATTTCAGGACATCATTAAATATCAGCTCTCTCCCACCGAGTACGAGACCCAGCAGTTTCCCGATCTTGCCGATCAGCGGCTTCATGATCCGGGTTCGCGCGACATCGCGCGCCGCCTGATGATCCGCGAATACACCAGCATTACCGATGCCAGTCTTGTCCGCCGCATTGCCATACTCAATGCCATCCACCAGATACCAACCGATGTGATTCTCGCCCGCGATGCCAGTCCGCGCCACTTCGAGTCGCACAATGTGATCCTGGTTGGTCCGCGCAGGGCCAATCCCTGGCTGGCGCTGTTCGAAGATCGTCTCAATTTCCGCAGCCGGTTCGATGAAGCGGGGCCAGCAGCATACTTCGAAAATCAAGCTCCGCTTCCCGGAGAAGAACGCACCTACGCCGCAACCTGGAACACCCTCGGCTACTGCCGCGTCGCATATCTCCCCAATAGCCGGGACGCCGGCAAAAGCATCTTAATCATTTCGGGCACGGAGATGGGGTCAAGTGAAGCCGGCGCTCAATTCATTACAACCGAGCGCTGGGTGCGGCTGTTGCGCGCAACCCTCGGCGTCACCGGCAAACAACCCGTTCCCTATTTCGAGGTGCTGCTGCGCACCCACCTGGTCATCAGCGCTGCACCAAGTTTCGAAATCATTGCCTACCGAATCGTGAAACCCTAATTCGGACAAAAACAGCTCCGGACAGCGCTGGCAGCCTTTCCGTGAAACCACGCGTGTACTCTTGTCGCTTGCGATTTTCCCGCCATTGTTAATGCTTTGATAAGTCTTGATCCCATCAAAGACAGCCATTAATGGATTAAACCTAAAATTACTGCTCTCAAACGTTGGGTGCGCCCGCCTATGAAAGCTTTCTATCGTTTTTGTCATTACGGGAGATAAGAGAACATCTGTGTCTGTCGAGGAAGCCCAAGCGAGGACGTTGTGCGCATTCTTAAAGGGCATTGTTAATGACAGTTAGTTACACACTTGATACTAGACGAAAGTAACGTGGGCGGTTACTATGAGTTTCCCCAAAAAGATTTGCGGTTCGAGTCCCCCCATAACTCTTTCGTGCAACTATAACTTTTTTCAACACCGGGCCCCAGTTTATCTGGCATTGACCTCACAGTACGCTGCTGTCCCAAATTCATCGAATAGGTCGGGTTAACCCTTTGAGCGCCAAAGAATCGTCTTCTTCACATACTCCGGGCAGAGGTTTGCGCCGGGTTGATACTTTTGTCGAAACCATCACCATTGGGGAGTTCCTGCGCCAATGCGTTGCTACTGTGCTGGTGGGGACAACGCTGTTTACTGGCATGCCGGCCAAGGCAGAACCAAACGCCAGCGGCAGTATTCAATACCCGTTACGCAGCACTCAGCGACCGATAAGCGGCGCGAATACCGCGGCTGCTCAGGTGAAGTCTGTCTCGGCGCGAAGAGTCCGCAGTGCGGAGGGGGTGAGAGGCACTCAGGCAATTGCGCCTGCCAGCACTGTTCCCACGGTTGGTTTTGATTCCTCGGCGCAGTCTGGTTCTGCTGCGCATTCCGACTATTTCGGCCAATTCGAAACTCTCGAACCCTTCAGTTCTTGGGCACAAGTGAAGCCGGAGACAACAACGATTGCCGATTTGCGGCCGGGAATGCCGGGATTGCTTCCCGTAACCGCGGCTGCATTGCAGCAAGAGAGTGGCGAGGCAGGGCCCAATACGGAATCGCTCAGTGCGTCGCCTGCAAGCAACGTGAGTTCAATCACTTCTAATTTCAACGGCACCAGCATCGCCGCGAAAAATACCATCTGGTTCAATGCTATTTTCAAGCCCAGTGGCATCGGATCTTCCCCTGTGCGCATTTTTCTGCGCAATCAGACAATTACGTTCAGCGCAAACGGAGTTTCTTACAATCTCTCCGTACCAGATTCCACGATTACGTTTTCATCTTCAAATACCACCTCGACGGTCACGATCAACACCTTGGCCAACGAATGGATGGTGAACACCAAGCCGGGACTGTCGGGCAACTATTTCATGGCGGGCCTGCCATTTGTGGTTCCGGCAGGCGGGCTGCCGGGCGGGATCAATCCCGTGACCTGGACTGGGACCTTTTATACGGATACCAGCGGGATCACGTTGAACTGGGAGTGGGCGGCGGCGGTGTACACCCAGTTTAGCGGCAATCTCGGCAGCCTGGGAGTGAAGCCGATTGATGCCAATTCGGGAAGCCAATATAACAACTCCGATCACGCGGGCACGCCAGAGTCATTCAAGACCTCTGTTACCGGTGGAGCACGTGGGGGTGGCGGCTCGAACTACACCGGTTCGTACAGCGGAACAGCGGGTGTTACGCCGGCCGTACAAGTTCCAAATTATCCTCCAGTGGCGAACGCCGGCCCCAATCAAACAGTATTCGTGAGCAATACGGTGCATCTGGATGGCAGCGGCTCATTCGACGCCGACGGCGACCCGCTGACTTATAGCTGGTCATTCGTGTCAGTTCCAGCTGGCAGTACGGCCACGCTCGCGAATCCGACGACGGTGAACCCATCCTTTACGGTGGATAAGCCCGGCAACTACGTCGCGCAATTGATTGTGAACGATGGCAAGGTCAACAGCACGCCCGCAACCGTAACCATCAGCACGCAGAACTCGCCGCCGGTGGCCAATGCGGGGCCCAATCAAACCGTCACCACGCACACAACCGTGCAATTGGACGGTAGTAAATCTACAGACGTGGATGGCGACCCGTTGACCTTCCAGTGGACCATCGCCAGCAAACCGGCAACCAGCGCAGCCACGCTCTCCAACCCCACTCTCGTGAACCCGACGTTTGTGGTGGATGTAAAAGGAACGTATACCATCCAGCTCATCGTGAACGACGGTCACGTGAACAGCACGCCGGCGACGGTGACCATCAGTAACGTGAACTCGCCGCCGGTGGCCAATGCAGGACCCAATCAAACCATTATTGCCAATCACACTGTGCAGCTCGATGGCAGCGGATCCACGGATGTAGATGGCGATTCACTGACTTATCGATGGGCCATCCTCAGCACGCCTCCAGGGAGCACGGCCACACTGTCGAGCGCGACTGCGGTGAAGCCTACGTTTTTTGCCGACCTGATCGGTGATTATGTGGTGCAATTGATCGTCAACGATGGCACTGCGAATAGCACTCCTTCGACCGTGACCATTACGACCAATGACGTTCCTCCAGTAGCGAACGCCGGGCCTGCACAAACTGTGCCGTTGGGTTCGCTGGTCAACCTGGATGGAAGCGCCTCGACCGACGTGGACGGAAAACCACTCACTTATCAATGGTCCCTGACCGGCAAACCCGCAGGCAGCACAGCAACACTCGGGACCCCCACAGCGGTGAACCCTTACTTCACCGTCGACAAGGCGGGCAACTATGTAGCCCAGTTGATCGTGAATGACGGCTTCCTGAACAGCCAGCCGGCGACGGTAACCATTTCGACCATCAACTCCAAGCCGGTGGCTAATCCGGGCCCGGCGCAGACCGTACCAGTGGGTACAACTGTGCAGTTGGATGGGTCGGGATCGAGCGATGCGGATGGAGATTCGCTGACCTATAGCTGGGCAATTCTCTCGCAGCCCAGCGGCGGCACAGCGACAATCTCAAACGCTACCGCCATAAATCCGACTTTTGTTGCCGGCCTGGCGGGCACTTACGTGGTGCAGTTGATCGTCAATGATGGCAAGGTAAACAGCGATCCGGCAACCACTGCTATCACGGCCACTCCCCAGAACCAGCCGCCGGTGGTAAACGCTGGACTGAACCAGACAATCACTCTACCTGCTAACACGGTCACGCTGAACGGAACCGCCACCGATGACGGCCTGCCCAACGGAACGCTGACGATCCAATGGACTGAAGTCAGCGGACCGGCGCCGGTAACATTCAGCAGTCCGAACACGGCCGTTACCAATGCGACGTTTACCGTGGCAGGAACTTATGTTTTGCAGTTGAGCGCCAACGATTCGCAGCTTACCAGCACATCCACAACAACGGTCACAGTGCTGCCCGCGAATGTCAACCAGCCGCCGGTGGTAAACGCTGGACCGAACCAGACCATTACGCTTCCGACGAACATCGTTACGCTGAACGGAAAAGCGACCGACGACGGCTTGCCCAACGGCACGCTAATTATCCAGTGGGCAGAAATCAGCGGACCGGCACCGGTCATCTTCGGCAGTCCGAACACGGCGGTTACCAACGTCACTTTCACTGCGGCCGGCGTCTATCTGTTGCAGCTCACGGCGAATGATTCACAGCTTTCCAGCAGCTCGAATGTCATCATCACGGTCAATCCGGGTGGCAATCAGGCGCCGGTAGTGAATGCCGGACCGAGCCAGACGATTACACTTCCAGACAACGTGCTAACGCTCAACGGAACCGTTACCGACGACGGATTGCCCAGCGGAATCCTGCTCATCAATTGGGCCCAAATCGGCGGAGCGAGCCCGGTCTTTTTCAGCACGCCCAACAAGGCAGTCACCCAAGCGACGTTCAGCGCCGCCGGCACTTATGTGCTGCAACTGACGGCCAACGACACTCAGCTTTCCAGCAGCTCAAACGTAACTATTATCGTGAATCCGCCACCGCAGGCGGGTTCGTTAACTCTTACTCCGTCAAATGCCGGACCGGATGTTGCTGCGACATCGCAGAGCTTGCAGGCGGTGCTCAAAGATTCATCGGCTAATCCCGTCGCGGGCGCCATCGTAACCTTTACTATCTCAGGTCCGAACCCGGGGACAGGCACGGCAACCACAGACGCTACCGGAACTGCTTCGTTTGCATATTCGGGCGCCCACCCAGGTGAAGATATTGTAGAAGCTCAAGCGGCGATTGGACCGAACCCGATTACCTCGAATGTCGCCAGCGTGAACTGGATTACTCCAGTCAATAAGGTTGCCACGACACCCATACTGGGCAGGTTCTTTACTTCGGATGGTTCGCAAGGCTTCGATATCCAGCCCTGGCAACAGCCGGTATTCAGCCAGGAATTTCCTGTCATTAATTTCGATCCTGTCAGCGCAACCGATACCGCGGACCCGACCGGAAGGGTGAACCATGGCACCGCTCCTTTTACCGACGTTACCTTCGATCAGAATGGCAACTTCAGCGGCTACATTCCCGCACAGGGCAATGGAGCCCAGGCAGGAGTGAGCAGCACCGATCCGACGAAAAACCTCAATGTTTTCCAGGCGGTGTTCACGGGCGAATTTACCATCCCCGCCGCGGAAGATGTGCTCTTCACCTTCCGCAGTGATGATGGCTTTCAGTTTGGCGTAGGCAATGGAGCAACCCGCGTTGGAGGTGTGTATTTCAACGCTCCTCTCTCGGGAGTAACCCCGTTCCAGAATTATCCCATTCTGGGAGCGTATGATATTGGCGGTTTTGCCAACCCCAGGGTGATTGTTGTGCACTTCCCTGCGCCCGGCAGGTATCCCTTTGAGGCGGATTACTCGGAGTGTTGCGGCTTTCCTCTTTCCTTCACCATGAGTTCGGCGGTAACCGACAATCATACTGTGCCGCCGGTAGGTTCCCTGGTTCTGACCCCGAACACGGTCGCAGCCCAGACCATTGGGCAATCGCAGAGCGTAACCATACAGGCGACCGATGGATCGGGCAGCCCGGTGGCGGAATTGCCGGTGACCTTGAATGTCACGGGCAGCAATCCCCAACAACTTCTTGCCCGAACCGATCTCCGGGGAAATGTTTTCTTCACCTGGCCGGGTGTGAATACCGGCACTGACCTGGTCCAGGCCCAGGCGGTGCTCAGCGGCGTTCCATCATTGTCGAATCAAGTCTCGGTGCAGTGGAATGCAGCGGCTAACCAGCCCCCGGTAGTCGACGCCGGACCGAATCAAAGCATCACGCTGCCAGCCAACACAGTCACGCTGAATGGATCGGTAACCGACGATGGCCTGCCCAACGGCACTTTAATTATCAACTGGTCGAAGGTGAGCGGACCGGGAGCGGTGAGCTTCAGCGCTCCTGCAACCGCAGTGACGCAAGCCAGCTTCGGTGCCGCAGGAACCTATGTCTTGCAGCTCAGCGCTAATGATTCTCAGTTTACGAGCACAGCGTTGGTCACAGTGACGGTAGCATCGCCACAGAATGCCGCTCCGGTGGTAAATGCGGGTCCTAACCAGATAACGATGCTGCCCGCCAATGCTGTGGTGTTGAATGGCACAGCCAGCGATGATGGCTTGCCGAATGGAACATTGACTACAACCTGGAGCAAGGTAAGCGGTCCGGGCACGGTTGTCTTCAGCACGCCGGCCTCGCTCTATACGGTGGCAACATTCGGCGCCACCGGTACGTATGTGTTGCGGCTGAGCGCCAGCGATTCGCAACTCACCAGCACCTCCGATGTGACCGTCGTAGTGAACCCATTGGCAGGGAACCACGCGCCCATCGTGAGCTCGGGAGCCAACCAGACGATAACGTTGCCGGCCAATACGGTCACGCTGAATGGAACTGCGACTGATGATCGCCTGCCGGTGAACATCCTGCTGACGGTTTGGGGTGAAGTCAGCGGACCGGCGCCGGTGAGCTTCAGCAATCCCAACAGTCCGGTTACCCAGGCGGCATTCAGCCAGCCTGGCACGTATGTACTGCGGTTGACGGCCAATGATACCCAGTTTTCCGTCAGCTCGGATGTGACGGTCACGGTGAATCCAGCGAATACCGGCCTGCTCGCCGTCAACGCCGGGGCCAATCAAGTGGTCAGCGGACTGCCGGCTACGGCCACTCTGAATGGCAGCATTACCGAACCCAATCCTCCCACACTTACCATTGCCTGGACACAGGTCAGCGGGCCGGCGCAAGCCAGCATCAGCAGCCCGAACCAGGCAGTGACTCAAGTCAGTCTCCCAGTACCGGGGCCCTATGTATTCCAGTTGTTTGCTCAGGACGCACAATCCAGCGCAAGTTCTACCGTTACCGTGACGGTGGGCGACATAGCGCCAGATGTCAACGCCGGTCCGGGACAAACCCTCACGCTGCCGACCAACACCGCAACTTTGAATGGAACTGTCAACACGCACGGCGTACCGGCAAGCCAGGTAGGCATTGTGTGGAGCGAAACCGGTGGGCCGGGCACAGTGACATTCAGCAATCCGAACCAATTGGTGACCCAGGTTACCTTCCCCACCAACGGCCAATACATCCTGCAACTGAATGCCAGTATTGGCTCGGTCAATGCTTCCAGCACTGTAGTCATATTCGTAGTCCCGCCCGACTTGCCACCACCAACGGTTACGATCTTAGCTCCGCAGGATGATGGCGAAATCACCCAGCCCACGGCAGTCGTGGGCAGTGTGAGTGTGAGCTTCGGCCGCGGGAACTGGACGCTGGACTACAGCCGCAACACCCATGAAGGTGACAGTACCCAGCAGCTATTCACCACGATTGCTACCGGCGCCGGGAACGTTGGTGGGCTGCTGGGAACATTCGATCCAACCCTGCTGCTGAACGGCGATTACACCATCAGGTTGACCGCGACAGACAGCGCTGGATTGACATCATCCACCAGCGTCAACGTCGACGTAGCCCGCAAGATGAAAGTAGGCGTGTTCACGCTGTCATTCAACGACCTGAGCGTGCCGCTGTCCGGGCTGCCCATCACCGTGGTGCGCACCTACGACAGCCGCGACAAGCACGTGGGCGACTTTGGGGTGGGCTGGACCCTGAGCATCAACAACGTCCGGCTGGAGAAGAACCGGCCCCTCGGCCCTAACTGGCAGGAGACAACCACGATCAACGGCTACACAACGCAATACTGCCTGCTGCCGGCGAACACGCGCACCGTGACCGTTACCTTCCCCGATGACCGGGTCTACAAGTTCCAGGCGGCGCAGCATTGCAGCAACTTTACTCCTATCACGGCGGCTACGCTGGGCTTTACCCAGGTGCCCACGACGGGAAACACGGCAGGGGCCACGCTGGCGCCGGCCGATGGCGGCGCGGTATTGATTGACAGCAGCGTTCCCGGCCCGCAAAACCTGGTCGACTACAACGGTAATGTCTACAATCCCACCGTGTTCAGGCTTACAACGGCGGAAGGCTATGTTTACATCATTGACCAGAAGCTGGGCGTCACCAGCCTGACCGATCCCGCAGGCAACACCTTGACCATCAATGCCAGCGGCATTACCAGTTCCACGGGCACCAGTGTGGCGTTTAACCGCGACGGGCAGGGACGCATCACCCAGATCGCCGACCCCAACGGCAAGCTGTTGACCTACAGCTACGATTCCAACGGCGACTTGCACAGCTTCACCGACCGCACGCAGAACACCAGCACCTTTGGTTACATCGGAAACCATTACCTGAATGCCATTCAAGACCCGCGCGGCATCAATCCCATGCGCAATGATTACGACGACAGCGGCCGCCTGATTGACACCATTGACGCCTTCGGCAAGAAGATCACCTACGACCATCACATTGACGGCAAGTTTGAGGTCATCACCGACCGGCTGGGGAACCCGACCACCTACACCTACGACGTAGATGGCAACATCACCAGCATCATTGATGCGCTGAACAATACCACCAGGTTTGCCTACGATTCATTGGATAACAAGATTGCAGAGCTGAATCCGGTGCACTCGCGGCCCACGACCTTCAGCTATGACCAGTTCGGGAACATGCTGACCCAGGTGGATGCGCTGGGAGAAACGACAGCATACACCTACAACGCCAACAAGCAGGTGCTGACGCTGACCGACGCCAACGACGCTCCCAATACAGGCGTGACTACGAATAGTTATGACATCCGCAACGGCAACCTGCTCACGTCGCTCGATGCGGAAAATCACCTGATGCAGAACGTGTACTACCCACACACCACTCTGCCGCAGACCACCTCGGTGGACGGCGTGCAGCAGGCGGCTTTTGTCTATGACAACAACGGCAACCTGACCGACCAGACCGACGCGCTGGGCAACCACACCACGTTCACCTATGACAGCAACGGCAACAAGCTGACGCAAAACGTAACCCGCACTCTGACCGATGGCGTCACCCAGCAATCGCTGACCACAAAGTATTTCTACGACGACAGCAACCGGCTGGTGAAGACGGTAGCGCCCGATGGCACGTTTACGCTGGTTCACTACAACAGCATCGGCAAGCAGGATGTAACCACCGATGCCCTGGGCCGGCAGACCAAGTATGAGTACGACGATGCCGGGCGCCTGACCAAGACCACCTATCCCGATCAGACCTTCGAGAGCACGGGCTATGACGCCGAGGGTCACCGCATCTCGTCCACCGACCGCGCCGGGAATACCACGACCTATCAATACGACCCGCTGGGACGATTGGTAAAGACCTTCGGTCCAGGCAACGTTCTGCTCTCCACCACCAACTACGACGCCGGCGGGCGCGTGGCTTCTACCGTGGATGCCCTCGGCAACCAGACCAGCTACGGCTACGACGATGCCGACCGCCGCATCCAGGTTACGCAGACCACGCCGCAATTCAATCTGTTCACCTTCTACGCCTATGACAAGGCGGGCAACCAGACTTCGGTCAAAGATGCAAACCAGAATACAACCCAGTTCGTCTACGACAAGTTGGGCCGGAAGACCAAGACGATTTATCCCGACCAGACCTTCGATCTGACCACCTATGACTCGCTCGGCAGGCTTGCGTCGAAACAGGACCAGGCGGGCAAGATCACCCAATACGGCTACGACGCCAACAGCTGGCTGACCAGCGTGACCCAGACCAATAACGGCGTGAACCTGGTTACCAGCTATGGCTATGACGAGGTCGGCAACCGCATCGCGCAGACGGACGCCAACGGCCATACAACGAAGTATGAGTATGACCAGCTCGGGCACAGAAGCAAGCGCACCTTACCGGCAGGCCAGGTTGAAACCTATACCTACGACGCTGACGG
>DASREY010000107.1:0-7314 GCA_035651775.1 Terriglobales bacterium
TGGTATGGGCCGCTAAGAAGCCTTTTGTGTTGCGCGGCTATCCGCATCTTTTCGCAGTTCAGCAGGACGACGATGCTTCCGGATGGGGCTTCAGAGTGGGTGACCTTTCAGACCCAAACCTGACCGGGAATGTTCTGCCCGATGGCACCGGCGGCCCATGGAAGGTGACCGGCTATGTGCAGCTTGTTAACCTGACACCCGGTTCGAGCGAGCGCCAGGCAGCGCTCGCGCTGATCAACGCAGGCAGATTGAAAATCGCTCCGCATACCGAAACCGGAGGGTCGGGAGGCGATTTGTACTGGACCGGTGAAAATGCAACCCCCCTCACCGACTCCCAGTGGCTCGGGAACCTGAACGACACCCTGGCTTATAAGCAGGGAAATGGCGGTTCCGACGTGTTGCCTTTCTCGTCTTCGATGGTTCCACACTTCTGGGACCTCTCCAACAATACCGGTTACGATCTTTGGAACACGCTCGGAATACGCTATATCACCGAGATCCAAAAGCCGGGTGTTTACTTCAACCAAATTCCTGCCAAAGGCCCAGCCCAGCGCCTGATGTTGCATCCGTTTCGCGTCTACGAATTACCTCCGACGTACGGAAGCCCGGATGAACGCTGGCCCATCTTTTACGCCGATGATTACACGGTGGGAAGCCGTGCCGGGTTGCCGTCGAAAACCTTCTATGCCTTTTCCACGCAACTGCTGGGATTCAACTATCCTAACTTCGATGCAGCCTGGCCACGGGCCGTGGATGGAGTCTCTTTCGCCACAAGCCTTGAAAACTGGCAGGCTTATACATGGCGCTTCTGGTCGAGCATGGCGCCGGTTCAGGTTTATACCCATGATGGCGGCAACATGGCCAACAGCACCGACCAGGAGAGGCAGCAACTTATCACACAACTTTCTCCGTGGCTCACAGGGCGCGGAGCACGCCACCTCTTTATGGAGCAGCTTGGCGCTTATCTGCACGCGCGCAATAAATCACTGCTGGCATCCGGACAGGTGACCCCCAGCACCATCACTTTGAACTTCACGGGAAATGCGACCGATATGAACGGCGTTGCTGTCGCAACCAAAAGCCTGGTTTTTTACGGAGACAACGAAGGCAGCCTGGTTGACGTGCCCGGATTCACCAACGGCACCACGGTTTCGTTTCCTAACGTTACCCCACCGGGGTTGACGCTCGACAAGAGCTCTTTAACGTTTGAAGCGCTCCCCGGCGGAAGCAATCCTGCTTCCCAGAGCATTGCCATCAGTAACTCGGGTTCAGGAACGCTTAACTGGATAGCCAGCAGCAATGCTTCATGGCTGACGGTTTCACCATCCTCGGGAACCAATGCGGGCACTTTAACGGCCTCGGCAAACATCAGCGGCCTTGCAGAAGGAACCTATAACACCACAATCCTTGTGAGCGCCACGGGCGCAACCAACAGCCCGCAGAATGTTGCTGTCAAACTCGTCATCAGCAGCCCGAAGTTGGGCGTGAGCCCATCATCCATTACGTTCAACGCGTTTCAGGGACAGCCGAATCCAGCGCCCGCGCCGGTGAATATCAGCGACCTGGGCGGCGGCACCATCAACTGGACTGCCAGCGCGACGTCGACACCTTCGTGGCTGACGATTTCGGGCAATTCAGGCACAGCCCCTTCGACCATCAACGCGCAGGCCAACATCAGCGGGCTGGCGATCGGCGCATATTCCGGCAACATCAATGTGACCGCGCCGGGAGTTTCAAATTCACCGCAAAATATTCCGGTGACGCTCAACGTCGCCGGATTGCTCATGTCCTCGAACTTTAGCAGTGGCACGATGCAGGGCTGGGCAAACTCGCCGCTGGGAAAGGCGCAGAACTGGTCTGTGGTCAACGGGGCCCTGCAATATAACGGAGGCGGTCATACGCAGGTCTACGCCGGTGATGCAGCCTGGGCTGATTACGATCTGCAGGTTGACGTGAAACTCGCTACGTTGAGCGATTATCCGGGCGGAATCCGCGGACGCGTGAATCCAAATACGGGCGCTTCTTATGCTATCTGGCTGTATCCGAATGAGAAGATCGTTCGTTTGTACCGCACTGTAGGGTGGAACATCGACTCCGGTTTCACGCAGTTAGGACAGGCCAGCTTCACCTTCGATACTTCGAGCTTCCATACATTGAAGCTGTCGTTCCACGGATCGCTGATCCAGGTGTTTGTTGATGGCGCTTCTTTGATCGCGGCCACCGACACGACACTTACAAGCGGTTTCGTGGCCCTCGACGTTTCCAATCAGGTCATCAACTTTGACAATATTTTCGTGAGCGGATCGGCAGCCGCGTCAGATACCATCTCATCCACCCCTGGCTCGCTATCATTTGCCGCACAGAGCGGCGGAAGCAATCCTGCGGCGCAAACCTTGCAGTTCAACAGCTCCGGAGGAATTCTAGCGTGGACTGCCGTGGCCAACGCCTCATGGCTGACTCTGTCTGCGACTTCGGGCATCACGGGAACATCGTTCAGCGTCTCGGCCAACAGCGCTGGACTGAACAGCGGAAACTACACTGCAACCATTCAAGTGGTCTCGTTGGCGGCGCCAAATTCGCCCATCTCCGTTCCCGTCACCCTGACCGTATCGCCGCAACCGGTGATTCTGGTTGCGACGCCCGCGGCGCTGAACTTCTTTGGCGCAACTACGCTCAACCCTGCTGGGCAGAATATCAATATCACTAACGGCGGCTCGGGCCTGATGAACTGGAGCGCTACTCCGGATTCAAGCTGGTTAAGCGCGACGCCTGCCAGCGGAAGCGCCCCCAGCTCGGCCACTATCAATATCAACAGCAGCAGCCTGACCGTAGGCCAATACAACGGTAACGTTGTCCTGAACTCAACACAGGCAGCGAATACCCCGCTCTCGGTTCCAGTCTCTCTGTACGTCGGCAACTTATTGTTCAGCGATGACTTCAGCTCCGGGAACGCGAACAACTGGCTCATCTCACCCATGGGTCATGCGCAGGATTGGTCGGTCGTAAACAATGCCTATATATATGATGGCGCCGGGCCGACTCAGTCTTATACCGGCAGCCAGAGTTGGACCGATTACAGCTTCTCGGCTGACTTCAAACTCTCTACCACCAGCAACTATCCTGGCGGCATCCGGGCGCGCTTGAACCTGACCACAGGCGCCGGATATGGAGTCTGGTTCTATCCCGGAAGCGGGCTCATCAAACTGTACTCCATAGGGCAGTGGAACATAGATTCTGGCGCGCTGGCGCTGCTGGCGCAGGCCCCTCTGACCTTTGACACCAATGTGCATAACATCCGCATCGACCAGCATGGGACCACGATCCAGGTGTTCTATGACAATCGGCAGGTGTTGCAGGTAACCGACAGCACCTTTACCTCAGGAGGGATTGCTCTGGATGTTTCCAACCAGGCAATCCAATACGACAACGTGAGGGTCATCAGCTTCTAGGCAGGAGGCTCCGACATTACCGGAGACGGGCCTTTGGCCCCTGAGGTCTTGAGTTGAAATTGACAGAAAGGTATTTACCCGACGATGGCAGTATCCACCGAGGTGTACGTAGAAACCTCCAGAGAACGGGAAACGATTCAGACCAAGAGTTACGGCATGCAGACCGCCGTTCTCGCTGCCCTTGTTTCGCTCTGGCTGTGGGCGGCATTCGCTCGCGGCCGAGGATATAGCCATGCACTGCAATTGCTGGTTTTGCTCGGGGCCATGGCGCTCGTACTTTCGCTGAACTGGTTTCTTCCCCGCCTGCTGCGAAACAACTTCGCTGGACTGCAAGAGAGCAGAAAAGCCTGCGCGATAAGTCTCAGGGCATTTCTGCTGCTGGGAGTTTTCTTTCCTGAATATTTTCTGGGCAAGCCCCCGCTGCTCGGAAGATCGTTTGTCCTTTTAGGGATAGCGTTGCTGCTGTTTACGGCTTATCTTGTTCTTTCAGCAACTTCGTCGCTTGACGGTTTCAGGACAGCTTTATCACCCAAAGCCGCCATAATCTTTTTTTGCATCCTCTATTTCGCGCTGACCAGTTATGTCACCCTGGCGAAGCTTCACGCCTTCGGTTACGTCGGACAGGACATCGGTTACTTTACCCAGTGCCTCTACACAACATTGCATGGTCATCTGTTTTACAGCAACATGTATCACGACCTGCTCTATGGAAAATCTGTAAGCAGCGATTTTTCGAGCCACAATCAGTTAGTGTTGGGCCTGTTTTTGTTCGTCTATATCTTTCACAAAGCCGCCAGCACGCTGCTGATTGTAAGAAACATCTTTGTGGTGCTTTGCGCATGGCCGGTCTATCTGATCAGCCGGCGCACGCTTTCGCAGTGGTTTTCCGCTATTGCAGTGGTGGCCTTTCTTCTTGTGCCGACGATCCTTTACCAGAATTTTTACGATTTTGCTCCGCTTTCTGTGGCGGGCTTTCCTCTGCTCTTTGCCCTTTATTTCTTCCTCGAAAAGCGTTTTAACGCGTTTGCAATTGCGCTCCTATTGACGCAGATTGTGCGCGAAGACCTGGTATTCGTGGTTTTCGGCTTCGGGCTGCTTGCCCTCTGGCAGCGGCGCAGCCTTCGCTGGATTGCATTTCCTTGCGCTTTTGCATTTTGCTGGGCCATCCTGTCGTGGAAGGTAATGTTTCCTTATTTTCAGCACGGCGCTACCTCACCGGTCGCGAGCTGCTTTTCCTATTTAGGGACTGGTTCGCGGCAGATG
Source organism: Terriglobales bacterium (assembly GCA_035651775.1). Lineage (GTDB taxonomy): Bacteria > Acidobacteriota > Terriglobia > Terriglobales > Acidobacteriaceae > QIAW01. Next base: position 4,713 of record DASREY010000107.1, read on the forward strand.
GCGACGAATATCATCACTCATCCACGGCTCCTGCTGACCCGCACCAACCTGGTCTACACAAAGCAGTTGCTCGATTCGTTTGGAGGCGTGCTCTTTCTTCTGAATCCTGCATGGCTGCTCTCGCTGCCTTACATCGCTATTAACGTGCTTGGCGAAGGCGGCGGTTGTAATACCGCCATGATCTACCGTCATTACTCGTTGATTCCGGCTGTCCTGTTGTTTGGCAGCTTCCTATTGTCGGTAGAAAAAGTAGGGCGCGCACGCCAGCGCGAAGGTAAAGATTCACGGTTCGCGCAGGGCGGCATGGTCTTGTTTGTGCTGGCGGCCGCGCTCAGCAGCCTTCTGTTTGTCACTGGGCAACAGCAATTCGATGACCTGCGGGTGCAACCCTGGCATGCGGAGGCGCGGACGGTTGCGAATCTGCTCCCGGCCGACGCGTCAGTAGCTGTGCCAAGATACCTGCTGCCCAGCGTCGCCAATCGCAGCCAGCTCTACCAATCATTGCGGCTGCTGGAATATCACAACCCGGATGTCGAATATATTGTTCTCGACAAAGACTGGGACCGCATGGCCGCCACCGACCAGTGGCGTGAAAATTACCTCACACTCTGGCAGTGGCTCGAGGGCAACCCGCAGTATGCGGTTGTGTATGACTCGCCGAATTATGTGATCTATCAACGTTGCGCCGGATGCACCAGCACCCTGCCGCATCGGGAACCCGGGCAGCAGGAACATGAGTGAGCTGAAGACCCTTTATCGCCACGCCTTTCATTACCTGAGCGGACGTGTGTGCCTCATGTTGCTGGGCTTTCTCTCTTTTCCAGTCTTTACCCGCGTATTTTCGGTTTCTGATTATGGCGTGATGGGGCTGGTGCTGAAAGTGGTCCTGTTGCTGACTGTAGTCGGAAAATTCGGACTGCAGAATTCTGTGCAGCGCTTTTATGCGGCCGAGGGCGCTTCCTCCGATCGGGCGGTGAGCCGCAGGTATTATTCCACTCTTTTCTTCGGGACCGGAGCCACCGGGGCCGCAGTGATGGCGGTCTTTGTCGCTCTGCTGTTTTTTACACCCGCTACCGTTTTTAACCCCGACCTGCGTTATCTCTTTCTTTTCACCGCAGCCCTGATCTTGATTCGGAGCCTGCAGCCCACGCTGATAGGGTTCCTGCGCGCCGAAGGCAAAACCAAGACTTACAATGCGCTAGAAATCGGAGTGAAGGCCGCCACCGTTCTACTCTCCTGCTCTTTGCTGTTGATATGGAAGCGCACTTTGACCGTGTTTTTCGGCAGCACGATTGCAGTAGAAACCCTGGGAATTCTGGTTCTGATTCTTTATCTGTACCGGCGCGAGCTGCTCGATTTCAAATCGGTCGATTGGAATTATTTTCGCGGCCTGGCAGTGTTCGCCTTCCCCTTGATTGGCTATGAAGTAGCCAGCGTAATTCTCGATTCCGGAGACCGCCTGCTGGTCCAGCACTACATGGGCTCCCAGCCCCTGGGATATTATTCCGCCGCCTACAACGTCTCTACCTACATTGAAGAATCGTTGATGGTCCCTATTAATCTGGCTCTGTTTCCTATTTATATGAAGCTCTGGGTTGAAAAAGGGAAGGATGAAACTCAGCAATTTCTCAGCCGCAGCCTGAACAACTTTCTTGCGTTGGCCCTGGCAGTGGTGTGCATTGTCCTGCTGGTTTCACGGGATGTCATCGTTGTGCTGGCCTCCAGGAGATTTCAGGAGGCCCACCGCTTGTTGCCGGTGCTGGTGATTGGATTGCTGGTCTATGCGGTCCATATCTTTTTGAATGCGGCTCTTCTGATCCACAAGAAGACTGCCACCATGACCAGCCTGGTAATCTATGCCTGCGTGGTCAACGTTGTGCTGAACATTATCCTGATTCCACGCATCGGCCTGCAGGGGGCCGCGGTGGCCACGCTGCTCAGTTATTTGTTCCTGGTTGTTCTCATGGGCCGCATTTCGTTTCGCCTGCTTCCACTCAAGATTAATTATTTTGGCTTTGCCTGCAATACACTCGCGGCGCTGCTGACGTTTGTTGTGATTCGTCCGCTGGAATTTCATATCCCGTTAGTGAATGCTGCTGTAAGAAGTATGCTGGCTCTGCTAGTGTATGCTTTGCTGGTTTGCGTATTGAATCCCGCGATCAGGCAAGAGTTGCTGCAACGGCTTCGCAGCCGGAGGCGATCCGAAGTTCAATCTGAAGTTCAATCTGAAGTTCAATCTGAAGTTCAATCCGAACCCCAATCGCAGGCCCAATCTCATGACGCGGAAGCCGGGGAGCAAACCTGCGTTGCCGGTCCCATCACGGTGGGAGGTTCACTGCGATGAAGAGCACAACTCAAAAAGCGAAGGAACCACAGGCCGGTCGAGCGCCTGCCCGGCTCGAATATCTTGTGACCGCAGATGCTTATCTGCCTCACTCCGGCGGCTCGCGGGTTTATTACGCCAATTTATATAAGAACCTTCTTGCTCAATATCCCGATCGCATTACGTTGTTGACCAAAAAAGTTCCCGGCTGGCAGGAATTCGATGCACGCGAGAGCAACGACGGGTTTCGCATTCGCCGTCTTTTTCGTCCGTTGCCCA
>DASREY010000108.1:0-35288 GCA_035651775.1 Terriglobales bacterium
GAAAAAATATGCCGGCCGCTAAAGTCATTTCACCTCGTCTTGCCCATCATCCGGCACCATCATGAAAAGCTGAATGGAACGGGATACCCGGACGGGCTCAAGGGTGACAAAATACCCCTCACTGCGCGAATTCTTCAGATCGTTGATGTCTATGACGCGTTAACAACCAAACGCCCTTACAAGAATGCATTGTCTCCCGCAGAGGCTTTTACCATCATGGAACACGAAGTGAAATCTGGCTGGTGGGATCGTGACCTGTTCGAGCAATTCCAGCAGGAAATCATGGTTCCAGAAAAGCGTCCGATGGCCGCCGTTACCTCTATAAGCGCGCATCAACGCGCTTCATGAATGGAGTCCTGATTCCAGGATATTCAATATGAACATCAACAAGCAGTGTCTCGAAAGAACATCCGGCGAGTGCCGGAAAAGTTCTCTGCCCAGGAGTTTTGCGATTCCTTCCGTGACAATTACCGGGTGGAATTCGCAAATGGGTTGTATTCCATATCAAGAGAGATGCTGTCGATGAACAGAATTCCGTCCACAGCACGATGTACATAGTGAGATTTGCGCTTCTCAATTCTAACGGCTCACGCTTGTGATAGTTGCGGCATTCGGGGCCAGCGTCTTGACATGTTCCACTTCGTTAGCGCCTTCGAGCCGCAAGAATATGGATCTCGTATATCCGAGATAGGCACGCGGCTATTTAGGTTCCGTTTTTCGTCATAACCGGACTCGGCGCGAGCTTCAGCACAACAACCTGGTCGAATTCATCGGGCTGGCGAGCCGGCAGCTTTAGCGATAGCCCTGCATCGTTTTCTTCAAATTCCACCTTGCCGCCGTCGCGAAAAAGGGTTGCCGAAACGACCGTTTTTCCTAACTTCGGAAGTGACAGCGAAGAGCCGGGATCCTCGAGAATATGCACATACACGTCATCCCCCTTTTGCGTCATCACGCCCCAGGAGGCGGGGGGAGCGGGTCCTCCGCGTGTTCCGTAGATCGAGTCGCCGTACTTGCTTGTCCACTCGCCAAGATCGCGCAGACGATCGAGGGCCTCGGGCGGAAGTTCGCCATTGGGCATAGGGCCGACGTTGAGCAGCAGGTTGGCATTGCGACCGGCGGCACTCACCAGATAATGGACGAGTTCGCGCGGGCTCTTGTAGGCATCATCCATCAGATTGAAGCCCCAGCTCTTGTTCATGGTGTTACAAGTCTCGTAGGGCACATTGCCAGGCGCGGCTTTGTTAAATCCCGCAGAGTTCTGTCCGGGCAGATCGCGCTCAAAGGTCTGTGCGTCTTCGCCCGGCCGGGGACTCTGATGATGATTGGGAATAATCAAGGCCTGCGGCTGGAGACGATGGATGAGGCTGTAAGTATTGTCGAGCTTCCAGTCGGCGTCCGGTTTGTCCCACATGCCGTCGAACCAGATGCCACCGACTTCGCCATAATTCGAAAGCAGTTCGGTCAACTGGCCGTTCATGAAATTGAGATACTTGTCCCAGTTGCCGCCTTCAGGGCGTCCCGCAGTGTGGCCAGTGCGGCCGAGAGGATAGTAGTCGGGATGGTGCCAGTCGAGCTGCGAATAGTAGAAAAAAATCTTGATCCCCTGCTTGTGGCATTCATCTACGAGTTGGCGAATGACATCTTTCCCATAGGGAGTGCGGTCAACCACGTTCCAATCTGACATCCTGGTCTGGAACATGGCGAAACCGTCGTGATGCCGCGTGGTCACCGTGATGTATTTCATCCCCGCAGCCTTGGCGGCCGCGACCCAAAGCTTAGGATCATAGCGCACCGGGTAGAACTGCCTGGCGACCTTCTCATAATCGTGGACTGGTATCTTGTGCCGCTCCATCACCCACTCGCCGTCACCGAGTTCGCTATAGATGCCCCAGTGAATGAACATGCCGAATTTTGCGTCCTGGAACCAGCGGCGAGCTTCCAGGTTTGCATCGGAAGGGTGATAGTCCTGAGCAGGGGAAATATCTCCGGCAGGAGCGTTCTGCGCATGGCCACACACCGCCAGCAGCAGGAAGAAGAGCGCACTCATCGTAAATACGATGGAGAAGGTTTTATTACGTTCAGTTTCTTGTTTCATGGCTTGAATATTGGCTGACATCGTTGCTTAACCTCAATTCCACAGACAGATTATTCCAGTTCGTTTGACACTACACTTTCTGGTTGCATCGCAGTTAATGCAGTTTGGCCATGGCGAAGAGTTCACTATTTTGGTAACTGCACTGCCGTCAAAGCTGCCGGTGCTGCCCGGGTATACCGCCTGCATCTTGTGCCCCTTGCAACTCCTCCGCTGTGCAACGCTTCTGGCGATGTTGGGTCTCAGGGCTAAAACCGCATTTTTTAAGGCCTGAACGGCAGGACTGAAGAGGTCGCGGAAAACTCAATTTTCTTGTCATTCCGACACGAAGTGGAGGAATCCCTATTGTATCGAGAACTTATGGGTGTGCCACCATAGGCCCTGAAAGCTCATAGGGATTCCTCATCGCGTTGCTCCTCGGAATGACAATGCAAACATGCTCGTGAAACCATGTTTTCCGGCAACGGTACGGTTTTTCCGCAAGCTCTGAAGTCGTGCCCTGATACAAAACTCATTTTTGAAACACTCTCTAGTCTTTTGATAAAGACAGCACAGCAACACCAAATCTGGGCAACATAACTATCTTCTTCGAGCTGCCCTCAAGCACGTCTCGCATCGGAGAGGGCAATGTGATTTTTTGCTCATCTTTAGAAAAATTAACAAGAATATAGACTGTGCCCTGCTTGCCGTAGCGCGCGTTCACCTCAACGCCCTCGGGAACCGTTTCGAGCGCCGGCTTTATTCCACTCTTGGCCGACATCCATTTTGCGGCAATGGCCATGCCGGCATCGTCGAGCCAGGCGCCAATATAGGTAATGCTGCCATTGCCCACTTTGCGCGTAATAGCCGCGGGTTTGCCATCGAGCCAGCCGTTGCTCGCGCCGTATACTTCAAGGATCTCTACATCCTTAGCTTTGGCACTCATGAGCTCCGCCCACAGCTTCGCATGACTGGCGCCAAACTTTCCCTGTACGGGAATCGGATCAGTCAGCGCGTAGTACTGTTCCACGCGTCCACCGAGCAGATCGACGAGCGGCCCCGGCTGACGCTCAGGTTGCAAGGCGTTATCGTCATCTTTCATCCCCGAGCGCGGGCCTAGCACCAGGTTTCCGCCCTGGCGCACATACGCAATCAAATTTTTTGCGGCAGCGTCGGTAAGTACGTTGAGTCCGGGGGCAACGATCAGCTTGTATTGATCCAGAGGAGCGGTCGGAGAAATAATGTCCACCGATTGGCTTATTGCCCGCAAGGGCTGATAATAGCTGAGGATCTCGGCGATGGGATTATAGTCGCGATGGTGCTTCTGCCAATTGATCGCCCAGCGGCTGTCGTAGGAATGAAGAATCGCCACTTCAGATTTGGGTGATGTACCCGCGAGTACTTCGGCAGCCTTCGAAAATTCACGGCCTATCTGCTGCACTTCCGAATACAGGGGTACGGGCGTGCCATCAGGCCCAACCAAAGTGCCGTGATACTGTTCCTGGCCATTCAACGCGGCACGCCATTGCCAGTAACTTACCGTATCGGCGCCGTGCCCGACAGCGTGCCATGCCATTGCGCGCACCTCGCCTCGATCGAGCGATGTGTTGATTGCAGCCCAGTTCACAAATCCCGGTTGCGTTTCCATGACCCAGAAATTTTTGCGCTTCAGTCCGCGAGTAAGATCATGCACAGCACCGTTTGCGCCTGGATCGAGATGCCCTTGGCCAACATAGTTATCCCACGCGGCAATATCGAGGTCGGCAAGCACCGTATACTGATCGAAACCGTCAAACCATCCCATCGTATTGGTGGTAATGAACTGCTTCGCATCAGCGCTCGCGCGGATCGCATCGAGCTGATTTTTCTGATAGCTGCGCCAGGTGTCGCTCACGAACCGTTTCCAGCTCAGCAGCAGTCCGGGATTGGCGCGTTGCATCGACGGTGGGATCGGAATCTGGCTCCAATCGGAATAGGTCTGGCTCCAGTAAGCCGTTGTCCAGCGGGCATTCAGGTTATCAAGGGTGGCGTAGCGGGACTTCAACCACTGCTGGAACTCGGACCGGGTACCAGGATCATAAGATTCCTGCCGGTATTCGTTATCAATCTGCCAGCCGAGCACGTATGGATTATGTCCAAAGCGCCTGGCCAATGCTTCCGCTATCTTGCGCGCCATTTCGCGGTACTTCAGATTGGTAAAGTTGAATTGCTGGCGGTCGCCATGTTCGGCGCGGCGTCCGTCTTCGAGCGTGCGTAGCGTCTCCGGATATTTTTGTGTGAGCCAGGCAGGTGGCGCCGCGGTCGGCGTGCCAATCACCGTATAGATTCCGTGCTTGCCCGCCATTGCAACAGCTCGGTCCAGCCAGTCCAGGTCGTATTGTCCTTCGCGCGGCTCCATGCTGCTCCAGGCAAATTCGCCCACTCGCACCATGTGAATACCCGCCTGCTCCATCAGCGTGAGATCCGCCTCCCAGCGCGACTCCGGCCATTGCTCCGGATACCAGGCCGTTCCGAGGAGAATCGGTGGAGGAGCAGATTGATCATCTGCAACCGCGTTGGAGAAGAGACTTGCCATGGCAATAAAGGCAAATATAAACTTCCGAAGCCCAAAGCGCTCAGTCTTATTCATGGTGCTCCAAACAGCCGATTGAAATCTAATTCCTGGCTTTAAGTGAGGAAACAGACCACTCCCATGGGGAGGTTCCGTATTGTAACTGGTACTGTCGGCCTCAACGCATTCGGCGAAAACCACAGCTAATGGTTGTGATCTATCGTGAAGCTGAACGGGATATTCGTTCCATCGTTCAGATTGATCAGGTAGTTGTAGGTACCTGATGGCAACGGCCTCAATTCCAGATTGAATTGCCAGAACGGATGCGGATTAGGCCGGTCCTGTGCCGAGTTATCGTCATGGTCACTGTCATTGTCCTCACCATTAAACCGCCAAGGCTTGCGCCGTTGGGTACTTGGCTGCGGTCCGTTCAGCGATACGAACGAGGTGACGGTCCCGGGCGAGCCCATCGAGTTGCCATTCGCGTCACAAACACGAAAACGGACGGGCACGTCGCCGTTGCTATGGAAGATGCTGGATCCATCTGTGTTGATGGGAGGCAGGATGGCATGGCTCAACAATTGCGGTCTGTCATCATCCTGGTCCCGAACTGGACAAGCCCCGACCAGATAAAGCACCTTCAAAGTTCCGGGCACATACGTAATCACGTAATTGAGCGACGTCTGCCCCGAACAGGTGATTGGATAGCTGCCAACCGGGCTTAATAATGTCGCTGTGGTGGAGCAGGTGAGTGTGCCTCCCAACTGCGCGGGGGTATCTCCGGCCAGGAACCCGCTGTAGCTCACCGTCAGGTCCGGATTCGGAGCATGCAGCACCTTGGTCTGATCATTGGCTGTGATCACCAGTGCCGCAGAAGTGATTGTCAGCACGCCCGGTTGACTCATAATCGTATAGTCGGCCAGCTTGTTCGCCGGGCCGGTCACGCTCGCGACGATGGGATAAGAACCTACGCTGCTCAATGGTGTGGCCACGGTTGAGTAAGTAACGATTAGCGGATCGCTGTTAAGCAGTCCCACAATTGTGCCGGTAAAAATCGGGTTCGGTGTACCGTACTGGCGGATGGCATTGGCGACCGCGATCACCAGGGGTGCTGGAGTAATTGTTAGCGTGCCATTGTTGAAGCTGATGTTGTAGTTGGCTGCTGCTGCACCGGTGATTGCGCCCGTAATCGGGTAGTTTCCAACATCCGATGTGACCGTTGCGGGAGCCGACCCGCTGAAGCCAAGTGTATCGCCGTTGAGCAAACCAGTGAAATTCGCCTGAAAGATAGGATTGATGGAACCGTAGAGCCGCGTGGCGCTCTGGATGTTCACGGTGAGTGGCGCCGGCGTGATGGTGAGTGTTCCAGGGTTGACGGTAACGGTGTAGTTGCTTAAAGCCGCGCCGCTTAACGAAGCCGTGATGGGATAAGTTCCCACCGGGCTCGTCACACTGTCGGTGGATGAGTATGTGGCCGTAATGGCGTCATTGTTTACTATGCCAAGGATGGTTCCGGTAAAGGCCGGGTCCGGAGAGCCATACTGACGCATGGCATTGTCAACATTGACTGTCAAGGGCGCCGGTGTAATGGTGAGAACGCCGGGATTGATAGTAACTGTGTAATTGCTCAGGTTAGAGCCGGTAACGGCGGGTGTGATCGTGTAGCTACCAACCGAGGGATTGGTTCCAGCGTCGCTGCTGAAGCTCGCGCTGAAGGTGTCGCCGTTCACCGCGCCCGTAATCGAACCGGTGAAGGCCGGCAGAGGGGAACCATACACGGCTGTGATGTTATCGGCAGTTACCGTCAACGGCGCCGGATTTACCGTCAGCGTGAGCGCCTGCGTGGCTGCGATGTAGTGGATGCTGCCGTTGTAGGTAACGGCAACCGTGTGCGCACCCACAGGGAGTACACCCACAGTAATGCTGGCCGCGCCATTGCTGAGTGTGAGTGTGGTGGAAGCTCCCCCATCGATCTCATAACTGATAGTTCCAGTACCTGGTCCTTGTGCACCGGAGATGGAGACATTCACGGTAGAAGGCGTGCCGTATGTAACGTTGGTGTCCGGCTGTCCGCTGAGGGTTATGGTCGGAATGGGCAGGGGAGCATCTTCGACCAGGCTGAATAGCTGATTGGCGGCGCCGCTCGCGGATGCCTGATCGAGCTGCGTGCCTTCCGTGGTGCTGGCATCAGGTACGTCGAGAGACAGGCCGCTCAAGCGGTTGACCAAATTATAGAGGCCATTGTCGTTCGGCTGAATGAGCCACTCGCCATTGTTGGTAGAGCCGGCGATATAAGCGGTTTGAATCACAGGCGCGCCGCTGCTAAGGGCCGCGCCTTGTACGGCCATGACCAGGCTGCTATTGCCGTTCACAATTCGGTAATATCCATTGCTGGTCGGAATGAACTGCCATTCGTCATCGTTGGTGCCATTCCCCATCGGGCTGGGCTGGAAGGTAACAATGGCGGCGCCATCTGCCGTCGAGGCGTTCTGTGCCACAACGGCCAGCCCACTATTGCTGTCGCGAATTTGCAAGTTGCCGCTCACATCCGCTGAATTGAAGAAGGTCTCTGCGCCGCTGGTCGAGAGCGTGCCACCTAAGAGATAGTTTTGCGAATAATAATTCTCGGCGCCCGAAAGCTGGGACTGAATGGAAGTATTCAGCACCACGTTGTTAAAAAAGAAATTGCTGGAAGTGAAAATGCCGGCGGGGGTTGAACCGCTTTGAATCCCGGTGCTCCCGCCGGAGATCGTATTGCTGATGATGCTGTTGAACTCGACCGCTGGCGTATCGTTGTTGTTGAAAACGGTGATATCTTTCCGGGCGCTGTTGTTGCTGACGTTTCCTATCGCCGTATTGTGCGCGGCGCCCTGTTCGATGAAGAGCCCATAGGTGTTGCTGTCGCAAAAGTTGAACATCATGACAGAACCAAAGGTGTGCGAATCAGCATCGATGCATGCCCGCGTCTGGACGACGGAGTTATCAGCATAAAGCGCTTTCTGATGGTTTAACTGCGACCAGATTCCGCGCGCGCCGCTCTTGTTGATGGTGCACCGGGTCACAGCATACGGCGTCGTACCGCCAGTGAAATGGATCGAATCGGAGCCGCTGTGGTGCGAGGAGTTGTCGCCGAAGTTCTGGATCGTCATCCCGTCCACCTGGATCATGGAAGCGTTACTGGCAGAGATCCCTGTGTGCCCATTCAAATTGCCCCCATCGAGAGTGCCGCCGGAGATGGAGATGCGGGTCTGGCCGCTGGCTGAAGTTGAAACAGCAGTGTTGGCCTTGGTCGACGAATTGATCTGGATAGCTCCGTTCAGCAGGACGCTGGTATTCGATGAAAGTTTCAGCGGGTTTGCGCCTACGGTAAATGTTCCATTGAGATGGAGCACAATCACATTGTTCGGGTTAGCGGTGCGCGCGGCATTGTACTGGTTCTGCACATCGTCAATCGTGGTCGAGCTGATGGTCAGATCGGTGCGACCCATGCCATTGACGATGGTCGGATCCGTGTGCTGGTTATCAATCAATGGCGGATAGAAGTAGTTCTCGCCTGAAGCGCTGATCGGCGATTGATAGGCGATGATGTTATCGCTCGTACCATTGCTGATAAAGTTCGTGGCATTCCCCGAAGTAAACAGATTATCGATGAAATTGTTACTCGTACCGTTGGACGTAATTCCTGCCGTAGTATTGCCGCCCAGCGCGTTGGAGACGACCATGTTCTTGGTCGCCCCGACATGAATGCCGGTGCCGTTGTTGTCACAGGTGTTGTTGGCGACGATGTTATCGTTGCCACCAGCAATATCAATGCCGGTGATGTTGTTGTGACAGGTATTGTTGGCGACGTTGGCCCAGGCGGCGGAAACCAGGATTCCGCTCCCATTGTCATGGCAGTTGTTATCGAGAAGGGTCGTCTGGGTGGAATTCTGAATGTGGATGCCCACGGCGCTGGTTGAAACATCGGCGCGGGTAACCGTGATTTCATTGTCAAACGCCGTGTTGCCATTGCCGTTCAGGAAGACGCCATCGGATCCGAAGTTCTTAACCACCACTTTATCAATGTTCACCCGGGCTGCAGAGGGAGCGTAAATAGCCTGGATGTTTGCTCCCTGTCCGTCAAAGGTTCCACCCGCGACCGACACATTGGTAGAGCCGGCAGCAATGGTGATCAGCGGCACGGTGATGGAGGAGTTCGCGGCCCGAAAGATGGCTCCTTCCGCTACAAGACATTCGTGCGAACTGAGCGTGAGGCTGGTATCGCTGACGGTGTAGATGGCGCCCCGCAGCAGGTGGATCGCAATTACATTCCCAGGATTGGCGCTGCGGGCATTATTGATTTCGGCCTGAAGTGTCGCAATCGAGCCCGAGGTGTCATTGACGGTTATTACCGTTTCACCGCTCGGCTGCTCGACGAATGCCGTGTTCGGCGCCGTGTAAAGCGTGCGCACAGCGCCCTGCTTTGCACAGGCTGTGGCAGCCAACAGAGCAAAAGCCATTGTCGAAATAAGAACGCTTCTTAGGCCTCTATAGCCGAAATGAAATTGCTGCGTAGCGCCCGCGAATTTTCTCATAATCTCCACCCAATTAAATTCCCGAAGAAATTGGCGGACGGAGTGTAGTCGAGCAACTCTCAACCAGAAAGGTGAATTCGCTGTGAATTCACGGTGAATTCACAGCGAATCTGGCTTTCCGATCCCATGCGTTTGCCTGGCGACCGCCATGGGTCAATGCGCCAACGGGCGCGAATCGGCGGCCTGGCCGGGATCATGGAAGGGAGGCTGAAGGGCGGCTAAAGTGGAAGGCCGACCACGCTTCAAACACGGGGTTCTAGACCAGGGAGGGATTGGCTGTACTGCCCCGCAGCTTTGCAGGAAAGACTATTTGGCGCATGTGCGGCCCCAGTTTGCCTTCGCGCAGTGCCAACTCGATCTCTGGCAAGAAGCTCGCGACACGTAAGGCAAGCTTGTCATAGTTAGCTTGGAGAGGAGATCGAAACCACCAGAGGGGCAGCGAAAACCACGCTCCGAGCGGCTCCAGCCCCAATGCTCTTAAGGACGGTCTCAGCCATGGGCGAGCATGGATCTGCAAGTGATCGTGAAGCCCACCGGCATGGAGCTCCTCGACGCTCCGATGACCACCGAGGGTCATCATTCCCTCCTTCAGCACCGCACACGCATTGATCCGAAAGGCAGCGCGTTGGTAGGTTGCAAATTGGATCTCAACCAGATCGACTGCCCCATCCGGTCTGGCGCGCCGGAGTAGCTCAAAGGGAAACGTACCCACAGATTTTCTATCCGCCGGCTCTTGGCGTACTCGCGAAACAACGGCAAATCCTCGCTGGATGAAGGCGGGCGGAAGATGCGTCCGAACACTCTCGATCAACAAGTCTTTGTGTTTTCTCAGTTCTTCTTCTTTTGTCTTTCGATGTTTGAGCCTGGTCATGCTCACTTCCTTCTTAACAAATCCAAAACGTTTACTTGCGACCTGCCACTCCGCCCAGGACCAGCCCGCCGCCCAGGTTATGAAGCCATCGCGCCCTTTTTGAGCGCATGGTCGCTTCACCTTGATATCCCTGTTCATGTGGAAACGATCCAGATTACGGAGGTCCAAAGCAGCATTAATTCGCTTCGTACCCGAACTCCACAATTTGAAATGACTTTCGGTGGTGGAATCAGCCCGTTACTTTCAGATGATTTCTGCCAGTATGCCAGCTTGTATCGTGAGGGCATGAATAGCTACAGCACGTTCTATCGATTCCTTTGCTTTTACAAAATCATTGAGAGTGTTCCTCTTCGGCGCGACAGAACCAATCAAGCCGCGAAGCTGGCGGGGCTTCGAATCCACCACCACTTTAAGCGCACAAGTCTTTAGTACTGGAAAGTATAATCTAAGCGATGCAGCCGAGGCGGAGCTTGTGGCGAATTGCCGGGACTCTTGCCGGAGGGGTGTTCGCCCTTTGGATGGGTTTGGCATTCCTATGTCCTTGCGCTTTTGCGCAATCTCTACCCATGGTTCCGCAGGCGCAGGATTTACACAGGACGATTCAGTTACCGATTCCGGAATGGCTTTCTCAGGGAGAGCGCACAGAAATCCCCTGGACGGTCGCTCTCAGCGAGCCGGTGCTTACATTTCAATTGAGAACTGTGGTGAGAGTCACTGCGGAAATCGACGGCAAGCTTTTACAGAAACAGGGGGTTATGCACCAGCTTCATTTCATTGTGAAAGCTGCTGCCGAAAACGGCGAATGGGACGATGAGGAGAGCTATAGTTCTATCAGGATTGATGACAGACTTATCAACACTGAGCTTCAGATGCTGGCCGATTTATATCTGAAGCCAGGCGCCTATAGAGTTGCCATCATCGTCTACGACGCAATTTCAAAAAAGAGAAATGTTTCCTTCAGCCGGGTGCAGATCGGCGAGCCCGACCGTGATTTATTCCCTGGGCTTCTCACTGGAATGCCACAAATTACGCTCCTGCCTCCCCCGGACAGCACCGCGCCGTTGGCGCGTGAACGTGTCTTTTTGCCGGTTGCGACACAACGACCCATTCAGCTTGACTTGATCGTTGATCTCAGCGCAAATTACGAGCCTGCGGGAAGCCTTCTTTTACCCAGGGTGTTTTTTGTTGGCAGAGGTAGCGGCCTGCAATTGCGCTTTCCTTCTGCCGGCAGACCGCAGCATTTGTTTTTTGATGCCTATAACCAAAGCCTGCTGCTCGAAACGGCCAGTACGCTAAGCGGGCTGGATTTAAAGGGCGGATGCATGCGGATCGCCGTACTTGATGTTCCTCAGCATCGCATGCTTTTGCCGTTTACCGCAGCAAGGGAAGTAGATTGGGACAAGATGGAAGACGAGATCGTTAGCCCAAAGCAAGCGACCGTCAGCGTTGCGACTCTGCAAGACGGGCGGGAGGCCGGCAGATTCTTCCAGGAGCAAATTGCGCAGGCAACAACGCAGTCCACGTCTTGCAAGCTGGGTTCTCCAGAAGCTTTGCATGTTGTTGCAATCCTGTCGCGGGGACAGAGGTTTACTTCCGGAAGAAAACGAGAAAAGCTTTCACCTGAATGCAACTGCAAAGTCTTCTATCTGCGGCAAACGGCTTACAGCAGTCCTCGCGATGACCTGAAAGGCATGCTTAAGCCGCTCTCTCCAAAGGTGCTGCAGTTCAACAATCCACAACAATTCCGCGAAAAGCTTCTTGAATTCACACGCGCCTTAGCTGCCCTTTAGTTCGTAATCGCTATGGGCGAACTGGTGAGATGCCGGGGATTGGTGTCGAATACCGGCACCGTGCCCGGCGTTGCCCTGGCATTGAAAAGAAGCTGGTAGAGCACCGGTCCATCGAGTTTTTCGGGGCTTGGCGAAACACGATGCCAAAGCATCTGCTGGCCTGGCCGTAGACTTGTGTAACCGGCTGCGGGCGCTCGTTACCTTGCGGAGTTAAGAGAAATTCCCGGGAACTGTAATGGGGTCCGTTACTGGGCGTTGGCCAATTGAGTGGCAGGCACAGACTTTTCAACTGCAGCCAGACGCAGCATAACCTGCTTGAGCTGCAATTGCATTTCTTCGTTTTCCTTCTGCTGCTGTTCCATCAGCCGCTGTTGTTCTTCGATCAGCCGGCGCTGCTTCTGCACCTCGTTCAGCAGCATGGCGTTGACGAAGTGATACCGCACGGTTTCGGGCTGGCCGTCTTTGTCAAAGACCACCAGACCGGGGGCGATCTGGGCTACCTCTTCCGCGACCAATCCATACTGGCGTGTGTGGCTGGAATCGAATTCGGACTTGTAATAGAAGGCGACCGGCCGCAGCTTCAATAGGACATCGCTCTCGTTGCCGAGGTCGGCGATATCCTGCTTGAAGCGGCGTGAGGAAGTAGCTGTGCCCAACTGGCCGGCGCTGTTGACAAAGACGTTCACCCCGCTGGCGCTCGTCGTGCCATTAATGCCGGCGATGAATGTTGCAGTCTGATTAGGGGTGGTGCCAATGCGAATGGTGTTGGATTCGCCCGCCATCCCGAGATTACCGATATAAATATTGTTGCTTTCGCCCGCCGTCAGGTTCAAACCCGCATCATTCCCAATGGCGATGTTGGAACTTCCAGTCGTCAGGTTGCGCAGTGCTTCTCCAATGGCGACATTGCTGTGCCCGCCGTTATTGAGCACAAGGGCGCCCGCGCCAAAAGCCGAGTTGTCTGCGCCGGTTGTGTTGTCGTTAAGCGCCTGAGTGCCAAAGGCAGAATTGGCTGTGCCGGTTGTGTTGGCCTGGAGAGCGCCGCCGCCGAATGCTGCGTTAGATCTACCCTCTGTGTTTTTGAACAGTGCATAGTTGCCAAAAGCAGCGTTACCCTCACCCGTTGTGTTGCTGTTAAGCGCCAGAAAACCAAAGGCTGAGTTGTAATCGGCGCTCGTATTGGATTGCAGCGCGCCCTTACCAAACGCGGAGTTGAAGCTGGCCGTATTGCTTTGGAGGGCGTAGAGACCGAAGGCCGAATTGTCCGTCCCTGTCGTGTTCGCAGCGAGCGCCTGAGAACCGAAGGCTGAGTTGCCCCCGCCCGTAGTGTTGTTGACGAGGGCGATAGCGCCAAAAGCAGAGTTGAGGTCGCCCGACGTGTCGCTGTTGAGAGCGAGATAACCCACTCCGGTGTTACCGCCGCCTGTCATGCCAAAATTCCCCGCAAACGCGCCCACGAAAGTATTCTGTGACCCGAAACTATGCAGGAACGGCGCTGGTCCAAGAGTAACGGTACCGACAGAAGCTGATGTCGTATGGGGCAGCGCCAGGACGCCAGCTAGCGCGGCGCTCCCGGCAGAGAAGTTGCCCGTGCCGTCCCTGCGCACGATTGCGTTCACCGTGTTGGCGGCAACCGCATTCGAGACCACCGTCGCTCCCGGAGGGCCGGTCACCTCGCCTGCCAGATTAGGCAATCCAGTGGCCGGGAAGGTCTGACCGGCGGCAAAGGTGATGTTTCCCGTCATCGTCCCGCCGGTGAGCGCCAGATAACGTGCGTCCGTATTCGCGGTATTCAATCCCACTGTGGGATTGGTTGCCGTACCGCCAACCACGATAAAGTTATCGGCCGAGTTAACGCTGTTCACTCCCGTCGCGCCGGGAAAGGTCTGTCCGCTGGCAAAAATGATAAGACCGGTTTTGCCGTTAATGCTGAGTCCGCGGTCTCCGCCAACGAACAAGTTGCCGCCGATAACGGTGATGGGCGAGTTGGTAAGATGGCGCGGATTCGTATCGAATACCGGCACCGTGCCCGGCGTTGCGCTGGCATTGAACAAAAGCTGGTAGAGCACCGGTCCATCGAGTTTTTCGGAGCTCGGCGAGATGCGATGCCAAAGCATCTGCTGGCCTGGCCGTAGACTTGCTGTTTGCGTTTGGCTATATGCCTGGATCAAACATTGATACACCGCGATCAAAGTAAGCACGAGATTTCTGGCTGAATGTTTCATTACTTCCTCTCAAGAACCCATGTTCTTATGGTCTCTCTACGCTTCCCACTGCTCGCGTTTGGCGAGGTCGCAGCCGTTGCGGCCTGCATTTTTTTAGTATTTCAACAATAGATTCAACGCGTGGAGTACATCCTGAAAAGATCCAGGTTGCGGAAAGTCGCTTTTCCGAACCCTGCATATGTAAGTGGCAAAAAAAGAAAAAGTGTCACGCATGCAGGATAGGAAACCAGCTACTCAGGCGGGCAGCGCCAGGCTCCCGAAACGTGCGTCTTTCCTGAACGTCCAGACAGAGACGCATCAACTCTCCCTGAGTGCTTATCGTTGTTGAGGACTATGGTCGCGTCGCCCACACCGCTGACAAGCTGCTTGCTTTCGTCCGTAGAATAATGCTCAGGCGGAGTGGGAACCATATGAACAGTTAGCGATGCAACGCCGCTGCCGGCGTGACTTCCGTTCCAGACTGGTAGGTCCGGGACCTTTAAAACCGTCATAGATTTCAATATTGAAGTCATAACTGGCGCGGCCAATGTTTCCGCGTAGAGGCCCCATGAAGTAGCGCTCTCCAACCTGCATGCATGTAAAGACACTGCCCGCACTTGCAGTTGTCATGCGCCCCGCCGGAGTGCCGGTGAGTTGAGTTCTTATATTTCTTATTTAGGCTTTTTCCCTTTGTCTCCCCCAGCCGGCGCAGCACCAGCTTTATCGCTCGCCGAACGCGTAAATACAACCGCGCTTTTGTCTTTGCCGGGGAAGCTCACGCTGTACGAGCCGTCGTCATTTTTTACCCAGTGAACTTGATCGCGAATCAAGTTCGCCTGTATATTTTGCTCGCCTTCGCCAACAGTGCCTTCAAGTGAAACCTCTCTGCCGGCGACCTGTGGCCGCACCGGCGCAGGCATGCCAGCCTCGACTTCTTCGAGAGCAAGGCTGTGCGTCAACTTGATCTTGCTGTAGCCGGTGTCGCTATATTGGGCTGTGCCGCTGAAGACCGTTTTTCCATTGCCGGCCGAAAGCGTTACTTTGCCACAAGAATCGATGATCTTTACGTTCCCCATGGGGCCTTGCCAGTCGCCATTGAGATCGCAAACCACTTTGACGTGCACTTTTTCGGTGAAGGGATAATTTCCGTTGAGAGGCACGTCATTGGGGCCGTTGCCGTGAATTCCGCCTTTGCCTTTGGCCGGCGCATCAGGAATTCCGACGTTGTAGCGCACCACTTCACCAGACACGGTGATGGTGGCCTCGCCGGTTTTTTTGCCTGTGATCTGCAACTGGCCATCGCGAATTTGCCCGATGGCAATGGAGCGGTCTGAGGTCTCCACTGTTTCACCCGTGGTCTGCACGTTGAAAGATACAGTTTTCGGTTTGCATTTGCAGACCGTTGTATCTACCTCGGTTACCTGGGGCTTCTGTGGATTTTCAGGCGTAGGACTCTTGGCAGGAGCCGGAGTCTTGGCAGGTGTTGGCTTTGGTTTAGGAGTGGGCTTGGGTGTCGGCTTCGGCTTCGGCTTTGGTTTTGGAGTTGGCTTCGGTTTGGGGGTTGGTTTTGGCGTTGGAGTCGGCTTCGGCTTTCCGGAGACTGGTGGATTTTGCTCGACTTTTATTGTACCGATCAGATGCGTGTGGGCCGCGATAGCTGCCTCTGAAGCGCGAGTCTTGTTGGCGGAAGTCTTGAGAGCGTCTGCTTTCTTCTGAAGTTCTGGAGCCAGCTTGGGATTAGCGGTCAATTGTGCAAGTACGCTTTCCCGCTGCGCGATCTGAGCCACTGAAGCGCGAAACAGGGCTTCAAGTTGCAGTTCCTGTTTTTTCCACTCCTTCATGCCGGCCGCGATGGCGCTCAACTGGCTCGGCCACGCGCCTTGTTGTGTGGTGAACACATCCAGGGCGTTTTGCAGGTCCTTCAGATTGGATTCGTAGAAGGGTTTGGCTTGCGTCCACGAATCTCCGAGCCACTGTGTCCATTCATCTCCATCTTTCACCGAAGCGGCGGCGCCCCCTTGTTTTTTGTAGGCGGTGGCGAGTGTTTGTGCGGCTCCCGTTTTTCCGTAGCGCGCGTCCATTGCAGCCATTCTGCTTTGCATGATGGCAATGGCATCCTGCACCTGGCGCTTTGCGACGGTCTCATCCACCTTTGTTTGTGGCTGAGACGTGCTGGGGGTCGCACTGCTGCCCGCCGGCTTTGCGGGCTTACCGACCTTGGTGGTTTGCGCCCCTAGAAGCACGCTGAGTGACAAAGCGATAACAATTGAGGCTGCAAGACGAGATTGAAATCTGTTCACACCTTCCTCCGTCATTGGAGCGTTCTGTAGTTCTTCTTCTGCGTTGTGTTCTATTCGCCCAATGGTCCATCAGGCGGACCGCCGGGAGTTTTCGGGCCGTTAGAACCACCAAGTGGTCCGTCGGGAGGAGCAGCGCCCGGACCATTGGCGGGCGGAGCGCTAGAAGCGACTTGATCGCCTCCGCCTGGGCTGCCGCCGCCGAACAGCAAACTCTCGTCAGTCGACCCGCTCGATCCTTCTTCCGGCTCCGGCTTCTGCTTTTGGCTGCGCTGGTAAAGTCCATAGCCGGCAAGGATTCCCAGGCCACACGCCGCCTTGGTTCCGTTATCGGGAATTGCGCTGCAATCGTCCGGGCTGGCGCAGTCACCGCCATATGCCGGAAGCGCCAGGAACATTAGACAGAGGGCAATCCATGCCAGCGAGGCGAATCGCGATGCAATTCTCATTTGGTCCTCCTTAGTAGCGCAAATATTTTTCTGCCAGCAGGCCTAACACTGCTCCGTAGAAGAGATGACCGATCATGCTGACAGCAATGAAGTCGGCCTTGCTTGTTACTTTCAAAAACAATGGAAAGAGTCCGAGCATGCAACACTCCATCAGGATGCCGTAGCCCACGCCCCACCACCACCGCTTTCGTCCCAGGGCCAGCGTGTAAATCACGCCGAAAGTGGCCCCGTTCCAATAGTGATACGTCCAGCCGGCAATCTTTGCGGCGATACTGGTGGTTGGCTGTCCGGTAATCCACGATCCAAACATCAGGATGGGCACAAAGCCGTTGTAGCCAAACCAGTGCCCGCGCTCGACCAGAGAACGCACGCCGTCGTAAACCAGCGTTGCCGCCAGGCCTGCCCAGAATCCAACCCAGAGTCCATTGGTCAGGATGCGCGCATTGATTTTTTTTGCGTACGCCGCCAGCGCATAAATGACCAGCAGTGACGGTACTCCGAATACCTCAAGAAAAAACGGCATCGGCAACACGCCCAGCACGTGCGCCACCAGCGCTCCCAATGAGACCGAAGCACAAGCCACCAGGCTCCAGCGCAATGCCTGTTCTGTACGTTTCGAATTCTGCGCGGCCGGTGGGGCAGTCATTCCGTCACTTTCCTGCGCCTGCCGCGACCGCGCCCGGAGGCGCCGGACCGCGTGCAGCACCCAGAAGTGTTTTCTCAAATCGCGCAGCCAACAAATTCACCAGCCACGCGGCTCCAAACGAAAACGCTATGGTAAAAATCCCCAGCACCATTTCCAGCACCGAATTGCCGTTTGCCTGAAAGTAGTTAAAGAACCTCGGGCCCCAATTTGCATGGGCATACACCTGGATTTGGGTGAAGAAAGCGAAAGCCAGCCAGACCACCGCGGCGGCACTGCATACGGTAATGAAGTTATGGGCCAGATTTCGCAAATGATCGCCGGCTGCTCTTTTCTGCCACAGCTCTGAGCGCTTCGCAGTAAGACCGGTTGCCGCCCAGGCCAGCAAAAGCAACAGCGTGAGTGCTTGGTCTTCGTTAAAGCCGGGGACCCGCAGGTTTGCTCCGCTTGCCAGATTCGACTGGAAGGCGGTGAACTCTGCCGGATGAGGATAGAGCAATGCCACGAGTACAACCCCCAGCCCCAATTGAAGTATGCGGCGCTCGGCAGAAAACTGCGCTACCTCATCGCCGATGGTCTGTGAAAAAGCCTGCCGCGGCGCTTTCACGTATTCCCAGATCAGGAACTCGACCAGGACAGTATTAAGTAGTGTCAATTGAAATGGAACAAAGTGCGTGGCCAAGGGCAGCGAACTCCAAATCCAGTTACCCAGAGTGACCATGTCGGGCATCTCGATAAACACGCCCAGGCACAAGAGCGCCATGACCGCCAGGATTTGTACCCAGCGGCGTTTCAGCCAATCGACAAACCCAGCTTGCGGAGAGGGTGCGATGCTCGCCAGCCGGGTGAGCGAAGCCTGAATGGACTCCAGTTGGCGCTGGCTTTGAGCGTTGCCAGGCTCGCGCCGTAGTTCTGCTTCCAGAATCTCTTTTTGTCGCCGCAAATGATGGCTGGCGCCCGCCAGCTTCGCTTGTCCGAGTCTAAGAGTGACAATCGCAGGCGCCACCGCCTGGAACTCGGCGATGGCGTCTTTAATTGCAGAGTTGGACTTCGTCCAGCGCATCTCCAGGAACACCGCACCGATCAGCAGCAGGAGCACGAGCCAGGGCAGCAGAGCGCCGTGCAGGGTAAATATGCCGATCTTTTCGGCTGTCGGGCCATTGTGAAGATCGCCGTAGTGATCCACTGTGCACAAAAGCAGAGCAATCGCGGTCGCGCCATATGCCAGCGAGGGGTTACGCAGAAAACGAAAGCCGGTGGCACAGACAAGCGCCACCAGTCCGCTCCAATAAGCATAGCCGGCAACCGTGACCGTGGTTGTCGAAGCGACTCCCGGCGGCAGAAATGACAGGCCGGCAGCCATGCCTCCAGATGGGGCCAAGGCCAGCAAGGCGCCCAAAAACTCATAGCCGGCGCCAATCGCAAACGCGGTCAGGAACGCGTCGCATACGCTGCTACCGCGCCGCCACGCTGGCCGCGACAACAGGAACAGGACCGACGCCACCATGAACAGGTGCTGCACGGCAATAATCAGCAACACGTAGAGCTGATTTCCGTCATAACGATAGGAATTGAAAAACTTCTCCGCCAGCGGATTGGCCACCGTTCCCAGCAGCGCCCCTAGCCCAACAAAGGTGAGCAAAGTCCGCGGACCCAGAGTAGTGCGGAAGCAGAGAAGGCGGAAGACCGCCATCGTCCAGACGAAGAGGATGCCAAGCACGAGTATGGGCATTCAGACCTCCCGTAAAGAAGCTGACTAAAGGAATGCGACCTGAGTAGAAAGGAAGAATATCCTCCGGTTCGTGCGCGTTGTCAATGGATTTCGGCGAATCAGGACATTTCAAAGCGAAACAACCCAAAATCAGCGCCGTAAAAACCCCGGAGATTTTCTAAGCGGTGCCTTCTCGACGCAAGCAGCGGCGGAGGGCCTGGATTGCATTGCTTTGTGCTTTGTCTGATAATGCTGCAAAGCGGCTCTGGTACTTGCACACTCCAAGTACCCCATCCATAAATCGTCTTCGGCAGATTGTGAAAGGCACAGGGTAAGTCGTGCCTGCTCATCTTCCAAACAGCGAAGTTCTACGAACGCCTCGTGAATCAGATTGCAATAGCCTTCCTCTATTCTTCGGTGGCAATTGGTCTGACACGGCGTCTAACGCTTCCCCTACGGCGACGTCGCACTGATTGTTAACCCGCCTGTGCTCGTTCCACCTGGATTGACGAATATGTTGTAGGCGCCAGATGGCAAGTTGCTCAGGCTCAACGATCCGGTAGCTCCCTGGCAACCTGCCGATCCAACCTGAGTATTGGACGAATTCGTCACGGTCAGATTGCAACTCGAGTAGGTACCGGCAGACCAATGGAGCGTAACTGTCTGTGTCTGTGGGTTGCTAAAGGTAATGTTTGCATTTTGTCCCACGACGGTCGTGAATGTGAAACCGGTTCCACCGATTGTAATGGAACCTGATACGTCCGCCGGAACGCTATATAAGGTTAGGGTTACAGACCCTGTATATGGGTTCGGATCGACCGTGATCGTGTATGTCCCAGTCTGGGAGAGAGTCATCGTATCGAAGAAGTATGGCGTCCCCAGGCATCCTGCTTGCGCCAGTATCGAGCCGTCAGGGTTGTAAATCTTGACGGTAATTCCGCTGGTAAAGATGCCGCATCCCGGATAGGTACCATTGGTCAAATTCAGCGCCACCCGCTGATTTGGGCTGCCAGTAAATGTGAGGTTTGCGTGTTGTCCCACGGTATTGGTGGTTACCGTGACTGGAGGCCCGCCCGGAGTGATTGTCGTGTTCACATCGACAACATTGTCCAACGTAAAGGTCATGCTGCCTGTGTAGTTCCAGGCGCCGGGCGATAGATTGAGCGTATACGTGCCAGTTTGAGGAAGCGTGATACGTGGGAGATCGCCGTTACCCAGACAGGAGTATGACACCAGCTTGGTTCCGTCCGGGTTGAAGACCGTGACGTTCACGCCAGCCTGCGTTACAGAGCATCCCGGGAACGTGTCGTTCGACATCAAGACCGTAATGATTTGATTCGCGGTACCACTGAATGGGAGGTTTGCATTCTGTAGCGCGACAGTTGTCGTTACTGTGACGGGCGAGCCGCCAATCGAGATTGGAGCCGTGACTGGCTGGTCGTTGTTGACCGAGACTGATACACTGCCGGTGACGCCAGTCCCGGGAACCAAGCGAAGTGTATAAGTTCCTGTTGAGGCCAGTGTTACGGTTCCGAAAATGTTCGAATTTCTCCCGCACCAACCAGTAGCGACCGAGTTGTTATTCGGATCGTACAGCGTCGCTCCGCAGTAATAGTAGTCACTCCCAATGGTTGAATTCGCCATGCTAAAGCTTAGAGTCTGTCCTGTAGATCCACTGAAGGTCAACGAAGCATCCTGCCCAGGAGCGAGATTCCCGGTGGTTGGAACTTGGACAGCAGGCCCGGTCTGTCCCGCCGCCGGTACCGTCAGGGTTGCGGTGAAATCAGAAACATTGTTGACCGAAATTCCCACGCTCCCAGTAGCGCCGCCTTGCGGAGCAATGTAAAAGGTATATGTTCCTGTCGAAGCCAGGGTTACGCTGTTTACAAAAGTTGCTCCCGTCCCGCAGTTGCCAGAACCGACGGAGGTGCGACTCGGGTCATAGATCGTCACGACACACGATGAGGAAGAGGTTCCAATCGTCGAGTTCACCACGTTGAAGCTTAACTTCTGTCCGGCCGTTCCACTGAAGGTCAAACTCGCGTTCTCTCCTGGCAAGAGGGTGCCGCTGGTCGGCACTTGAGTGACCGGCCCAGTCGTTCCGGCGGTTGAGGGCACCGTCAGCGTCCCCGTGAAATCGGAGACATTGTTGACCGAAATTCCCACACTTCCTGTAGCGCCGCCTTGCGGTGTGATGTAAAAGGTGTAGGTTCCTGTCGAAGCCAGGGTTACGCTGTTGACAAAGGTTGCTCCTGTACCACAGTTGCCTGATCCTACAGAAGTGTGAGTCGGGTCGTAGATGGTCACTGTGCATGACGAGGAAAAGGTTCCAATCGTCGAGTTCACCACGTTGAAGCTCAACTTCTGTCCAGAAGTTCCGCTGAACGTCAGACTTGCATTCTGTCCTGGCAACAGATTCCCGCTGGTCGGTACCTGAGTGACCGGTCCAGTCCCGGTTGTCGAGGGAACGGTCAATGTTCCCGTGAAATCCGAATCATTGTTAATCGAAATTCCTACGCTTCCTGTCACAGCTCCCTGCGGATCAATGTAAAAAGTGAATGCCCCGGTCGCAGCCAGCGTCACGGTGTTGACAAAGGTCGCGCCCTTCCCGCAGTTGCCCGATTCTATAGATTTGTGATTCGGGTCATAAATGGTCACTATGCACGACGAAGAAGACGTTCCAATCGTGGAATCCACCACGTTGAAGCTCAACTTCTGTCCAGAGGTCCCACTGAAGGTCAGACTTGCATTCTGTGCCGGGGCCAGGCTTCCGGTCGTTGGAACCTGGGTCACCGGTCCGGTGGTTCCCGCTGCCGGTACGGTTAGCGTCCCGGTGAAATCGGGGGGCACCACGCCAATTTGCAGTGTTTCGCTGCCGATGTTTGTTGAAGAGTGCTGGACCCAGAGTTGATAAGTTCCAGCCCCGGATAGCTGCGTATCCACGAAGAATGTCTGTCCGGATGGATTATTGTTGACCGGTGTACTGACCAGCGTTGAACCGGACGGCGATACGACCCTCAACGTTGCAGACGGGTTCGTCACATTGGTCGCGGTCACGCTGATGTGTTGCGCTGCCGTCACGGTGAAACTCAAACGTACATCCTGGCCGGCCACTGTGGTTGTCGTAGTGACAGCGCTCCCCCCAATCGTGATTGCGGGTGTGGTCACGTCGGCATCATTGTTGACCGAGACCGCCGCGTTTCCTGTGAATGCCTGCGCATTCATGTAGAAGGTGTAGGTTCCCGTCGAAGCCAGCGTGATCGTGTCAATAAAGTTCGTTCCTTTGCCGCAGTAACCCGACCCCACCACGTTGAGCGAGGGATCGTAAATTGTCACAAGACAGGAGTAGTAAGCCGTTCCAATGGTTGAGTTCAGCACATTGAAGCTGAGCTTTTGGCCGGCCGTTCCATTGAAGGTCAGACTCGCGTTCTGCCCTGACGCCAGGTTCCCCGTCGTCGGCACTTGTGTCACCGGTCCAGTCGTCCCCGCCGCTGGCACAGTGAGTGTCCCTGCAAAATCGTTCGGGACCGAAGTGATTTGCAAAGTCTCGCTTCCAATATTGGTCGAGGAATGTTGCACCCAAATTTGGTACGTCTGGGACCCGATCAGCGGGGCCTCCACCGTGAACGTCTGGCCCGAACTGATGGATGTACTGCTCATGGTCATGCCGGAGGGAGCGACCACATTCAGCGTCGCAGAGGGATTCGTCACGTTCGTCGCGGTTACCACGATGTTTTGAGCCGCCGTTGCATTGAAACTCAGACGCACGTCCTGCCCTGCAACCTTGCTTGCAACGGTGACTGCGCTGCCTCCGATGGTGATCGCTGGAACCGTCACGTCCTGGTCATTGTTCACGGAGATGCTCACGCTTCCCGTGGCGGCGCCTTGAGGAGCGATGTAGAAGCTGTAAGTTCCGGTGGCAGGTAAGCTGATCGTGTCAACGTAGCTTGCTCCGGTTCCACAGTAGCCCGATCCCGCCACATTGCGACTGGGGTCGTAAATCGTCACACGGCAGGAAGTCAGAGAGGTTCCAATGGTCGAATTCGAAACGTTGAAACTCAGCCTCTGGCCGCCGGTCCCAGAGAAGGTCAGGCTGGCATTTTGTCTTGTGGCCAGGCTCCCGGTCGTCGGCACCTGGGTGGCAGCCCCAATCGTTCCCGGCGTCGGTACAGTCAGGGTCCCAGTGAAATCAGCCGGACCGCCGGCGATTTGCAACGTTTCACTTCCAATGCCTGCGGAAGAGTGTTGAACCAACAGTTGGTACGTTCCGGCAGCGCCCAACTGCGTATCCACGGTAAACGTCTGCCCGGACGGATTGTTAGTGATCGATGTACTGCCCAGCACTGAGCCAGTTGGAGAGAGCACACTCAGGGTCGCCCGAGGATTGGTCACATTGGTTGCGGATACCAGGATGTGCTGAGGCCCGGTTGTCGTAAAGCTTAGACGCACATCCTGCCCCGGAACAAGGCTTGTCGCGGTAACCGCACTGCCTCCGACCGTGATTGCCGGTGTTGTCGCGTCCTGGTCATTGTTCACAGAAATCCCTACGCTTCCGGTGACTCCCCCCTGAGGAGCGATGTAGAAGGTGTACGTTCCAGTAGTAGCGATTGCCAGCGTGTCAATGTAGCTGGCTCCGGTCCCACAATAGCCCGACCACACTACGTTCTTACTCGGATCGGAAATGGTCACCAGGCAGGAAGAGGCAGATGTACCAATCGTCGAGTTCGATATATTGAAGCTCAGCTTCTGCCCAGCTGTGCCTTTGAATGTCAGCTTCGCATTCTGGCCTACGGCCAGGTTCCCGCTTGTTGGCACCTGGGTGGTTGCCCCGGTTTTCCCGGCCGCCGGCACCGCAAGGCTTCCGGTAAAGTCGTTTGGCGCTGTAACGATCTGCAATGTCTCGCTGCCGAAATTCTTCGAAGCGTGCTGAATCAAGAGCTGATAGGTTCCAGCTGAAGTCAGTTGTGTATCCACGAAGAACGTCTGTCCTGCCGGGTTGTTATTGATCGATGTACTGGCCAGCACCGTGCCGGAGGCTGACAACACATTCAGGCTCGCTGATGGATTGGTCACGCTGGTCGCGTACACGCCGATGTGCTGCGCCGCTGTGGCTGTGAACTTCAGACGGACATCCTGCCCTGCAATCACCGTTGTCGGGGTGACCGCAGCTCCTCCTATCGAGATCGCCGGGGTGGTCACATCCGAGTCATTGTTGACCGAGACTGAGACGCTGCCGGTCGCGCCCCCATTGGGGACAAGGTATAGCCGGTACAAACCTGTAGCTGTCAGAGGCATTGGTCCCATCCATCCCCCTGCGGTCTGCACCCCGCAATAACCGGTACCAATGCTGTTGTTTGAGGGATCGTACAGCGTCGCGATGCAGTTGGAGGCAGAGGAACCTATCGTCGAGTTCAGGAAATTGAAGCTGAGTGCCTGCCCAGTGGTCCCAGTGAATGTCAGGCTGGCATTCTGACCTGCCGCCAAATTTCCGCTCGTCGGCACCTGCGTTGCAGTACCAGTGGTTCCGATGGCGGGCACCGTCAGCGTTCCGTTGAAATCGGAAGTATTGTTCACCCAGAATGTCGCTCCATTGCTGGCGACTCCATTGACGGTAACTACGACCGGGCCAGTGGTTGCGCCGCTTGGCACCTTTACCGTGATCGAGGTATCTCCCCACACAGACGGATTCGCATGGATTCCGTTGAAGGTCACCGTACTCGTGTTCTGGGCTCCGGCGAAGTTGCTGCCCTTAATGGTTACGGTTGCGCCGATAGCTCCGCGGGCTGGACTCAAAGTCTTGATGGCGGGCGGAGGTACAGTGAAGTTCACCGCGTTGCTATAACTGCCGTTGACGATAACGACAATCGTGCCTGTCGTGGCGCCGACGGGAACCGGCGCGACAATCGATCCGTCTGTCCAGGTGGTGGGTGTGGCGGCGACGTGATTGAACATGATCTGGCTGCCGTTTTGGGTTCCACCAAAGTTGGACCCGCTGATGGTGATGGGCGTTCCGGTCGTGCCGCTCGTTTGGTTAAGCCCAGTGATGGACGGGACGACGGTTGTAAATGGAAGGCTGTTGCTGGCCAACCCATTCTGTTTGACCAAGACCACTCCCGGCATCGAGCCGAGCGGGACGGTGGCAATAATCTGACCGGGCGTCCATAGGCTGATCGAAGTGGCGCTCTTGTTACCCAATTCCAGATAGCCGCTGCCTTGCGCGGAACCAAAGTTCGAGCCGTTGACCGTAACCTGCGTTACCCCGGGCGTGCCCGTATTCGTCGAAACACTGGTAATCACCGGCGCAGGGCCAGTCGGCGGCAATGTCACCGTGACCCAGATCGTCGCTGTTGCCGAAGCGGTCTGCGATCCCGTAGCGTACGTGCTCACAACCACGGACGTCTCTCCGGCCCCCACGGCTGTCGCGGTAGCGATGCCTGGTCCGCTAGAAGTGGCGCCGCTCACCGTCGCAATTGTGGTATTGGCTGACACCAACCCAGTTTGCGTCGAATTGGAGAGGTATAGATTCGTACCATCCGCATACGTGCCGTAAATCGGAATCGGCGTTTGGCTTCCGATCCCTTGAACGGTGAAGAACGTCGGCTGAACTGTGATCGATACGGGCGCATCTGACCTCTCCACGTCAATCAGGACCGGGGCGGACTCTACATAGCCGCTCGGCGCCGAGCCGACCGCGCCAAGCTGATACCATCCGGGCGTTATATTGGTCGGCAAAGTCAAAGTGAATTGGTTCGAGTTGGAGGTTGGTTGTACCGGGGGCAAAGGAGACTGGCCCGCTATGAATATGTTTTGGACGGAGGGATCGGCGGAGATGGTTATTGTAAGGATTTGCCCCTCCGTAGCGAGTGACAGATTAGAAGGAGAAGTAATCTGCAGTAACGGCTGCTGCGCATAGGCGGGAATAACGAGAAGTCCCATCAGAAGCAGCCAAAAGAGCTGTAATTTAGTCCGGATCATTTCTCCTCCATGACGACGCTTCGTAACAGCGACTGCGCACGTGATCGTTGCAACCGCGATAGAAGTACAGGCAAGACGACATAAATCTTCGAAAGAGCATTCGCCTCAAGAAAGTAAGGCGTCTTGTTGCGCATCTGTTTGCACAACATCATTGGCATCCTTATCACTAGTTGCTCGGGAAAAAATCGGCGCCGTTGATCGGCTCGTTCAACAAGTTGATTACTTCATCCGGAATACCGCTCGCGGAGTCCACTTCCGTGGGAGGGTTGAAATTCAGCGACTCAATGCCGGGCGAGTGAATGATTCCCGAGAAGATCAGCGTGCTCGTGGTACCGTTCACCTGGCTTGTCAGTGGAACAATTCCGTCGTTTGCAGCTCCAGAGAATTCCTGATTCCAGGTTGTAGAGGTCAGAAGCATCGCGAGAGGAGATCCCGCCAATTTCCCGCAGTAGTTGTGGATGAATCCGGATGCCGAAAACGCTGACGCATCCAAGTTGCTTAGATTGGCTGCGGTCGTTGTTGCTGCGATGTACGCAATTGGAAACGGACCTAAAGGCAGACTGGTTGCTCGCAGATCTCCGACGGCGCCATTCACTGTGATTCCATTGACGGTCGCCGTCAAGAAGGAAGGGTTTCCAGCAAAGCGATTGATAGCATTCCTCACACAAGCATTTGGATCCCCAGTTGGACCAGGGAGGAGATCAAAGGCCAGCTGTGTACCGGTATGCGGTGTGCCGATTGTGATTAGCTTGTGAATCGAACCTAGCCCGTAGTCGTTTTGGCCTGTGAAGTTGGATAACCCCGCCATGGTCCGGGCGATGTCGCCTCCCATGCTGTGACCGACCACATCCGCCTGGACGACGGCCACATTGTTATTCACACCGTAGTTGTTGATGTAGTTCTGTAGTTGCAACAGAATGTTAGGCGCATTGAATGAGAATCCGAGCGAGGCCGCCGTCACCGATGACAAGCTTGAGTATGAGGGATTGCTCGCTGTGACTTGCACAGGTTGGCTGTAATCAGCTGGCTGCGGCTTCATCTGTGCCCAGAGACTTGCGTTCTGCCCACTAACAGGGTTGAAACCGCCCCAGGTTCCTTGTCCACTGCTCCATAGTCCATGAATGAGCACAACCGGTGGTCGCACCAAAGCAACCGGTTGCGAACCGCTAGCCGACGACGAGCCATTGTTGGTTGTGTTTGTATCTTGCGCTTGGATCGTCAAGCTTCGCTGTAAGGCAGTCGCGTCCTGGCTGCCGCGGGAGAAATTGGAGGGAGCTACCCAGAGGGCAATCGCCATGGGTGGATCGGTATTCTGCGCCTGAAACGTCAGAGTGCTGGCGGCGCTGGCAGGATCGCCGCCCAATGGAATCAGGCCGCCATCGTTTGCCGTCGAATCTTGCTGTCCACTTTCGTTCACCAAGGTCAACTGCACGCTATCCCCCGGCTGCACTTGAGTCACTTCGACGATGACCTGCGTCACGCCGTCCGCGGCAGTTCCCGACACGTAAATGGGATTCGCAGCGCCCGCAATGGCATCAACGTTCTCGGTAACCGTGGTTCCATCGAGAAGGCCGGAAGCCACCGGGTCGATCAGTTTGATCGGTATTGTGTTTCTCGTCATGGTGCCGGATACATCGGGAATCGGATCCTCAGATTCGTCCGAACTCTCAAACACTTTCAACACCGCCGATGCGACCGTGTCCGAAGTCATCGTTGCATCAACAGACCACACCTGTTCGCATTCATTGTCTCCGCCCTCCATCGCCGCCGAAAATGAGAATGCATTGCTTCCAGTAACCGCACCGGAAACGGGCTCGGCAGCAAAACACGGGGGATCGCCGGAAGCATTTCCCGGCAAACCAGTGACGGACCCGGTTATGTTGCCGGCCTGGTCCTGATTCAGTACGACGCTGAAGTTATAGCAACAGCTCGTCACGGTCCAAGTGCCCGAGACATTCAGTGACGATACCGTGGGCGAGGCCGAACTGGTTCGCGGATTTACGATCGTCGGCGGGTGAATACCAGCCCGCTTCCCGTTGGCGCTGAACAAGCCATGCTGGGCGAGTGCAGAGGAAGCGAAAAATATGATTGCAAGCGTTGCGCAGTGGAACCGGACCGAACGCCAGGAAATGTCCATAGGTATCTTTCTCCACCTCGACTCTGGGAAGTGATCCCATATCGAGAACCAAAAGCTATTCGTTAACCTAGGAGCTGCCCATCAGGATTACTGACGGACATGCGAATCCGTTCTTTTTCCAGCATGTCCTGTTCACAGATTCGTGGCAGACTAGTTCGTAAGAAGCATGAATGTCAACAAAGAATTAGTCCACTATATGAGAGTGTATGAAAGTAACCTTAAACCGAAAACGGGATGCCGAAAACGCGATTCAATCGCAGGCGCAAGCCCAAAAGTTTTTGACCGAGCAACGATTTCAATGTCGTCTCGCAGCCTCAAGAATCAATCGACCTAGGGCTGGCCGCTGACCGGCTTGTTGCAGCGATTGATCATGGCGTCCGCTGAGACCGTAAATGCACTGCTGCCGTCGGACGTGGTTCCATCCCAAATCTTCTCACTTCCTCCGCAGCCGTCCACCCGATACACAGCATAGTTCAGGGTCTGGCTGATGCTGGTGAAATTCTTGTAAAAAAGCTGCCCCTGGCCGGCCGAGTTGTTCTGGCTCTGCCCGGTGGCGCACAGAAACGCAGACAAGGAAGTGTTGGGGTAGCTATAGTTGGCGCCCGAAGCAACGATGCTCATGGCATGCCAATTCTGGTCGTAGGAGGTGGTTGCCGTACCGGAGCCGTTGTAATTGTTGCAATTGCCCGGAGGCTGATTGGTGTTCTGGGCGACTGTCTTCGACGTACCATCGTTCAGGTACTGCACAAAATCGGTCCAACTACTCCCAATACATCCGAGTTGGCCTGATGGACAAACCGTAATGGGATTTTGAAACTGCGACGAGTACGGATACTGGCATCCGCCCTCGATGTTGGCATATACAGGTCCTGAGGTCAAAACAACATTGTTTAAATAAGAGCTTGCTCCGTACCAAGAGAGCGCGTAAGCCATCGCTGCCGATCCCGCGCTATGCCCCTGTGCGCACATGGCGCCACTGGTAGCTCCGCCATGCACATTCGTGTAAACATAATTCAGAATGGTCGCTGGCCGACAGGCGTCGTATTTCATTACTTTCACCGCAGGGTTATTGCTATTGTTGGACCAATCGCCGGCCCAGGCGATCTGTACCACTTGGAAGCCCGCATTGTAGTACTGGTTAGCATAGGAGACGGACATACCAGTGCCGGGCTTCGCGTCGAAGTAGTCTTCGCCATTACCGCCGCCGTGCAGAAAGATGGTTCCATTCTTCCAGTTTGTAGGCGTGGAGATGGCGACGGTAGCGTTCAGTGGTGGGATGGTCACGCCCAATTGGTGGCTCGGGCAATTGTCCACCGTAGCCGTGTAACACACAGCCTGGGAAAGCGGCATACTGCCATGCCTGCCCGCTGGACACGGAGACACCATTGTGAATTGCGTGACCGTCCCTAAGGGAAGAGGAGTGTTTTGAGCCCAGCTCACGGACGCGCCCAACATCATGACAGCCGCGCCCCCCACGAGGAGGATGGTTGAAAGGGTGAACGGTGCTATCAGATTCCAAGTCGCCAGAACGGCTGCTCTCAAATGCACTTTAACTCTCATCGAATTTCTCCGGTTGAAAGATCTGTGGGTTTCTGGCCGTGGTTACCTCCGCAACTCAGCCACATCACTGACAGCGGTCATGGTTCTGCGATAACCACGGCAGCGGTTTCGAGGTCGCAACCGAACGCCACCTTGTTCCTGCTTCTCTGGTCAGCAATCTACACGGAATTGCCCGCGCTGTCTTTCATGGAATTGAGGGATTTTCATGGAATTGATGTGATTCCGTGAGCTTTCTTGTATTGAGAAGGCGTCATTCCTGTTAGGCGCTTGAATACCGAACTCATGTGGGGGTGGCTGCTAAACCCAGCTTCAAGCGCCAAATCGGTTAGAGAGCTTCCATCCTTTTCGCAGTTACGGAGTTTCTCCGCGATAAAATCGACGCGCAGTTTACGCACGCATTCGCCGATGGTCAAGCCGTAGGCGCGATGGAATTCCCTGGCAATGTGCGAGGGATGGACACCAACCGCCTGGGAAAGATCGCTGAGGGCGATGGACTCGCGAAATGAATCTCGCAACAACGTTTTAACAGATCGTAACCACGCCGGTGCGTGCTGATGCGAGCGGCTGCATTCTCTAAACCATCTTCCCAAGAGCTCCAGAACCGCACCTTCCACAATCAGGTCGGAAAGCGAATCTGGGTTTTTGAACTCTGCATACATCTTCAGCGCAAAGGCCTGCAGATATCCTCCGGTGGCAATTTTCGGCCTTCTTGCGTCAATCTTGGAGTCTTCCAACCGATTGCGCGTCCACGATTCATTGAGGGCTACGAAGAAACAGCAGGCTCCATTAGGCCCGAAGTCGGTTGCGTGGATCTCTCCTTCCGGAACGTACATCAACCCATTCGGTGCTACGACGGTCGTGCGGGAGCACATTGTTTGGGTAAACGAACCCGAAAGTGCAAGGACCACGTTGCTATCATCATGGTAGTGGCGGCCGGTAGAACTGGCGGGCGTGTAAAGCGCTCGTGTGCAGTCGATACCTGCGTTCTGGAACCGAACTCTGTCGCGAACGGTCGCGACCACAGCCGTTTCCCGGGACGTGCTTGGAGTATTCTGATCCGGTGGCCGCATGCGCGGGATTATACTACTAGGGCACTCCAAAACAAGCGGTTAGGGCCTGATGGGATTTCTACTCCTTGCCACGTGGCATACTAGTTCGTGGAACGACTTTCAAAACTTTTCGAGGAACCACCTAGCCTTCATTGCGATATTTTGAACCTTGTGAAATCCCGGACTCAACGTTAAAACATAAGAATCTTCTTCTCTATCGCGTGCTCCGGTTACGACCGTAACTTGTTTGTGGTGGTCAATCGTGAGAGAGTGCGATACAGACTCCTCCGCTTAGAGTTTTCATGCCTCAAGATCTATCAAACGTTTGTTGCGAGAAAAGTCCCACAAAGCAGAACCCACTCCAGATGAGAACATAAGGAGGCTGTTATGCAGGAGTTTGCAGTAATCAAGCGGAGCAAGGACGGGTTGCCCGTTCGCTACCTGATCGTGGATGACTCCCTTTTTTCCCGCAAGCACTTAGGCCGCATGATCGAAGGTTTCGGCGGCCAGGTGGTGGCCGAAGCCGGCGATGGGCTGATGGCTGTCACCCAATACGAGCGGATGAAGCCCGACATCGTGCTCATGGACATCACTATGCCACAGATGGGCGGAATTGAGGCGCTTGAGAAAATAATACGGCAAGATCCCCAGGCACGCATTGTGATGGTATCCGCCGTTGGATATCGCGAGAACATTGCTGCAGCAATGCAAAATGGGGCACGACAATTCGTGCGGAAGCCTGTCAAACCGGAAGCGCTCTACAGAGCCATCACAGATGTGCTCGGGGAAGAAGGAGCACCCGCCGGGGAAGCCAGAACAACGTACCCTCATGCCGCGAACCAAACCGCCACACGGACTGTAAAATAAGGTAGGAAAAGAATAAAATGCGGCTGTGTCGTGAGAAATAAGAGCCAATCCCCGAAAACTTACTGCAATAGCCACCTCTGAAGACCAATTGATGACGAACAATTGACAGTTTTTTCAAGGCGTTTGATTCACGAAGCTTGTCGATGAGCAGTTCACCAGTCTAGGAACGGGAACGGGCTCTTCTCCAAAAAATTGGTTTCATGGTGAATTTGCTCAAGTAAATCGGGGTCCCACCAACCCTGCTTAACCTCATGCTCCATAATTGTGAACGCTTCTGCGCGGGACAGTTCCTTCTTATAGGAACGCTTTGGGGCTGGCCTGTGTTCAGGATTTCCGGTTTCCATATAGGGCAGTGGGCAGAAGGATTTACATTGAGGGGGCTGGGGCTTGGTTCGAATGGCCCCGGCCAAACATCGGGACCTGGTAGTCTCTTCTCAACTCCTCCAGATAATCGCACCGGCGTTCGAGCATGCGGGCGATTTATGCGCTCAAACCCGGAGGACGTTCAATAACATCACCGCGCTGCTGACGGCGGAGGACGCAACCTGGAAGGATATTGTGCGCACGACGTGTTATCTCCGCGACATCGAGCGGGACTATGCCGCCGCCTTCAATGCAGAACGCACAGCTTTTTACGGCGAGCAAGGACTCAACCCCCTGCCGGCTTCTACTGGAATCAGGCTATGTTCTGCCGCCCTAACCTGCTGCTTGAAATCGAAGCCATTGCCATGTTCCGGCGCCAGCGGCCCACAGAATAGAGGGCAGGAGTTGAACTGGAAGAAGCTGTGGGGTGCGCAAAAACGTCCTGCAAGCGGTTTGTAGCTTCGATCAATCCTGTCGCTCACGTTACATTGTGACGCACATCACATTGGTCTGATTGTCCATGCATCATACTTTTGCCGATGAGGAGGACACCATGAAAACTGCAGAATTTAGTGCTCCTGGAGCTCAAGAAATCAAAACGGCGGGGAAGGAATTTGCAGATCGCGCGTCCAATGTATCGAAAGAAGTCCGTCACTTTGTGGAAACGGCATATAATGGCGCCGCGCGAAATGTTCGCCGTCTCCGGAATTCGGCTGAAGACGCAGTGGAAGAAACCCGTCACCAAATCAAGGTGCATCCGTTCACCGCTGTCGTTGCGGCCGCAGGAGTAGGAATTGTCCTGGGAGCTGTGACAGGCTGGTTCTTTGGAAGGCGCCGTCGTCACGAGTAGCTCAGCTCAATGCATTCTGATTGAATTTGACGTTCGCCACGCGTGCGAATAATCGAACCGGCTCACCCGCCGCCTTGCATGATGCGTCGCCTCCTTGTGGCGAGTCTGGCTGGTCGCTTGCGTTGCTGCGAACCGCAAAGTCACGCGTCAATGTTGGAAGCACAGGCCCCTTTATTGCGGCATCTGTGATTCGGTCCTCTGGTCAGTTGGATTCGCATTGTCGCCGGGTTTATCGGCAGAGTTGACTTCATTGCCATCCTCGAGTGGCAGCGACTGCAAGTCATTTCGATTTTGATACATCCATGCTTCGGCTTTGATGTCTTCGAGATCTTCAAGTCTGGTCTTGCTGGCTCAGGTCGGTATCGCTCCATGGATCGCGATTGAACTTGTCGATGAGCGGAGCGATGTCATTGTAAAGGGCGCTGCTGCACTCACAACCGCCATTCGCGGATGAAACTTCTCGTATGTATCCTGGGCCATACGATCTGCCTTTGCCCGATCATTGTTGGTGATATCAGTGCTCCACCACCCTCTTGAATATCCTGCGCTCTCGGTCTGCGGTTTGCTTGGAATTGCTTGTGGCCTTCCAACTGAAGTACATCTCCGACACTGCTTGATGGGTAGTTTGCTGATGGATCGGGGCTGTTCCCATGACGAAGCTGACAGTCCAGACGTCCATCGTAGATTTGTTTGGACTTTCAAGCAATTTTGCACCGTCTTGGTCGCCGGACGGCCGGCTGGCAGGTGAGAGCGCCATCGAAGTGGAAAGCTTGACTCAAGGAACGTTGAAGAATGTTGGTCCGTTCTTGGTTTGGACGTCGGCAGGAACGACGGTCACCGGGTGACTCCAACTCAGGATACACATTGATTACTATCATTCATTTGTTACCAATATGTGATCGCGATGTGATATCTGCATGATGAAACTGGAAACCACGCCAGTGTGCTACTGCTGAATACCCTGGCCCACGACGGGCAGGCAAAGCACGGCGTTGTCGGCTTTACCTGGGATCCGGTCTCCGGCGTATACTGCTGGCGACTAGACGATCTTGCTACCGCCGGCGCTTTGAACGGCGCCGGCGCTTAAGATCGAGGATCAATCAGTGTCAGGGTGCAACCGTCATAGCCAGGATTCTTAGGTTCTTGGCAACGGGTAGGATCATGAAGTTGAGGCTCTTCGTGCTATCAAGATGGAACGTATATCCGTACAGATAGGTTGTCCCAGTGCTCTTTGTCCCATCACCCTTATCCCGGTAGGGCATAGTCACCACCTTGGTTTCCCCGGAATAGTTCTGCGCAGCGGTCCAGTTGCTGAAACTCTGCGTAAATGAGGCGGTCGTGCCGTCAGTGTAATTGAGCGTGAACGTCTGCCCCGGAGAGTTGCCGTCGACGCTGGTGGCCAGCATGCGGAGCTGCGAGAAACCGCCGAAGGCGCCCAGATCAACGAAATCGCCGTTGGGTTGAATGGCGTTGGGTAACGAAGAGTCGGGATCGGGCGGCCCCAGAAAAAGCGGGATGTTGTTCCAACTGACCAGCGATCCCAGCAGATTCTCTGAATAAGAGTGGCCGATGCCATCCAGACTGCCGGACGCCGAGAAGGTGGAGGTATCCCAATACATGCCCGTAACATTGAAGTTCCCCGAGAGGTCTACCGGGAAAGGTCCGGATACGACATTGACATTGACCGGTGAGGAGGGAATCCCATTGGCGATCACCTGCAACGTACTCGGGCCGGTTTCCGCGCTGAAGGGCACGTCGAACTTCGTCGATACCGTGGCTGTTCCAGTGGCTACTGCCATGGTGCTGTGATTGTGGGTTCGCGCAAAGACAGCGTCGCCGGTCGCGTTGTTGGTAATGAGCACCAGTGGAAAGTTGGTGGCCATCTGCGCGTCGTCTCCGTACATCGCTCCCTGGGTTAGGCCGTTGAATTGGGTACCGGAGACGGAGTATGAGGTACCGCCGATCATCACCGTACCAGGGGACGAGCTGATGGTTGGCGCCCATGCGGGATTGAAGGGGTCGCTCGAAGTGAAAACTTCAACGTCTTGTGACTCGTCGGTGAACATGATCTGTCCGGTGGGAAGAACCAGCATGCTTCCAACAAAGGCAGGCTCACTCCCCTGACGGGGCAGAACAGCGGTGGGGCTCAGATTCGTGCCGTCGAACTCAAAAAACTGGCTCGGGGCTGCAAAGTTGTTGCTCGCCATCACCAAAACATTGCCGCTGGGAAGAATCGCAGCGGGAGCGTCGAAGGGGAAAAAATTAGCCGGGAAACTGGGGCCTGCGGACCATTTATTGGTAGCGGTGCTGTGAGTATTGTAAATAG
>DASREY010000109.1:0-16001 GCA_035651775.1 Terriglobales bacterium
CTGCCGCGAAGCCGGAATTCCGGTCATTGCCGATGGCGGCATCAAGTACTCCGGCGACATCACTAAAGCTATCGCGGCAGGGGCCAGCGTAGTCATGGTTGGCTCTCTGTTTGCCGGAACCGAAGAGTCTCCCGGTGAGACCATTTTGTATCAGGGGCGCTCGTTCAAGGCCTATCGCGGCATGGGGTCGCTCTCCGCCATGGCTGCAGGATCGAGCGAACGCTATATGCAGAGCGCCGAGCCCGATTCTTCCGCCGCGCTCAACGTTGAACACGACGATGGCAACCGCCTGGGCAAAATGGTGCCGGAAGGAATCGAAGGCCGCGTTCCCTACCGCGGTACTGTGGCTGCCATGGTCTATCAGCTCGTGGGCGGGTTACGCTCCGGCATGGGCTATTGCGGATGCGCCAGCCTGGAAGAGCTGCAGAAGAAGGCGCGTTTCGTGCGCATCTCCAATGCCGGCCTGCGTGAGAGCCACGTGCACGACGTGGTCATCACCCGCGAAGCGCCCAATTACAGGCTGGAATGATTTACGATTTAAGAGTTACGATTTACGATTGGGTCCTGGAATCGTAAATCACAAATCGTGAATCATCATATTTATTGAGTGCTCTTAATTTGAATTCTACCTCCCGAAGCTTTGTTGTCTACTTCCTGCCGGCCCTTATCTGGACAGCCGTCGTGCTGATGGCTTCCAATGACACCTTCTCCGCTGAGCATACCGGCAGCGTGCTCAAGGTATTTCTCGGCTGGATGCAGCCCCCCACCTTCGATCTCATGCATTTCCTGATCCGCAAGTCCGCCCATCTGACCGAATATGGCATTCTGGGCTTTCTCTGGTTTCGCGCCTGGCGCGGGATGCGGGCTGGTTGGAACATCCAATGGGCGCGGTTCAGCTTTGCATTCTGTCTTGCCGTGGCCGCTATTGATGAATTTCATCAAAGCTTTGTCCCTTCGCGCACCAGCACTCCCCGGGACGTTGCCATTGACTGTGTAGGAGTCTTGATTACTCTGCTGATCACCCGGTGGTGGACGATCCGAGCGCGTCAACAGCCGGCTCTCGCGTAAAGAGGTCCAATGATCTTCACGAAGCAACTTCGCGATCGAGTACGCCGCGGGGAGATCACCTGCAGCGTTCGCTTTTGGACTCGTCCCCATGTTCTCGTCGGTGGCCGTTACCGCATGGAGGAAGGCGCCATCCAAATAGATTCGATCGAGACGATTGGCTTCCCGGACATCACGCCGGAGCTGGCGCGCGAATCGGGATTTCTGGGCGTCCTCGACTTGCTCAAAGTCGCCAAGCACGGTCGAGGACAGAACATCTATCTAATTCGCTTCCACTACCGGCCACAATCCAAGCAGAAGAAACGGCAGAGATCCCAACCGAAATGAGGCCAGTGGCCGGATTCATCGGCTCATTGGGCTGAATGCTAATTGCTAAAGCGTTTTTTTGCTCATTGTTTTCCGCAGCAATAACATGACCGCTGCAATGATCGCTAATCCGCCTGAAAGATAAAAAGGCACGGCGGCTCCAAAATGCTTCCACAACTCGCCAGTGATGAGGCTGGAAAGAAGCGTGGCAATGCTGGTAGCAAAAAAGAAGATGCCCAGCGCGCGGCCGCGCGCTTCGGGAGCAATGGTCTGCGCTACCAGCGCGCGCAACACCGGATCAGTGAGCGAGTAATAAATGCCGTAGCCGGTCATGGCTGCCCAGATGGCCGCCCGTGAAGGCGCGGCAGCGAAGGTGAGATAGACGGCGGCAAACACGAGGTATCCAACGGCAGCAACCACGGGCTTGGAAACTTTATCGCTGATCTTCCCCGCCGGCCAGGCCACCAATGTGTATACGAAATTGAATGCCAACCCCAGCAGCGGAGCGTAGGCCGCCGGGATTCCAATATTCTGCGCGCGCAGGATCAGGAACATGTCGCTGGAATTTCCCAGCGAGAACAGAGTCACCGCAGTCAGCACGTAATAAAAACTCGCCGGCAACATGACATGCTCGGACTTGCCGGCTTGCGTGGCACGGCCCCCGGCTGCGACGGAGCCGCCCTCAGTTGTGCGCTCGTTGCGTGTCTCTTTGGCAAATAACAGCACCACCGCAATCGTAAGAAAGCCGGGCACGGCCGCAATCCAAAAAACCGTGCGCATCGGCTTGTGCAGCCGGTCGAGCACCAGCAGCGCGATCAGCGGACCAAGAATTGCTCCTGCCGAGTCCATGGCCTGCAGCAATCCAAAGGCGGAGCCCAGCTTTGCTTTGTCGGTAGATTCGGCCAACATCACGTCACGCGGTGCGCCTCGCAAGCCCTTGGCGGCGCGGTCGGCGAAGCGGATGAACAGCACCTGCCACCAGAATTGGGCCATGGCCAGCAGCGGTTTGACGATGTTCGCAACGGTATATCCCAGCACAACCAGCGGCTTACGGCGTGGGAGACTGTCGGTGAGGCGCCCGGAAAAGAGCTTGATGAAAGAAGCGGCGCTCTCGGCGATTCCTTCAATTAATCCCAACTGAGCCGGCCCTGCCCCGAGTGTGATGAGAAACGCCGGCAGGATCCAATAGGCCATCTCAGAAGCGGTGTCGTTCAGCAGCGAAGTAACGCCCAGAACATATACGTTGCGGGCCGTCTCTGATTGCTGGGAGGTTTCTGTCTGCATTTGAATACCCTTGTTCTGTTCTAGCTTGCCAAGTAGTCGGGGGGAGGGGGTATTACTTCAAGTAGTCGATTCAGTCTTAAGTTGTTATGGCTCAATAACATGCTGCACTCCGAGAAGTAGTGTTCTGATACATGTTTTCTAAGCCCAAATCCGCAATTGATGTCGAGCCGTGCCATTCACGTCCTTGAATTTAAGAAGACCGTCAAGAAATAATGATAGGCGCAATTCCTCAAAGACCAAAGGTCTGGTACCACTTCGGCAAAGAGTATTGCAGTTATCGCAGCGAAAAGAAAAAACGCACCTTATACAAGGTGCGTTTAAAAATTTCGAAATCCCGGTGAACTTTATTTTTCTTCTTTCTTCTCGTCTGCGCCCGCGGCTTCGCCTTCCGCCGCGCTTTGTTCTTCCATCGCCTTTTTGGCTTCTTCGGCCTTTTTGGCGCGGGCTTCGGCGCGCTTTTCGCGCTTTTCCTGCTGGATCTTCTCTGAGCCAAGCAGTTCGATATAGACTGTCTCGCCACCATCGCCGCGGCGGAAGCCTTTGCGGATAATCCGCAGGTATCCACCCTCGCGGTCGCCGTAGCGCGGCGCAACCGTATCAAAGAGCCGGTCCACGGATTCGCGAGTCATCAGAAAACTGGCAGCCAGCCGGCGGGCGGCCACGTCGCCGCGCTTGCCCAGGGTGATCATCTTTTCCACATGCGGGCGCATGGCTTTGGCTTTGGTAACGGTGGTTTCCATCCGCTCCTGAAGAATGAGCGAGGTCACCAGGTTGCGCAATAGTGCGCGACGGTGGCTGGTGTTGCGGCCTAACTTCCATCCTGCTTTGAGATGACGCATGTTCTTTTCCTAATCTCCGAACTTTTCTAATTTCTGGAACCCATGGTGTTGAATTTCATCAAGTCTCCAGAAATGCCTTAAGGCAGCACAGGAGACTGAAACATCTCTGGGATCCTTCGACTCGGGCATTCGCCCTCGCTCAGGACGACAATTCCACAAATTTTTTGGCACTCAGCATTCGCGCTCGGGGGCTGAATGCTGAGTGCTGACTGCTTCCTTACTCTTCATCCCCAATTTGCACGGGCACAGCCTGCTGCGCCGCCGGATTGGGGACTGCATTGCCGTTCTCATCGATCCTCATACCCAGGCTCAGGCCCATGTTCGAGAGAATTTCCTTGATCTCGTTCAGGGACTTGCGGCCAAAGTTCTTGGTCTTGAGCATTTCGTTCTCGGTCTTCTGCACCAGCTCGCCGATGGTCTGGATATTGGCGTTCTTCAGGCAGTTGTAGCTGCGCACAGAAAGCTCAAGCTCTTCGACCGAGCGATTCAGGTTTTCATTGCGAATCTCGGGCTTGCGGTCGTCGCCGGAGGTGGCGGCTTCAAGCTCTTCCTCAAAGTTGATGAAGATGTTCATGTGGTCTTTGAGCAGCTTGGCAGCCAGGCCGATGGCGTCTACCGCCTTCACCGATCCGTTGGTCCAGACTTCGAGGGTTAGTTTGTCGTAATCGGTAATCTGTCCCAGACGGGCGGCTTCCACGGTGTAGTTGCACTTGCGCACGGGAGAGTGGACGGAATCGATGGGAATGAACCCGATTCCCAGGTCCTCTTCGAAATTCTTGTCGGCGGAAACGTACCCGCGTCCGCGCTTGAGGCGCATTTCCATCTCAATGCGTCCGCCTTCGCTGACCGTGGCAACGTACATATCCTTGTCGAGGATTTCAACGTCTCCGTCGGCCTCGATCATGCCGCTGGTCACGACCCCAGGCTGGTCTACTTTGAGATAGATTGCCTTCGGTCCTTCGCCGTTCAGCTTGAAGGGGATCTGTTTCAGGTTGAGGATAATATCGGTCGCATCTTCGACCACGCCGGGAATCGATTGAAACTCGTGCAGCACGCCTTCAATCTTGACCGCAGTGACGGCTGCGCCCTCGATCGAGGAAAGCAGCACGCGGCGCAGCGCGTTGCCGATGGTGGTGCCAAATCCGCGCTCAAAGGGCTGGGCCCAGAAGCGTCCGTATTTGTCGGTTAGACTGTCGGTATCAACCGAAAGTCTCTTGGGTTTTTGAAAACCTTTCCAAAGCATTACCTTCTCCATGTTTCATAGTCTCGGCCATTCCGCTCGGGATGCCATCTCGCCAAGGCCCAAGGCGAGTGAAAAAGCATCCAGGCTGTTCTGGCCCGAAACCGGGCCTTACGTGTTTCCGGGAATCTTCTGTAACAGACCCCGAAAACAAATTTCAGGTTGACTGACCTCAAGGGCTAAAAGCCCGTGTTTTTAAGAGCCTCAAAAGCACGACTGAAGCCGTGCCCCGATACAAAGCTCTACTTCGAATACAATTCCACGATCAACTGCTCATTGATCGGGATGTTGATATCTTCGCGCTTGGGCAGGGCCAGCATGCGTCCCTTGAAGTTGTCGCGATCGATTTCCAGCCACGCCGGGCTGGGCTGATGGCTGGTAAATTCCTTTGCCTGTTCCAGCATGACCAGCTTGCGGCTGTTCTCGCGAATCGCGATCTCTTCGCCGGGGCTGACCTCGAAGGAAGGAATATTGACCTTCCTCCCGTTCACGGCAATGTGTCCGTGGCGCACCAGTTGGCGGGCCTGGCGGCGCGAGAGAGCAAAGCCCAGGCGCTGCACAACGGTATCCAGCCGGCGCTCAAGCTGTTGCAGCAGGGCTTCGCCGGTAACACCCTTGGTGCGGGCGGCTTTTTCAAAATAGTTGCGGAACTGTTTTTCCAGCGTGAAGTACATGCGCTTGGCCTTCTGCTTTTCGCGCAGTTGCAGGCCGTAACCCACAACTTTGGCCTTGCGGTCTTTGCCGTGCTGGCCGGGGGCAAAGTTCCGTTTTTCCACCGGACACTTCTCGCTGAAGCACTTGGGACCTTTGAGGAATAATTTCATGCCTTCGCGCCGGCAAAGGCGGCATACTGGACCAGTATAACGAGCCATTTTTTCTCCTGTTTCGGATTAGGATCGGTTTACGGGATGGCATCCCTTCTTCCCGATCAAAAACTTTTGTCATTGTAGAATTGCGTAATTGAGTAATTGTCTTAAATGATCTTAAGATCCTTGCAATTGCTCAAAACCCGCCAATTCTTTCTTACAATCGTCCTTCTTAAATCGTAAATCAGACTCTTCTTCGTTTCGGCGGCCGGCATCCATTATGAGGAATCGGCGTGACGTCGCGGATGGAGCGAACCTCCAGACCGGCAGCACCCAAAGCACGGATGGCCGACTCGCGTCCCGAGCCCGGTCCGCTTACGCGCACATCCACGCTGCGCATCCCGTGATCGCGCGCCAGGTTGGCGGCATTCATGGCCGCCTGCTGCGCCGCGAACGGAGTGCCTTTGCGCGACCCACGGAAGCCGAGCGAGCCTGAACTCTTCCAGGAAACCACGCGCCCTTCCAGGTCGGCAATCGTTACCAGGGTGTTATTGAACGACGCCTGTACGTAGACAATGCCGTGGGGAACGTGTTTGCGTTCCTTTTTCTTGAACTGCTTCTTCTTGCCTTTTTTATCCGGCGCCGCCGCGCCGGCGGTTGTTGCTGCTGCTGCTGGTTTTGCCATTGTTTGTGTCCTGAAAGAAACCCGTATTCTTTAAGCTCTCAATCTACTCAGAGCTGATCCATCTTTGTCGCTTAGCTT
This sequence comes from Terriglobales bacterium, assembly GCA_035651775.1. Classification (GTDB taxonomy): domain Bacteria; phylum Acidobacteriota; class Terriglobia; order Terriglobales; family Acidobacteriaceae; genus QIAW01. The sequence goes on from DASREY010000109.1 coordinate 6,304, forward strand.
CCAGCTCCCAGCCACTAGCTGTTTCTGGGTGTGCAAGATGTGCGCATTTTCTACGCCCAAGCACCAGCTAGAAACTGGCAGCTTATGTTTTCGCTGCTGTCTTCTTCTTGTTCGCCACGGTTCCTTTGCGCGGGCCTTTGCGGGTGCGCGCGTTGGTGTGCGTGCGCTGGCCGCGGACCGGCAGGTTGCGGCGATGACGTCCGCCACGGTAGGAACCGATTTCGATGAGCCGCTTGATGTTCATCGAAATGTCTTTGCGCAGGTCGCCCTCGACCCCGCCTTCGGACTCGATCGTCTGGCGGATGCGGTTGACCTCGTCTTCGTTCAGGTCCTGCACCTTCTTGACCGGCTCCACCTTTGCGGTCGACAGAATGCGGTCTGACCGGGGAATGCCGATCCCATAAATGTAGGTCAGCGCGATGCGTACATGTTTATTGCGCGGAAGATCCACGCCTGCTATGCGAGCCATGTTTACCTCTTAAATATCGTTTGGGTCTGACTTGTCAGGCCCTGGTTACGGTAGAAATTCGAAGTGCGATTCCTGACGTACGATTTGGCTGGAAACCATCGCCATTTCCAAATCGAAAAATCTTACTTCTTACTTTCAATCCTCTACCCTTGCCGTTGTTTGTGCTTTGAGTTCTCGCAGATCACCCGCACCACCCCGCGGCGGTGGATGATCTTGCACTTATCGCAAATCTTTTTAACCGAAGCCCGTACCTTCATAATTCCGTTTCCTGAAGCCTTGTAATTTTTAAACTCTAAATTTCTTTGAGCGATCCATCTTTCTCGCTTAGCTTCAAGCTCCCAGCCACTCGCTGTTGCCGGGCATATAAGCAGCAAGCAACGTCGACGCCCACAAACAGCTCGAAGCTAGGGGCTAGCAGCTTATTTATATCGATACACGATTCGCCCGCGGCTCAGGTCGTAGGGTGAAAGCTCAACTGCAACCTTGTCGCCCGGCAGAATGCGTATGAAGTTCTTGCGCATGCGTCCGGAAACATGCGCTAACACCTGGTGTTTGTTGGTATCGAGTTCCACCCGGAACATGGCATTGGGCAGCGGCTCCAGGACCGTTGCCATCACCTCAATCGCGTCTTCTTTACTCAATAGTTTCTAGCCTTACTTTTTATTTTTAGATTCGCAGCCCGCGCTGGAACCTTCTATTTATGCCGTTAAAATCAGCGGGCCGTTCTTGGTGACCGCCACGCTGTGTTCAAAATGAGCGCTGTAGCTGCCGTCTTCGGTAACCACCGTCCAATGATTGGACAACGTTTTTGTGCCTGACTTGCCGATGTTCACCATGGGCTCGATCGCCAGCACCATGCCTTCCAGCAGCGTTTGTCCGTGCCCTTTGCGTCCGTAGTTCGGGACTTGAGGCTCTTCGTGCAAGCGCTTGCCGATGCCGTGTCCTACCAGGTCGCGCACCACACTGAAGCCATTGGCTTCCACAAACTGCTGCACGGCGGCCCCAATGTGGCCCACCGTATTCCCAATCCGGACGGCATCAATGGCCTGCCGCAACGACTCGCGGGTAACATCCAGCAATTTCTGCAGCTCCGGCCGTATTTCGCCTACCGCCACCGTGACCGCGGAATCGGTGTAATAGCCATCCAGCACAACGCCGCAGTCAATCGAAATCTCATCTCCCGCCTTCAGGATGCAATCTTCCGACGGGATGCCGTGCACCACCTCGTTGTTTACCGAGGTGCACAGCACGCAAGGATAATTCTGGTATCCCTTGAAAGCCGATTGCGCGCCCAGCTCCCTGATCTTTTTTTCCGCCGCCCGCTCCAGGTCCATCGTGCTCACGCCCGCCGCTACCCGAGCGCTTACATCATCGAGCACCTGCCGCAGGATACGTCCTGAGCGGCCCATCTTTTCCAGCTCCGCAGGTGACTTACAAACGATCATGCTCAACGGCCCTGAGGACCTCTGCTGTCACCTCTTCGACGCTGCGGTCTCCGTCAATTTCATGCAAACGGCCGGTTTGCCGGTAATACGGCACCAGCGAAAGCGTCTGATTTTCATATTCCTTCAGACGTTTCGAAATGACTTCTTCCGAATCATCTTTGCGGGTCATGAGCTTGCTCCCGCAAATATCGCACGTATCTGGAACACGCGGAGGTTGGAAGTAAATATTATAAATCGTTCCGTCGACGGGACACATGCGACGCCCGGTCAGACGCCGCCATAGTTGATTATACTCAACCACAATACTCACCACAACCAGGGGCGGCCACCCTGCCGCGGGGACAGCGGACTTTTCCGTTCCTGCTACCGGCTGTGCATTCGCCCCGCTTTTCCCTGCCAGAAAGTTGTCCAGCCACTCGGCCTGGGCGACGGTCCGGGGAAACCCATCCAGAATAAAACCGCGAGCGCAATCCTGCTCCGCCAGCCGCGCCGCTACCATGGCGCAAACCAGGTCGTCAGGCACCAGTTGACCCTGATCCATCAGGGTGGCGGCTTTTTTGCCCAACTCCGTGCCACGGGCGCGATTCTCGCGCAGAAGATCGCCGGTAGAAATCTGCGGGATACCGTAGCGGGCCACCATCACTTTGGCCTGGGTTCCCTTGCCAGCCCCGGGAGGCCCGAGCAGAATCACAGGACCGATATTGCGCGTCTTCAATCCCGGAACCTTCCCCAAATCCGTGGCTTGACTGGCTTTCGTATCCGCAGCCATTACCACAACTTGCGTCCCTTGATGCGCGCGTTCCGCGAAAAGCCTTCATAGTGGCGCATGATCAACTGCGACTCAATCTGGTTAACCGTATCCATGGCCACGCCAACCACGATCAGCAGTGACGTGCCGCCGAAGTAGAAGTTTACGTTCAACCCATTGAGAATCCACGTGGGAAAGTTGTCGAACCAGTGGCCTATCAACGGCGTATGCTGCAGGTGGATACCGCTGATCATCCACTCCGGAATCAGCGAGATGATGATCAGGTACAGAGCGCCCACCAGGGTGATGCGCGTCAGGATCTCGTTGATGTAATCCGCCGTGCGCCGGCCCGGCCTGATTCCAGGGATGAAGCCGCCATACTTACGCATGTTATCGGCTACATCGGTGGGATTAAACACGATGGAAACGTAAAAGTACGCAAAAAAGATGATGCCTAAAGCATACAGCAGCGTGTAGACGGGCTCGCCCCAGCGTAATGAGTCCAACACTCCCTTGAAATACCGGTTATTCTGCAGCAGAGTTCCGAAGACCATGGCGGGAAAAGTCAGAATCGACGAGGCAAAAATCACCGGCATGACGCCACCGGCATTGACCCGCAAGGGAAGATGCTGATATTGGCCGCCAACTACCTTGCGTCCTACCACACGCCGGGCGTACTGCACCGTGATGCGGCGCTCACTGCGTTCAACATAGACGATGAACGCCACCACGCCGACCATCAAGAGAACCAGCAGCGCGATGGCAATCGGCGTAAAGGCGCCGCCCATGCCGCCGGTCTGGGCCTTGGCCCACAAATCGGCAACGCCACGTGGCAGGCCGGAGACGATGCCGGCAAAAATCAGCAGCGACATGCCGTTGCCCACGCCGCGCTCGGTGATCTGTTCGCCCAGCCACATGATGAAGACCGAGCCCGCCGTCAGGGTCAGCATGGCCATCAGCAAAAACCCGACTCCTGGATTCACCACCAGCTGCACGTCGCCGGTGCTGCGGCGCATCAGCTCCCAGCCGATGCCCAGCGACTGCAGGGCCGAGAGCACGACGGTAAGATAACGCGTCCACTGGGTGATCTTTTTTCGCCCCAGCTCGCCTTCTTTTTGCAGCTTGGCCAGGGGCTCATACACCACGGTGAGCAACTGCAGGATAATGGACGCCGTGATATAGGGCATGATGCCCAGGGCAAAGATGGTCAGGCGGCGCAGGTTGCCGCCGCTGAACAGATCGACAAAGCCCAGAAGCCCGCCGCGGTTCTGCTCAAAAATCTGCTGCAGAGCATCGGCATTGATGCCGGGGGTGGGGATGTGCCCCCCCAGCCGGTAGACCGCCAGCATGGCCAGTGTAAACAGAACACGCTTGCGCAGGTCAGGAACGCGGAAGATATTGGCCAGCTTCTCAAACATTTACTGCAAGACCTCGGCTTTGCCGCCGGCTTTGGCGATCTTCTCCAGCGCCGACTTGGAAAACTTGTGGGCGTGAACGGTGATGGCAGACTTCAACTCGCCATCCCCAAGAATCTTGATGCGGTCGTTCTTTCCGGCCAGGCGTGCCTTGTGCAGCACCTCGGGCGTGATGGTCTTCTCGCCCAGCTCTACCAGGCGGTCCAGATTCACCACGGCAAACTCTTTGCGGAAGATATTGGTGAAGCCGCGCTTGGGCAGGCGGCGATGCAGTGGCATCTGTCCGCCTTCAAAGCCGCGGATCATACGCGAACCGGAGCGCGAACGCTGCCCTTTATGGCCGCGGGTGGAAGTCTTGCCCATGCCGCTGCCCATACCCCGGCCTACGCGTTTGCGATTTGCTGTTGCCCCCTTGGGGGGCCGTAATGTCGAAAGGTTCATAAGCAATCTCTTAATTCTATTCTCGCAGAGACGCAGCAGGCTACGTCTCCACACAAAAACTTCTAGGCCACAATCTTTACCAGGTGCGGCACCTTGTGCACCATGCCGCGGATGGAGGGCGAATCCTCACGCTCCACGATCTGGTTAAGCTTGGTGAAGCCCAGGCCCTTGATCACTTTCTTGTGCTTCACCGGCGAAGCAATGGCGGAACGGAACCATTGGATCTTGATTTTTCCCGAGGTCGGTTTTGTCTTGGCAGCGGTCATCGCTTAGAGCTCCTCTACCGTCTTGCCCCGCAGCGCGGCAACTTCTTTCTTGTCACGCAACTGCTGCAGCGCATTGAAGGTCGCTTTGATCACATTGTGCGGGTTCGCGGTGCCGATGGACTTGGTAAGCACATTCTGAACTCCCGCCGCCGTCATGACCGCGCGCACTGCCTTGCCGGCGATGACGCCGGTCCCTTCCGGAGCCGGCTTCAGCAGCACCATGCCGGAACCGAAGCGGCCCAGCACCGTGTGCGGAATGGTGGTTTGTGTCAGGTTCACTCTGACCAGGTTTTTCTTGGCGGATTCCATGCCTTTACGGATGGCCTGCGGCACTTCCTTCGCCTTGCCGGAGCCGTAGCCCACGGTGGCTGCACTGGGATCGCCCACCACAACCAGCGCGGCAAAAGACATGTTCTTGCCGCCCTTGACCACTTTGGTCACGCGGTTAATGGCCACCACTTCGTCCTTCAACTGCAGCGAACCTGCATCAATCTTCGGTTTCTTTGTTGGAACTGGCATATACACTCAATTCTTAAAATTGCAGACCGGCTTCGCGGGCCGCGTCTGCCAGGGCCTTGATGCGCCCGTGATAAATGTAGCCTCCGCGGTCGAAGACCACCTTGCTTACGCCTTTGGCTTTGGCGCGCTCAGCGACGGTTTTACCCACTTCCTTGGCGGAAGCGACATTGCCGGTGCCCTTTTTCGGGCCCTTGCCCTCTTTGGTGCTGGCGCTGACCAAGGTCTTGCCCGCCATATCGTCAATCAACTGCACGTAAATATGGTTCAGCGAGCGATACACATTCAGCCGCGGACGCTCGGATGTGCCCAGCATCTTTTCGCGGATGCGCTTGTGCACCCGGCGCCTTGTTTCGTCTTTCGAAATCAGTGGAATCATAGTCAGTTCTCGGTTCTCAGTTCTCGGCTCTCAGTCTCAAAAGATTTCCGGAACTAAGCCTTGCTACCGCACAAAAATGAGCGGTACATTTGTTTGAAAATCGTAAATCGACAATCGTAAATCGTATTACTTCGTACTTCCGGATTCTTACTTCGTACTTCCGGATTCTTACTTCGTACTTTCTTACTTTGCTCCGGTCTTTCCGACTTTCTTCTTCAGCTTCTCGCCTACGTAACGCACGCCCTTATTTTTGTACGGATCAGGCGGCCTCAGCCCGCGCATATCGGCGGCGACCTGGCCTACCTTCTGGCGATCGATTCCGCTCACGGTCACGCGCGTCTGCTTGGCATCAACCGCGCACTCGATTCCAGACGGCAGAGGCAGCTCAATGGGATGTGAATAGCCCAGCGTGAACACCACTGTGTTCTTGCCTTTCAATTCGGCGCGATAGCCGATGCCCACAATTTCCAGCTCTCTGGTCCAGCCTTTGGTCACGCCCTCCACGGCATTGTTGACCAGTGCGCGCACCAGGCCGTGCACCGCGCCTTTAGACTCATCTTCGCGGGTCACATGCACGTGGCCATCTTTCTGCTCCAGCTTTACTCCGGGAGGCAGATGGTTATCCACCTTGCCCTTGGGCCCCTGCACGGTGACTACATTGCCCTGCACCTGCACCTTCACGCCCTGGGGCACGGTTATCGGTTTTTTTCCAATTCGCGACATTGCAAATTCCTTCTAGTCCTAAACGCCATAGGTTAGCGTTATCGTCGGGTCAATTGCTGCGCTTCCAGTTTTAACTCGAAACTCGAAACCGGAAACTTTGAAACGGTCTCACCAAACTTCACACAACAGCTCGCCGCCTACGCCCTGCTTGCGCGCCTGGCGCCCGGTCATCACGCCTTTGGGCGTGGTAAGGATGTTGATCCCCAACCCTCCCAGCACGCGCGGAATCTCGTTGCGGCCTACGTAGACGCGGCATCCCGGCCGCGAGATACGGTTGAGGTTCGTGATCGCGCTCTCGTTGTTGCTGCCGTATTTCAGATACACGCGCAGGATCTTGTGACCCTCTTCCTCCACTGCCTTGAAGCTGGCGATGTAGCCCTCTTCCTTGAGGATGCGGGCCAGCTCCAGCTTCAGCTTGGAGGCGGGAACATCCAATTTGGGGTGACGGGCGTGGATCGCATTGCGAACGCGCGCCAGAAAATCTGCCACCGGATCGGTTAATGCCATTGCTGTTACTCTCCTCGTCTCGCGCGTTAGCTCCGCAATTGCGGAGAACCAGCCGCGAGAAAAACAAACTCAAACCCATTGTTCCATCGGATCATTGTGGAATTGCTTAATTCTCTGGCATTCAATTGCACAATTGCCCCGATTACCCAATTTTCCAACCTCTACCAGGAGGACTTGGAAACGCCCGGGATTTCGCCCTTCAGCGCCAAACCACGGAAGCATAGCCGGCAGATGCCGAACTTGCGCAGGAAAGCGCGCGGCCTTCCGCAAATGCTGCAGCGGTTGTGCTGGCGGGACTTAAACTTGGGCTTTCTCTGGTCCTTCACTCGTTTTGCTGTCGTTGCCATCTGTTTCCTTTAAAGTCCGAAGCTTGATTTACGAAGTACGATTTGCCCGGAGCCTGTTGTTGATATGAATTCAACTACGCATCGAAATTCCCTAATTCGTACTTCTGACTTCATACTTCGTGCAATGATTCAATCTCTCAATTTCGAGACTGCTTCAAACCCGGTTACTGCCTGAACGGCATTCCCATGTGTTTCAACAGCGCCCGTGCCTGATTATCATCGGCGGCTGTGGTCACGATGGTGACGTTCATGCCCTTCATGCGGTCGACCTTGGCGTAGTCAATCTCCGGAAAGATCAACTGGTCGCGGAGGCCAAGGGTAAAGTTGCCGCGGCCATCGAAGCTCTTGCTGCTCACCCCGCGAAAATCGCGCACCCGAGGCAGAGCTAAGTTGACCAGCCGGTCAAAAAACTCGTACATGCGGTCGCCACGCAGCGTCACCATGGCGCCGATAGGCATGCCCTCGCGCACCTTGAAGGCAGCAATCGATTTCTTGGCCCGGGTGATCACCGGCTTCTGTCCGGCAATCTGGCCCAGCTCGTTCACCGAAGGGTCCAGCACCTTGGCGTTCTGGGTGGCCTCACCCAATCCCATGTTCACCACGATCTTGTGCAATCGCGGCACCGCCATCGGGTTTTTCAGCTCGAATTCCTTCATGAGCGCCGGCGCTACTTCCTTCTGGAACTTTTCTTTCAGTCGCGCGGTTATCTTTTTATCTGCCATAAGCTCTGCATTCCTTTCACGGTCTCGGAGTGGTTACCGTTGCGTGAATTACTTCAGTTTTTCAAGTTTCCAGTTTCAAGTTGCTGCCGGTTCCGCCCCTTTGCACGAAACCTTAAACCTGAAACGCGAAACTACTTGTCCAGCGTCGTTCCGCACCGCTTGCATACGCGGTACTTGCGGTCGCCTTTTTTTTCGTGGCCTATGCGCACCGGACCGCAGGAGGGGCAAACCAGCATGACATTGGAGACATGAATTTTGCTCTCCTGCTCGGCGATGCCGCCCTTGATATTGCGCTGCGGGTTGGGGCGCACGTGTTTCTTCACCATGCGCACGTGCTCTACCAGCAACTTGCCCTCTTCGGGGAAGACGCGCAGCACGCGGCGCGAGTCTTTTTCGTCTTTGCCGCGCCCGGCAATCACCTTCACCATGTCGTTCTTGCGAATATCGATTCGTGTACTCATTAGTTATTCTCTTCGTCCAATCCCAGCTCTCACATCCGCCGTTTTGGCTGAATGCCGAGTGCTGACTGCTGAGTGCTTCTTTTAAAGCACCTCAGGCGCCAGCGACACAATCTTCAAAAATTTCTTGTCGCGCAACTCGCGGGCTACCGGCCCGAAGACGCGCGTGCCTACCGGCTCGCCGGCATCATTGATGAGCACGGCGGCATTTTGGTCAAAACGAATATATGTGCCGTCGCGGCGGCGGTGCTCCTTGCGGGTACGCACTACCACAGCCTTGACCACAGTTCCCTTTTTGGTCTGCCCGTCCGGTGAGGCCTCTTTTACGGCGGCGGTGATCACGTCGCCCAAGTGGGCGCGCAAGCCGGTTCCGCCTCCCAGGGGCAGGATCATTTGCAGCTTGCGGGCGCCCGAGTTATCGGCCACCTCCAGCATCGTTCTCATCATCACAGACATATTCAACTCCACGCTTCGCTTCGGGCCATCAGCTCCGAATGATGGGCAAAACAACCCCTGTAATTTCTCTTCGCACCCGAACCGGGGTGCCCTTACAAACTATGCGGTGTCGCCGGGCAGCTCTGCCTGGCCGGGGGCCAGCGCCGCGCGCCGTATCACTTCCGTTAAACGCCAGCGCTTCAGCTTGGATAAAGGCCGCGTCTCTTCGATGCGCACCACGTCACCCAACCGGGCCGCGTTCTGCTCGTCATGGGCATAAAACTTCTTCGACCGGGAAATCACGCGGCGATACATGGGATGCGCCCTCTGCCGTGTCACCTCAACCACGATGGTCTTGGCCATCTTGGTGGAGACGACATTTCCCACTTTGCTGTTGCGCCGCGACACGCTCTTTGCCGGGTTGGTTTGTTGTTCGTGCTCAGCCATGGCTTACTTCTTCTCCGATCTCTTTTTCGCCACGGGCTTCTTGCCCGCGGATTTGGCCTTGCTTGCGCCCTGCTTTTTGGCCGCCGCCGCTTTCACCGCAGGCTTGGGCGCTCTTTCTTTCTCCTCGGCAACCGGCGCAGCCTCGACCGCTGCGGCCCTGGGCTGATGAACCGCGATCCCTAATTCGCGCTCCCGCAAGATTGTTTTCACGCGAGCGATATCTTTGCGCAGGTCGCGCAGCTTCTTCAAACTTTCGCTTTGCCCCATCTTCATCTGGAAGCGCAGGCGAAACAGCTGATCGCTCAGCTCCTGCTCCTGATGCCGGAGCTCTTCCGGTGTCGTGTTTCTTAACTTTTCTGCATGCATAAATTCTTCTTTAA
>DASREY010000110.1:0-5576 GCA_035651775.1 Terriglobales bacterium
CCTTTGAACTCTTCAAAGATCACGTCATCCATGCGCGAACCGGTTTCAATCAGCGCCGTAGCGATGATGGTCAGCGATCCGCCTTCTTCAATATTGCGGGCCGCGCCGAAGAACCGCTTGGGGCGCTGCAGGGCGTTGGAATCCACGCCGCCTGAGAGTACTTTGCCTGAGGGCGGAACAATGGTGTTGTAGGCGCGGGCCAACCGGGTAATGGAGTCGAGCAGGATCACCACGTCGCGCTTGTGTTCTACCAGGCGCTTGGCCTTTTCGATCACCATTTCGGCAACCTGTACGTGACGTGCCGCCGGCTCGTCGAAGGTTGAAGAGATGACCTCGCCCTTCACCGAGCGCTGCATGTCCGTAACTTCTTCCGGACGCTCGTCAATCAGCAGCACAATCAGCACAATCTCCGGGTGGTTCGCCGTAATGGAGTTGGCAATGTTCTGCAGGATCATGGTCTTGCCGGCGCGCGGCGGTGAAACGATGAGTCCGCGCTGCCCTTTGCCTGCCGGGACCAGCAGGTCCATAACGCGGGCGGTAATGTTGTCTTTCACCGTTTCCTGCTTGATGCGCTCCTGCGGATAGAGCGGCGTCAGGTTATCGAACAGGATTTTATTGCGGGCCTCGTCGGGCGATTCAAAATTGACCGCCTCGATCTTGACCAGGGCAAAATATTTTTCCCCTTCATGCGGCGGCCTCACTTGGCCGCTCACCGTGTCACCGGTTTTCAGGTCGAACTTGCGGATCTGCGAGGGAGAAACGTAAATATCGTCTGGGCCGGGCAGGTAGTTATAGTCCGGCGAGCGCAAGAAGCCGTAACCATCGGGCAGGATTTCGAGCACGCCCTCGGCAAAGATGTGTCCTTCTTTTTCACTCTGCGCCTGCAGAATTTTAAAGATGAGGTCTTGTTTGCGCATACCGCTGGCGCCGGGTAAATCGAGGGAGCGCGCGATGCGGGTCAGCTCTGTGATGTTTTTTTCTTTCAGTTCCGCTATTGTCATGTTCACCTACGGGGATTGTTTTTGATTTTCAATGAGGGGAGGTAAGGGTTCTGGGTTTTTACGTTTGTAGCGCCGCCCGTTCCGGGGAGTTAAATTGTAACCTGGATTGAAATTGTCCCTGGGAACGGGCGAACGGCCTAATTAAAGCGTGAAGGAGTATTATGCAGCCTGACGCTGTGATCTTGCAAGTTTATTTTCCAGCGATCCCGAGCCATGCATCACCCGCTCAGCGGAGCTGGCCTTGGAAAAACGGACCAGTACATCATTCATGGTCTCTTGAATTCGGCTGTTTGGCTTGTGGAACTTGCGTGTGGCTTGTGCCGCAAGCTGACAAAGTGTGTAACGGTTTCGTACCGGACGCAGTGCTCCAAAAATCAAATCCGATCGCATTTTCTCTCTCCTATCTCTATTAGACTTAAGCTCGTTGAAAGCCGATTTGTAAAGTTTTGTTGCAGTAATGGCAATAAAAGCTTGTGTTGCTGTCAAGCGTAGCAACGACAGCAAGGACTGTTACTTCGGGGTCCCTTCTCCCGGCTTCCCATAAAAATTTAGGAAATTACCAGCAGGATAGATGCAATACCTAGCTCGGAAGTTGCATCCTAAAAACCGCAATTCAAAGACGCATTTTAAGAGACGCTTAATTCGCCAAAGGTTTGCTAGTTAGTTCATAGCAGGGTTTGAGGCTCTTGTCCTAAGGCTGCTTCCTGTAAGGTAATAATTCTCAGGCCTTCCGTCAAGATTTTTCTCTATTATTGAGCTAAGTGCTACAATTTCTGTGATTTAGAGAGGCTCAAGAGCCCTTCGGTTTAAAGGAACCCAATGAAAAAGCCTGTTTGTTTAGCCCTTCTACTGCTTCTGTCCTCTGCTCTGTTTGCGGCCAATGAGAAAGCCAATATCGACGCTGAAAAGAAGGTCCTGATCCAGGCGGAAGCCGATTTTGAAGCTGCTCGCGCCCAAAAGGGCATGGAAGGCTGGCTTTCTTTCTTTTCTGAAGACACGGCCAACATTATCCCTGGAAAGCCTGTAACGTTCAGCAAAGCGGACATGCGCGAGCAACTGACCAGCACATGGAATCCCAACGCCACCTTGAAATGGCAGCCCGTAAAGGTCGATGTCTCCGCCTCAGGAGACCTCGCCTACACAATCGGAACCTGGCAACTTACCGGGAAAAGCCGCAAAGGCGACCCCATTTCCATGACCGGCAAGTACATGACTGTTTGGAAGAAACAGGCAGACGGAAGCTGGAAAGTCGTGGCCGATATGGGCAACGCTGATTGAGAGCGGGGTTTCACCTTATAAAATATGGAAAGATTGTGTATCCGTGGCTATTGTCGGCGCATCTTTATCAATAAGCATAGCTCTATAAATCATTGACAAATGAGCACTATGCTGCAAGAATTAGGCTTCATGTCAGGCACCTGCCAGACCGCCATGTGTTGTTGCTGCTGCAGCTGTTGCTGCTGTGGTTGTACAACCGGTATCCCGTCTGGTGAGCCTGATGATCTGAACTAATAGTCTTAAAACTAATATAAAGATCAAAACCCACTCACCAGATACAGTGAGTGGGTTTTTTACTTTACGGCAAAAATTAATGAGCGAAACTACAGCAAAAGAGACCAAGGCGCAGAAAGCCGAGCGGCTTAAACGCGAAAAGAACCCCTGGCAGTCCATGGACGAGATTCGTGCCTTCGCCCGCAATGGATGGGCGAGCATCCCTCCCGAGTGGCTGAATACCTACTTTAAGTGGTGGGGGGTATATACCCAGGGTGACGGCGTGGGCGCAATCGGCGGCGTCGGCGGCGAAGGCAAAAAGACAGAACATTTCATGGTCCGCGTCGGCATTCCCAATGGAATTCTGACCTCCTCCCAGCTCAAAGATCTTGCCAACCTGGCAGATCGCCACGCCCGCGGCGGCGCCGACATCAGCGTGCGCCAGAACCTGCAATTTCATTGGGTCACGATCGAGGGCCTTCCTGACCTGCTGGATTCACTGTGGGCCATCGGTTTCCGTCCCATCGGGGCTTGCGGAGACGTTGTGCGCAACGTCACCGGCTGTCCACTGGCCGGAGTGGCCCATGATGAAATTTGCGATGCATCGTCCATTGCCCTTGAGGCCTCGCGGCGGCTTTCCGGCAACGACCAGTTCTACAATCTGCCGCGTAAGTTCAAATGCTCCGTTACTGGCTGCCGCGTGTGGTGCTCGTACCCAGAGATCAACGACATTGGCCTGACCGCCATTGAGCGCCAGTTGGGTGGAAAGAGCGAAATAGGGTTTTCCGTCCGCGTCGGCGGCGGGCTCTCTTCTGACCCGCATCTGGCTGTGCGGTTGAACGCCTTTGTCCGCTGGGAACAGGCGATTGCGGTGATGCTGGGCATCACCGATCTCTTCCGCGAGCAGGAAGGGCTGCGCGAAAATCGCGAGCGCGCCCGCCTGAAGCACCTGTTCTTGAAGCACGGCTGGACGGCCGAAAGCTTCCTCTCAGCCCTCGAAGAAAAAATTGGATTCAATCTTGATCCCGCCGTGCCTGAAATTCCCCCTGACGATGTTTATCGCGACCACGTAGGTGTTCATCCGCAGAAGCAGGCTGGGCTTTATTATGTCGGTGCGTCGGTAATGACGGGCCGGCTCACCTCAGACCAAATGCGCGCAGCCGCCGCTCTGTCCGAACGCTATGCCGATGGAAAAGTCCGCACCACCATCATGCAGAACCTGCTGATCGTGAACGTCCCGGAGCGCAATACTTACCCCCTGGTGGACGAACTGAACGCGGCCGGTTTGAGGGTTGAAGCCACTTCTTTCTGGCGCGGCGCGATTGCCTGCACCGGAACGGAATTCTGCAAGCTCGCCATCACTGAGACCAAGGGATTCATTCGCTGGCTGGTGGAAGAAATAGAAGAGCGCGTGCCCAGCTTCGATCAGCAACTGAAACTGCACGTGACCGGATGCCCCAACAGTTGCGGCCAGCACTGGATCGCCGACGTCGGACTCGAAGGCAAAAAAATCAAAGTAGATGGCAAACTGGTGGACGCCTACTACTTTTGCGTGGGCGGCGCCGTGGGCAAGCATCAACAGATCGCCCGGCCAGTGGGCTATCGCTGCCCGGCATCTGACGTCCCCGATGCCCTTGCGCGGCTTCTGAGCGGTTATATGGCGGAACGGCGCGGTGGAGAGAATCTGCGGCAGTTCTTCACCCGGACCAGCGACACGGATTTGCGCATGCTGCTGGCTGGAGAAGAAATCGTGGCCGTAGGCCGCGATCCCTCGCCCGGCAGGCCACCCGCAGCAGTAAGCGGGTAAAAAGAAGCGCATTTCAGATGAATCGGTTTGCTTTGTATTAGGGCACGACTTGAGTCATGCCGAAAGGGATCAAAAGATTGGGCTTTAGCCCCTGCGACTTATGCCATTGTTTCCTCTATTCCTGAAGCTGGAAGGCCGTTCAGCGCTGGTAGTCGGCGGCGGCGAAATTGCCGAAGACAAAATCGCCAGTCTCTTGCACACCGGCGCATCCGTGCAGGTGGTCGCGCCTGCGGCTACGCAGACTATCTCCGTCTGGGCGAAGGAAACAAAGATTCAATGGCACAAACGCGTCTTTCACGCGGATGATGTCAAAAATAAAGACCTTGTAATCGCTGCTACATCCTCTACCGATGTTAATCACCAGGTGTACACGGAAGCCCGCCGCCAGGGAGTGCTGTGTAACGTGGTAGACGATCCTCCGTACTGCGACTTTTATTTTCCCGCAGTCGTCCGCCGCGGCGATCTCCAAATTGCCATCTCGACTGGCGGCCAGAGTCCGGCCATGGCGCAGCAACTTCGCCTGCAACTGGAAAATCAGTTCGGTCCAGAATACGCAGAGCGCCTCAGCGAGCTTGGAGACCGGCGTCGCGAGATTCTGGCAACCCATCCGCCCGGCAAAGATCGCAAGAAGCTGCTGCATCAACTGGCACAGCAAGGGCTTGAGCAGATACAGCAAGAGCATACAAACCCCAAAGCCAGCGGCGAAAGCAAGAACGTCTACCTCGTCGGCGCGGGGCCTGGTGACCCTGAATTACTCACCTTGAAGGCGCACAACCTGTTACGCTCTGCCGATGTCATCTTGCACGACGAGTTGGTCTCTGCAGAAGTTCTGCGACTGGCTAATCCTGCTGCCGCTCTAATCAACGTGGGCAAACGGCACGGCACAAAACGCATAACGCAAGATCAAATCAACAGCCTGCTGGTCCATTTCGCCGCGCAAGGCTCGATTGTGGTTCGCCTGAAAGGTGGCGACCCGCTGATCTTCGGACGAGCCGGCGAAGAAATGGAAGCTCTCAACAACGCCGGCATTGACTTTGAAGTTGTCCCCGGCATCACGGCGGCTTCAGCCGCGGCCGCAGCGGCCCAGGTTTCATTGACCGACCGCCGATCAGCTTCCACCGTGGTCTTTACTACGCCTCATCACTGCGCCGGCAAAGAGCACAGCAATTGGCTCAAGACGGCGCGCCGCGATGCGACGCTTGCCATCTATATGCCCGGCTCCGATTACGAGACCCTGTCACATGATCTGGAAGCTGCCGGTTTTCCGGCGGAGACAC
>DASREY010000111.1:0-4507 GCA_035651775.1 Terriglobales bacterium
TGGCGGTGTTGCCCTGACCTCCGGCCACGGTGGCAAAGACTGAGCCGCTCCCATTTCCCGCCTGATTGTTGCCTCCACCTCCTACAGTGGTAAAGTTATCGAGGGCACGGTTGCCGGTAGTGCCATCCAAGGTGCTTGTCCTGCCGCCACCAGCGATTGTAGCCATGAAACCGCTGGCTGTATTCCCCAAGCCGCCGCCGATGATGGCGTAATTATTGCTGGCGCTATTCGTTGATCCCCCCATGATCGTGGAGGCCGCGCCGCTGGCAGTATTTTGACTGCCTCCGGCGATGGTGGAGCTAGCCCCACTGGCAGAATTGTTGGCGCCACCGGCCACCGTGGAATCGCCTCCGCTGGCGGTGTTATGGTAGCCTCCACCCACGCTGTCAGAGTTGGAGATGGCACGATCGGTGTTGCCCCCCGCCACAGTGGCGTCTACACCGCTGGCAAGATTACTGTCGCCGCCGCCAATCGCAGTATCGGAACCACTGGCGGTGTTATTGAAGCCTCCGCCCACGCTCGACCAGCCCCCCGTAGCGCTGTTACCGCGGCCGCCGGCAACTGTGGCATAGGCGTGGTCAGATGTGGTGCCCGCATTGTCTCCGGCTTGGTTGAGATTGCCGCCGCCAATTGTGCCGAAATCATCGGTCACGATGTTCAAGTTGCTGTTCGCGCCGCCGCCTGCGATGGTCGCTCCGCCTGCGCCTGCAGTGACCGCATTGCCGCCATAACCGCCGATGATGTTGAAGGAGCCGAATGTCATGCTGCTCGTGCCTGGCTCAATACGAAAGACGCGCAGATTGTTCACACGCATTTCAAGGCTGGTGTTATCAATGGTCCCCAGGAACTTGGCGCAAGGGGAGGTGGTGCAGGCAGTACCGCTGTTGCCATTCAGATTCCAGGCATTGGTAAGCGCAGCAGTCAGGGTCTGCCAGCTTGCTCCGCCGGAACCGTTCGCCGCGAGAACCTGTCCGTTGATTGCAGCACCCGAGCCGATTTGTGTTGTGGTTACGCCGCCGGTAGCAATGCCGATGGTTCCCGTTCCGGTAATCGGATTCGGAGATGCAGTCAGCCCCGTGCCTGCTGTGATGCTCACGCTGCCGCCTGCGCCGGGAAACGTTTGTCCACCGGCGAAGGTGATGATGCCGGTGCCGGCGTTGATATTCATTCCGCCAATCGTCACAATGCCGCCAATATCGGTGATGTCGGAGTTTGTAAGATGCCGTGGGTTGGTATCGAATTTTGCTACCGTACCCGTTGTGCCGGCGGCGCTGAACAGAAGCTGATACAGCACCGGGCCTTCGGGCCTTTCGGTGCTGGGCGAAACGCGCTGCCAATGCAACTCCGGAGTGGGGCGCAAGCTGGCCAGCAGGGTATTGGGCGCATCCATTTTTTTGCCGGCGCCTGCGGCAGGCGCGAGTTGCTGCGCTGGCAGACTGCCGCCCATGAAAATAAATGCCCAGGAGAGCGTACAAACCAGAAACTTCATGTGCTTCAACATGAGGCTGTTCCTCCATCTCATTGCAATGCAATACAAAAAAGAGTAAGTGGCTTGGGAGACACTCGCGCCTAAACTCTTAACTCCACCCAGCAGCCAGACTTGGTTGTGCCCATGCAGGCCCGGAGGCCTTCTCCAAGTTCTCCGGGCCTGCATGTACTTTGACCAGGTCTGGCCCTGCGGTGGGTGTTCGCCATGCCGTTCAAGGCAGAAACCAGCGTTATCCGTTTCCGCTCTTCAATCTTTAGTCACGATCTCTGTGCCGGGCTTCGTGATGTTCCTGCATGGGCACGTATAAGAAAGTTTGCGTGGGTGTATTGTTCGCCGCTCCGAACTGAATTTGCAGAGAGGCAGCAATGCAGCCGCCACCTGGCCGATCCTGCACGATTGCCCCTTGGCTGTTAACGCGGCCACCCTGAAGCACAACGCCAATGACGTTTGCTCCCGATTGCGGATTTCCATTAGGTTGCAGCTGCCTGGTGAAATTGAGACACGCTCCCGCACCGGAGGCGAGCGTCACCTGTTTGACCGCCAGGATGCTGGGGCCGTCTGCTTGCAGCAATCCGATCAAGATACTGACCGGAGAATCATCGAGGTTAGTGGCACAGACGCTGGCATTTTGGCCGGAAGATAAGGCCACTGGTCCGGAGACCTGGAAGTCCTGCACGCTATCCTCAAACAGAACCGAGGCGTGTGCCTGCATTGCCACGCATACAAACAGTGCCAGCAGGGTTGTTTTGGCTAGAACCATGAGAAAACGGGGGGTTGGGTACCTCATTTGTTTTTGCTCCTTTTACAGCAATTCTTTGGTTAAGACGGCAAGGCTGCTGGCTTATTACCATGAAGGGAAATTTTTGAAGGGCTGTTTCGAAGCTGTGGACAATATGCCCACGTGGCAACTGGCGGAACGCCGCCCTACTTCGCGAGGGACAAAGTCTAGTGTGCCAGCGGGGAAGAAAGCTACAATAGCTGGCGCCGGCTCCTGGTTGCAAAATGCGAATTCGCCGATATTTACTGTTGATTGCCCTCGAAGTGGGACTGATTACGGCGCTGGCTGGTGCCCAAACACCTGCCGCACCGCCGCAGCCGCCTTCCGCAAATCAACAGGCTTTGGAAGCACTTGCCGATAAGCTGATAGCCGCGCCCAGCGAACAGGCGCGCAGCGCACTACTGGATGCCAATAAAGATCTGCTTATGGCGGATCTGAGTACGCTGCTCCGAAAGAAAGCTGATGATCTACAGGACGCTGGGAAGCCTTCTTTAGATTCACTGAATATCTACCACATTGCACTGGCTTTGGCCGAACGTCTGAACGACCCAAGGCAAATCGCTATGTGCCATAACGGCATCAGCCTTCTTCTCTACGGCGAAGAGGATTACGAACACGCGCTCGAGAGTGAGCACAAGGCCATCTTCATTTTTGAAGCGTTGCAAGACCCGGAACTGGCTGTGGCTTACATCCATCTGGGGAATATTCTGACGGTGCAAGGCAACTACCGGGAAGCGGCGGATTATTACGACCGTGCTTTGAAATTGAGCGAGGCACACAATGATAAGGCGAACGTCGCTCGGTCGCTCTACAACCTGGGCAACTGCTATCAATATCTCGGAAACCCCCGCTTAGCTCTGGAGCAATACAAAAAGAGCATGGAGGTAAGCCAGGCGCTTGGATTGGAAGTTGGGCTCGCCCACAACACCGAGGCCATCGGGGAGTTGTATCAGGCCCAGGGTGATTACGATTTGGCGCTTGCCTATTACCAGCAGAGTCTCCATTTCAAAGAAAAGATTAAAAATCGGAAAGAAATTGCCAATGCTCTCAGTGACATCAGCATGTTGTATCGAGATATTGGGAAGGATGCGCTGGCGCTCGATTATGCCACCAAAGCCCTGAAGCTCGATGAAGCTGCGGACGATAAAGAAGGGGGTGCTGAAAGCCTGAGGATCTACGGCGAGCTTTTGCAGAAACATGGGAAATATAGTGAAGCGCTCGAGCGATATCAAACAGGTCTTGCCTGGGCGGAGGCTACGGGCAGCAAATACACAATTGCCCAAATCCTTCTGGGGATGTCTGAGCTTTGCAGCGTCCGAAAGGATTACCTGCATTCACTGGAGTATGCCCAACGCGCCGCAGAAATTGAGCGGCAAATGGGCGTTAAACGAAATTTGCCCCATGCCCTGGATGATATGGCTATGGCTTTGACCGCATTGGGCAGAACAGAAGAGGCCCGCGCGACACTAACCCAGGCGATCGGCGCGGTTGAAGAAGTGCGTGGCGACGTACCTGGAGCCGAGGAGGAGCAAGCCCACTTTCTGGCAGGCAGCATCTCTCCCTACCGGCTTATGGTGCAACTGCTGTTTTCCCAAAACAAGCCGGAAGAGGCATTCGCATTCGCGGAGCAGGCCAAAGCGCGTGTGCTGCTTGATGTTCTGCGCAGCGGCCGCGTCAGCGTAGAGAAGGCCATGACCGCGGAAGAACGCGACCAGGAGCACCGGCTTGTGGGTCAGATGACTTCGCTCAATGCCCAGCTTGCGTCGGAAACATCAAAATCGAAGGTGGATGCGGCGCGCTTGAGCCAGCTCAACGCCGATCTGAAGCAGGCCCGGTTTGACTATCGCAATTTTCAAACTACGCTTTATGCCGCTCACCCCGAACTTCAGATACAGCGCGGCCAGGCGCAGCCCGTAGCTGTTGGCGAAACAGCACCCTTGCTTCCTGATGCCAAGACCGCCTTATTCGAGTTTACGGTCAACGAAGACAAGACCTATCTTTTTGTATTGTCCAAAGAATTGCATACCGGCTCACCTCATCTCACCACTTATACAGTTCCCATTCGGGAGAAAGATCTTGCCGCGCGGGTAGAGAGCTTTCGCCAACAGCTTGCCACACGCAATCCGGATTACGGCAAATCGGCGCGCTCACTTTTCCGGCTGCTCCTCGGTCCGGCACAGGCTATTCTTGCAGGCAAGAGAACGGTGGTGATTGTTCCTGACGGTGCACTTTGGGATCTC
>DASREY010000112.1:0-14868 GCA_035651775.1 Terriglobales bacterium
TTCGCGCCATGGAAATTAAGGCCGATGCCATCCTGAAGGCCACCAAGGTTGAGGGAATCTACGACGCCGATCCCAACCTGGTGAAAGATGCCACCATGTTCGACCAAATCACCTATCTGGAATTTCTTAAGCGTGGTTTGAAGGTTATGGATTCCACCGCCATCAGCCTCTGCCGCGACAATAGCCTGCCTATCGTGATCTTCAATTTGAACAAGCCCGGCAACATCCGCCGCGTGGTCACGGGAGAAAAGGTGGGTTCGCTGGTCATGGCCTGAGACTTGCGGAGTTCTTTGGAATCACGCCCTCAAAAATCGTAATTCAAACGCTTAAATAATCGTTACAATAACCCTTGGTTCCCCTCAGGCAGGAATTTATGGCGGAACAAACTTACAAGCCTGGCGAGGCTGTTCCCAAAGCGGGGCTTTATCTAGTCTTGCACCATCTTCATCGCAAAAACCACGAGGTCACTCTGTTTCAGGGAGAATTGTTTCCCCTTTGCCGGCGCTGCGGCGAAAAAGTACGTTTTCAGCTAATCCTTACCGCAACTCATATCGGTGAAGATGCCGACTTCAAATCCAGGAAAGCCAAACGTCATTCACAGGGCCGGCATTAGAGCTGCGTGATCCACAAACGCCCAGCATGCCGGAAAAATACCACAAGGTGCCTGCAGTAGATGAAAGAAACCGCCAAATATGATACTTTCAACAATTCGCTACAATCGTTAGCAACTTCATGAGGATCAAAGCCATGAACTCTGCCAGATCGCAAGCGGTTGTTGTTTCATTACAGCGTGAGAGAGTTCGCTTTCGTAGCGCCGACGAGCAGCGCCCGCGCCGTCCTCATCACAAAGGCCGCATCGAAGGCGGTCCGGTCTATTCTTCCGGAAGCACCGTACGCGAAACCGGCATCTATGAAGTCACCCATGATCGCGAGCACCGCAACACCCATGATGTGGTAATGCTGGCGGGCGATATTTTTCCGGCATGCGAGACCTGCGATGCGCGCGTTCGTTTCCGCCTGGTTCGCACCGCTCCCTATATTTTCCAGGACCCTGATTTCGAAAAAGCGGAAGAAGAATAGCCGCCTTAGCCACACCTTTTCAAGGCTCCGCATCTCATTCCCGGGAGAGGGCCTATGCACATTCGCGCAGAAGCATGGAAGGGTTTTGTGGCTGGAGCTGCCGGAGGGCTGGCTGCCGCTTTCGTTATGGATCAATTTCAGCACGCCTGGAGCAAGGCGTCACAGGCAATGCACAACGGCCACAAAAAACAGCGTCCACAGCAGGAACCGCAAAAGCAACCGCCGGAGCCGGATGCGACGATGAGGGCCGCGGAAAAAATTTCTGAAAAGGTGCTCAAGCACCCATTGAGCATCGAGCAACAGAAAAAGACCGGTCCCTGGATTCACTATGCCTTTGGCGCCATCATGGGCGGACTCTATGGCGTTGCCACGGAATATGTGCCGCAAGTGAAAAGTGGCTCCGGCCTTGCCTTTGGGGCCGTCCTGTTCGTCGGCGCAGATGAAATCGCCGTGCCCGCATTTAGACTTTCGAAGCCCGCCTGGAAGGCCCCGCTCTCCAGCCATGTTTATGGTCTGGCTTCTCACTTTGTTTACGGAACGACCGCCGAACGGGTGCGCCGGGAAGTGCGCCGGGCATTGGCATAGCCTGACAACGAGACCGGGTGAAGACAGCGCTTATGCCTGTATACTCTTTCGACGTATGCTCATTCGATTTGCGAAGTTGAAGCTGTTTTTGGTCTTTGTGCTGGTCTTAGTTCGAACCGGCGGCATGTTCGCTCAAGCGAACCCTGGCAATGCGGCACAGCCAACCCCTGCACGACAGAACGCTCTACAGGCTAATCCGGCAGTGCCTGCGTCTCCAGATTGGAGTGAGCCCTTTCCGCCGCATCGTATGATCGGCAACATCTACTATGTTGGCAGCCGGGGGTTAGCTTCATACCTGATTACGACGCAGGCGGGCCATATTCTGATCAACGCTAACCTGCAAAGTTCCGTCCCGCTGATTCGTGAGAGCATTGAAAAGCTGGGGTTTCACTTCGCCGATGTCAAAATCCTGCTGATCAGCCATGCGCACTTTGATCACGACGGAGGCAGCGCCGCGATAAAGAAGCTGACCGGCGCCAAATATATGGTCATGGATGCGGATGTCCCGGTCGTCGAGTCGGGTGGCAAGAGCGATTTCCAGTACGGTGAGTCTCCCAGCATGCTGTATCCGGCAACCAAGGTGGATCGGGTTCTTCACGATGGTGACGAAGTGACCCTCGGCGATACGGTATTAGTTGCTCACCTCACCCCTGGGCATACCCGGGGCTGCACCACCTGGAGCCTGAAAGTGCGTGAAGCAGGCAAGGCTTACGATGTTGTGATCGTGGGCAGTCCTAACGTCAATCCGGGATACAAGCTGGTAAATAATGCGCGTTATCCTGAGATAGCCCGCGATTATGAGCGCGGCTTCCGCGTGCTCAAGTCGCTGCCTTGCGACGTCTTCCTGGGTGCGCATGGAAGCTACTACGGGATGGAAGCCAAATATGCTCAGATGTCGGCGCGGTTGAAGGCTGGCGAGGCGAATCCCTACATTGATCCTGAGGGCTACAAAAGCTATGTGGCCGAACGGGAACAGACATTCCGCTCGGAATTACAGAAGCAGATGTCACTCCGCAAATAAAGAATTCACCCAACAACGCCGGATTTGAACGCAATTCTCAGTTTTCTGCCTGAGGAGAAAATTTTGCTGTGCCGCATGTTCAGGGCATCCTAAATTTTCTCTCGAAAGTAAGGTGAGCAAATCGAGTGGTTGCCCTCCAGCGACCCGGCACAACACTACCCTACCTTTGAGCATCTTACTTTCAGTCGGTTAGAAAATCTTTTCCAGGAAAAGAGAACTCTTGCCCCAAACACTGAAATTTTCAATATGCCCTGAATCTTTTTCTCAGTCGAAGACTCGCATCCAAGCACAAAAACAACGTTCCGGCCCCGCAGCGGGCCTGCCTGATGGTATGACCGAAGCGGAGGTCATCCAAAAAGCGCAGGCGGGCGACTTAGAGTGCTTTGAGGTCCTCTATCATCGGCATAAGCGGCGTGTTTTTTCTTTGTGCCTGCGCATGACAGGTGACCATGCTCAAGCAGAGGATTTTACGCAGGAAGCGTTTTTGCAACTCTACCGGAAGATTGCCTCATTTCGCGGCGAATCCGCATTTTCGACCTGGCTGCACCGTCTTTCTGTGAACATTGTGTTAATGAATTTTCGCAAGAAAGGCATCGCAGAAGTTTCCCTGGAAGAGACTTCCGATCCCCTGGAAGAAGATAGACCAAAGAAAGATATTGCAACGATCGATGCGACCCTTCATGGTTCCATCGATCGCCTGACGCTAAAACAAGCTATGGAAGACCTCCCTCCGGGATATCGAATCATATTTGTGCTTCACGATATAGAAGGATACGAACATAACGAAATTGCGGAAATGTTGGGGTGCTCAATCGGAAACAGTAAGTCTCAGCTACACAAGGCGCGGATGAAGTTGCGTGACTTGCTTCCGCGCGCGGCGCAGCAACAGCGCAGTAAGCCGCCAAGGAATCAGGACGCTCAACCCGTCCACGCCATTCCTGTGTTAGCTATGCCGTAGCAACTCCCACGTGTTCAAAACTTCCACTCGAACGTAATAACCTGTTCAAAGTTTCAAAGTGCTTGCCGTTACTGTCCTGCATGGCGTCCAACGACGACGATCATGAACGTATCCGGCTTGGCTGCCGGCCGGCGCGGTGTCTGGCCGTTTGCTCCCGGCTTGGGTTCTTCAAACTCAGCAGTGGGCAAATAGATTTTCTGAGTGGTGGAATCCACACCCATGGTCCTTGCGCCTGTGGGGGTTTTCACCGTCTGCACGATTTCAAACTTGTCAGGCGAGGTCTCACGGGCCACGGCCAACGAGCCATCCCGGCAGCTCGCGAAGGCAGAGCCATCGAGGAACTTGGTGGCGTCCACGCTCTCGCCAATAGGCATGTCAGCCAGCACCTTGCCGGTGTCGGCGCTCATCACGATGAGCTTCTGGGGTTTGCGACAGCCAATAAAGAGGCGGCGCTTTGCGGTGTCCATTGACATGCCTACGGGTGCGCCGCCCGGGGCCACGGGCCAGCGCGCGATGACCTTCCGCGCCTTAATGTCAACCACCGCAACCTCGTTCTTATCCATGAGATTGATGTAGACCTTGCCTTTGCCGTCGGAAGCCAGGAACTCGGGCGATCCGCCAAGATCGATGGGCGCGTCGATAGTTCCGGTTTTAGGATTAACGTCAGGCTTGAGTGTCATCAGCACTCCTTTGTCGCCCGAGACGATCAGCACCAGCTTGCTGAAAGGATCGTAGATAATTCCATCGGCATCGGGCTGTGCGGCAATGGCGCCTAGCACTGCATTGGTCTTGAGATCGAATATTTCTATGGCGCCATCGCCTCCGCCGTCGCTGATGAATCCGCGTCCGGCATCGGGAACGATGGCAACGCCATGCGAGCGCTTCTGTCCGGGAATGTCGGCGACGACCTTGCCCGATTCCCCGTCAATCACCTGGGTGTGCGTGCTGCGCGTAACGTAGAGCCGGTGCGTCTCGGAGTCAACGGTGACGTAGTCCCAGCCGCCTTCGCCGCCGATGTGGAATGTTTTTGCGATCTCCCAGTCGGTTTGGGCCACGGCAGATAGGGCGGCGGTGAACAGGGCGAGGATCAGTAGTACGCTAATTTTTTTTGCGATTCGCATGTGGATTCTCCAGGCGGCGGGAAAGTTCGAAACGTAAGAATACCACGCGCTTATCGCACGCACACCTCAGTGCCGAACGAAAAAATAAACATAAATTTTCAGAGATTTTTCAGAGAATATTTTTTAACCGCGGAGGCGCCGAGGCGCGGGAGAAAAACAAAAGTCACTGTAGAGAAGTATGAATAGATTCACACGCTATCAAGACTGGGAAATCCTAAGAATCTGCGTTTATCTGCGTGCATCTGCGGCTGACTTTTCGCTTTTGCCTTCCTCTGTGTCTCAGTGCCTCCGTGGTGAAAGCTTCCACTGGCAACTTTATCTCAACACTATTTTCCCTTCTACTTGCGCGTGTTCGCGGTTGACGTCTTTGAGCGCCCAGGCCATGCGCGGCGTGTTGTGGAAGACGCCGGCGCGGCCCTGGCGATCCAGCAGGATCATGCCGCCGTGGCCGTTGAGGCGGTTTTTGAGATAACAGATCGCCTGCTCTGCGACAACGCGAGGCTCCTCACCCTCCTGGACCCGGTCGCAAGCCCACTTGCCCAGAACCAGTTTCATGATGGGCTCGCCCCATCCCGTGCAGGAGACGGCGGCTTTCATGTTATCGGCGTAGCATCCGCAGCCGATGAGCGATGAATCACCGACGCGGCCCGGTGTCTTATTGAGAGTGCCGCCGGTAGAGGTCGCCGCCGCGAGATTTCCATCGGCATCGAGCGCAACCGCGCCCACGGTATCATGCGACGCGCCTGAAAAAGTTGGGTCAGGCTGGCCGGCTGCGGCTTTCTGTTTAAACTCGCGCAGGCGCTCAATCTCACGCGGAATAATGAGCTCGCGGTTATCGCAGAGCTCGATGCCGTGTTCGGTGGCAAAGCGCTCGGCGCCTTCGGCCACCAGGTAAACATGCGGACTTTCGGTCAGCACTTTATGCGCAAGGCGAATCGGGTTGCGGATATGCTCAACGCAACCAACGCCGCCAGCGCGCAGGGTTTTGCCATCCATCATCAGAGCATCAAGCTGCACATGGCCGTCGCTGGTGAGAAAGCTTCCGCGGCCGGCATCGAAGGTCTCGTCATTTTCCATGACAATCACCGCGGCTTCAACCGCTTGCAGGGCGGTCTGGCCAGATTCGAGCTGGGCCCATCCGGCAGCGAGAGCCGCGCGCACGCCGCGCAGGTGGGCCTCAATCATGTCATCAGGAATAGCCCAGGCGCCCCCGTGGACCAGAAGAGCAGGAGAATTTTTCGGTTGAGCCACTACCGTAATTCTATCTGAGGAAACACAGTTGTCAGCCTGTAGATTCGCGCAGAGGTCAAGATGGGGGTTACTTTACGGCTTTCAGCAAGTATGGTTCTTCGGCTGAGCTTGGGTTGGCATTCAAGCGGGCGGTATCGGCTGCTTTGGTCTGCTGATAGGTGTAGCGAATGCGGTGGATGACAGTGATGGTCGAAAGCACCGCGATGACCCACAGGCAGGGCGCCATGGTCCCCCAGCGGTTGAAGAGCGCCCCCAGGATGACCAGCACAATGCGTTCCGGCCGTTCCATGAACCCGACCTTACAGGATTCAATGAGCGATTCGGCGCGGGCGCGAGTGTAGCTGACCATGACGGAACTGACCATCACGAAGGCCACCAGGAGCATGTAGAAGAAGCGATTGGCGCGGGCGTAATAGACCAGCAGGCCGAAAAACAAGGCGACATCGCTGTAGCGGTCAATCACCGAATCAAAGAATGCGCCGAATGTGGTTACCTGGTTGGTGGCGCGGGCCACGCGGCCATCCACCATGTCGAAGATTCCGGCTCCGATGATGACCAACCCGGCATAAAGAAACATGCGTGGGTAGTTTTCCGCGTTGGCGAGTCCGAACAAGACGGCCGCGCCAATGTTGATGACCAATCCAATAAAGGTGAGGACGTTGGGAGAGATACGCGTAAGGGCCAGACCACGAACGATGGCGTGCAAGAGCACGCGGCAGCCTCGTCCGAAAGCGTGGGTCCAGGTCATGGGGATCAATAATACAACCGGCGAAGCGGCCTAGCCTTCGTCGTGGATCGTTGTCAGTTTCAGAACTTCGAGCTCGCGGTTGCCGGCGGGAGTGACAACAATGGCTGTGTCTCCCACTTTTTTGCCCATCAATGACCGGCCGATAGGTGAAGTGGTGGAGATCAATCCCTTGGCCACATCGGATTCTTCGCTGGTGACCAGCTTGTATTCGATCTTCTCATCCTTGGAGTTATCGTACACCTGTACGGTGGAGCCGAAGGCGACCTTGTCTTTTGGGATATTTGCCAGATTGATCATCGAGAGCTCGGCCATACGCTTCTTAAGCTGCGCCAGCCGGGCGTCTACGAAAGTCTGGCGTTGCTTGGCGGTCTGGTATTCGGCATTCTCGCTCAGATCGCCCAGGGCCACTGCGGTCTTGATCTCTTTCGGCAATTCGTGGTGGAGCTCATGCTCCAGCGCCTTGATTTCTTCTTCCAGCTTTTTCTTAATATGTTCAGGCATGGGGGTTTACCGCACCGCGGGCTTAATTATAAAGGGGCAGCTTCAGCAAAAGCCCGCTGCCCCAAACAGAATTATACCTTTCCTTGTGCTGCGCTGAAAATAGTCCTTAGTCGTCAGTCCTTTAGTCCAGATTCCGAGATTTGGCAGCTCTTGAAAACTGACTCTCACAAAAATGAGCTAACGGTTGAGGACGCAAATTGCACAGAGGACTCCGTTTCAGTTCTCGATCTTAAGCTCGGGGAAGAAGAAGGCCCGGAAGCAAACTGTCGGCTGGTGTTTCCTGGAGTTTGGGTTAGCAATCCCACAAAGCGGGATTGCTCCGTCCTTCCCACCTTATGCAATGCAATGTGTGTGCAATGTACTCAAGATGTGAGCCGGCTGAAAATTCTGGGCTGAGATGGGATACCTATGAGCCAATTCCATGCTTTAGACGGAAGCCGTCGGTGAATAAATGGGGGTCTTATTAGGAGCAAACAATTATGAGCTCGGTAATTTTAGCCCTAGAGGCAGTGCAGCATCCTGCGTAAATCCTGTATTTTGTTTATTTTAGATTGTTTGGCCGGGCTTGCTTTCAAGCCCGGTTGGGGTTATAATTTAGTTAGTTTCTCCCCTGTAACCCTCACGTGGGTGCCCTTTCATGAATGACAATATAATGAGCTTCCGGATTGGCGACAAAGTGGTTTATCCCAATCACGGCGTAGGCGTCATCGAGCAGATCAACAGCCGCACACTTGGCGCAGTTTCTGAAAAATTCTATCTGCTTAAATTCAAGGCCAGCAGCCTGAAGGTGGAGATCCCCTTCCGCAATATCGGAGCGGTGGGTCTGCGCCGGGTCATCAAGAACGGGGACGTCCAGAAAATCCTGGATTTCCTTGTCGATGGCAAGTGCGAAAACCATACCGACTGGAAATTCCGGTTCAAAGAGAACTCCGACAAGATGCGGACCGGTTCCTTGCTCGATGTGGCCGTCGTGCTGAAAGGCCTGCTGATCCTGAACCAGACCAAGCCGCTTTCGTTCCGTGAAAAAAAGATGCTGGAACGCGCCCGCTATCTTCTGGTGAGCGAGTTGGCCCTGGCCAAGAACGTGGACGAAGCCGAAGTCGAAGACGTGCTGACCAAGGCACTGGCTAAATCGAAGCTGCGCTTCCCTGATGTGGTTATAGAAGCGTAGTTTAGCAATCAGCACTCAGCCGTCAGCATTCAGTCCCTAAACGCCCTCTCTCTAAGTTCGAGCTTGGAGAGATGAAGAGTTATTTATTTCCATCTTTAGCTAGTTCCATTCTTTTAACTAGCGCATTTCTCCAAAACTTGGTGTCCCCCTATTTATTAGCTCATGTGAAGAATCTGGCTTGGCTGAATGCTGAGTGCCGAATGCTGAGTGCTATTCCCCCAGCCACGCGCCATAAGGCCGCAATGATTCCACGTGATCGAATATGATTTTCAGGGCGGCGGTGATAGGTACGGCCAGAATGAGCCCCACGGCGCCCCAGAGCCATCCCCAGATAAGAAGAGCAATTGTAACCGCCAGGGGATTCAGTTGTAATCGCTTACCGATCAGCTTGGGATACAAGACGTTAATCGCGAATACGTGCAAACCCAGGACGGTAAGCACAATGGTGAGAATGCCGCCTCCATGGATCTGTCCAAAGCCGGCGGCCAGTGGCGGCACCATGGCCAGAACCACCCCCAAATAAGGGATCAGAGTAAGAAACCCGCTGATAAAGCCCAGGAAATAAAAATATGGCAGATGCAGGTACCAGAAGATAGCCAAACTGGCCACGGAAGTAAACAATCCTACAATGATGTTGCCATTGATGAAACTGTTAATCATGGCCGAGATTCGTCCCAGGGTTACATAGGCAGTGTTGCGATTTTCCATGCTGAACAGCATCACGGTAGCGGCGCGGGCGTGGTCGTGCCAGCTCAGCATGAAATACACAAGGAACGGCATGAAGGAGATGGAGAACACCACCTCGCCAACTGTTCCCAGGCTGTTGCTGACGAAATCGAACCAGCTCGTCTGCTGCTGGACCCTGAGCATCTTCCTGTCTTCGCTGGTCTCGGGCAGCACCGCTTCCGTGCTCTTCTGAAATTTTTGCGCCTGCTCGCGGAAGCGCATCAGGGCGCCTTCGATTTTGTGGGTATAACTGGGCAGCGTCTGCACAAAGTCGACCGCCCGGTTATAGCCGAAGAAAGCCGCGGCATAAACAGCCGAAGCCAGCAACAGCACGGCCAACAATGAAGCCAGCGACCGCGGGAATTTCATCTGCTCCAGAAAGTCCATGACCGGGAAGAGAATGTAAGCAAGCAAGATCGAAAACAGCAGGGTCACGAGCACCAGTTTGGCGACGTAACAGATGGTCAGGACGACTGCGATGGCCACAATGGTTTGCCCTGCGAGGATGGAGCGGCGGGTCTTGTCGCTGGCGCGGCGGTGAGGATGGCTCTCCGCGGTCCACGTTTCTTTCTCGATGGATTCTGTGGATGAGGTCGCGCCAGGTGAAGCAGCGGCTTGCTGCCCGTTGAGTCCTCCACCAGGTCGCTCGCCAATTTCGGCCGCGGAAGAAGCGTTGTCCCCTGGTTTTGTTGAAGTGTCTTCAGCTCGCGCCATCCCGGCCTCTAGGGTCATAGTAGCCGAAGTTTGAGGGATTTTCGAAGAATGATTTAAGAAGTGCGATTTACGATTTAAGAAGTACGATTACGAATTCGATTTATGGAGTTTCTTTAGAGAGGCAGGTTGTCTCAAATCGACCATCCAAATAGTCTTCTTAAATGGGAAATCATAACTCTTACTTCGTAAATCGAACTTCTTACCTCACTTGATTTCCATGACTTCCTTTTCTTTGCCCTTGCTCATCTCTTCCATCTTCTTGATCTCATCGTCGGTGAGCTTCTGGATCTCTTCCAGCGAGCGGCGCTCATCGTCTTCGGAAATTTTTTTGTCTTTCAGCGCTTTTTTGATCTGATCGTTGCCGTCGCGGCGGATGTTGCGGATGGCGGTGCGGTGTTCTTCCAGGATCTTGTTCAGGTGCTTGACCATCTCCCTGCGGCGCTCTTCCGTGAGCGGCGGCACCGGGATACGGATCATTTTCCCGTCATTCATGGGGTTCAGCCCCAAATCGGCGCTGCGGATGGATTTTTCAATCTCGCCCAGCGAACTCGGATCGAAGGGCGTAACCGTAATGAGCTGGGCCTCGGGCGCGTGCACCTGCGCAATCTGGTTCACTGGCATGGCGGTACCGTAATAATCGACCTTCACGGTATCGAGCATGTGTACGGTGGCACGGCCGGTGCGCACCGCCGCCATCTCGCGGCGGAAGTCTTCTACCGCCTTTTCCATGCGGGTCTTAAGCTGCGAATAGACGGCTTTGAGAGCAGGAATATTTTCCATGTGTGCCATAGGCCATGACTCCATTGCAAGGTAAACCGAAGATTATAAATCAGTATCGTGGATTATGTGGGTCTACAAGAAGTGCCGGGCCTTTGCCTGGTGATTCAAACAGTTGGAATAATTAGATCAATCGGTATCAAATAACAAGCCTCTGCGTTCCTCTACGCTCTCAGCGGTTAAACTGTTATTTTTCGTTTGGCATGAGCAACTCCGTTGCCAAATTCCACTTTTCCGCTCAATTTCGCCCTAAAACCTTTGCCCGATTGACCCGTCGAATCAAACCAAAGTAGCATCTAAGTCCAGGTATTTTGGCTAAAGCCTATGGGCATAAAAAAATCATTGATCCTGGCGCTGATTTTGGGTGCATTAGCGCTGATTACAACCTCCTGCGATACCGGGGAGAAGCACTCCGCCAAGGCTGCTCCCCCGCCGCAGGCGATGGCCCCTACGATTACCGCTCCGGCTCCGGTGCCTGCGCCCAAGATTCAAGAGCCTCCGCCCGCACCCAAGCCCGATCCGGTTGATGCTATGGTTGCCGCCGCGGAGAAGGAATATCAGGCTGGCCAGGCCAACTATGCTGCCGGGCATCTCGATGCTGCCAAGCAGAATTTTGACCGCGCATTTGATCAGTTGACTCAGGGGCCGGTTGACGTAAAGAGCGATTCCCGCCTGCAGCAGGAGTTCGACAAGATTGTCGAGGGAACCAGCCAACTTGAAGTCCAGGCCTTGAAGCAGGGCGATGGATTCACCGAGCAGAAATCGCTGCCCGCTCCCATTGATGAAGCCAACGAAGTTACCTTTCCGGTTGACCCCAAGATCAAGGCCGCTGCTGAGGCTGAGCTAAAGGCCACCCACTTCGATCTGCCGCTGACCATGAATGACTATGTGGCCGGCTATATCAACTTCTATACCAATTCTCCCAAAGGACACGCGACGGTAGAGCGCGCTCTCACCCGCGCCGGGCGCTATCGCGAGATGATCGAGCGCATTCTGCGCGAAGAGGGCGTGCCCCAAGACCTGATTTATTTGGCGCAGGCCGAATCCGGGTTCCAGCCGCTCGCGCTTTCCCGCGTAGGGGCCCGTGGATTGTGGCAATTCATGGCCAGCCGCGCCACCGGATACGACCTTAACCGCAACTGGTGGATTGATGAGCGCCAGGACCCGGAAAAAGCCACCCGCGCCGCCGCTCGCCACCTGAAAGACCTTTATAACCAGTTTGGCGACTGGTACCTGGCCATGGCGGCTTATAACTCCGGGCCGGGAAACGTGCAGCAGGCGGTGCAGCGTACCGGCTTCGCCGATTTCTGGGAGCTCTATCGCCGCAATGTGCTTCCCAAAGAGACTAAGAATTACGTGCCCATCATTCTGGCCATGGCCATCATCGCCAAGAACCCAAAACAATATGGTCTGGATGACATCCAGGTTGATCCGCCGTTAGCTGTGG
The DNA here is from genome assembly GCA_035651775.1 of Terriglobales bacterium. Taxonomy (GTDB): domain Bacteria; phylum Acidobacteriota; class Terriglobia; order Terriglobales; family Acidobacteriaceae; genus QIAW01. The sequence continues at coordinate 12,101 of DASREY010000112.1, forward strand.
ACAAAATCAAGATTGATTATCCCGTCGACCTCCGGCTGGTGGCCGAATGCGTGGATGCGTCCGTAGACAACCTGCAGGATTTAAACCCCAGTCTGCTGCGCATGACCACGCCTAAAGAAGGCGCCTTTGAACTCAACCTGCCCGCCGGAAGCAAGCAGAAGTATCTGGACGCCATCGCGGCCATTCCGGTTGATAAACGCGTATGGTGGCGCTATCACAAGGTGGCGGGTGGCGAAACTCTTGCTTCGATCGCCAGGGAATACAGGACAACCCCCGCCGCAATCACTGAGGTCAATGGTCTGACCGCTGAAGAGATTTCACCCGATACCAAACTGATTATCCCGATTGCGGAAGGTAAGCATGCGCCCGGAGACGTCGAGAGCCTGGTTTTTTCGCGGCATGCTACGCGCTATCGCGTGCGCCGCGGAGATACGGTGCTGTCGGTGGCCGACGATTTTGGCGTGCCTCCCCAAAAACTGCGCCAATGGAACCGACTCAAGGGCAACGAATTACGCAAAGGACGTACCTTATACATCTACCGTCCTCTGCCTGCAGGCAGGGCAGAGCCGGAAATGAGAACATCATCTAAGTCAAGCCGTATCTATAACTTGCAGACATCAACCAAAGCATCATCCAAAGCCAACGACGGCACGGTAGCCGCCTCCAGCGGTCGGACGCATACCGTCCAACCCGGGGAGACCTTATACAGCATCGCTAATGACTACGGCACCACGGTAGATGCACTGAAGCGCGAAAATAAATTGGCCTCTGCACTCCTGCATCCCGGAGATGTGTTAGTAATTAAATGAATGTGCTGCAAAGGGCGCTTGTCTTTTTAGGCGCTTTGATTACACTTTCAGTGTTGACATAGAATTGACGGCTGCTATAATCCGCCGTATTTATTTTTACAATCTACAGTTGCATTATAGGTATTTTGTACCCGGCATCCGATGCAAAGGGCTTTGCGTCCGGACCGGAATTTTGAGGAGGAACAATGAGCTTCGACAACAGGACCCTCTACGGACGCAACGACGACGAAGAAGACTTTGGTGAGATGGGCTCCAGCTACGGAGACGCTACCGAAGAGTACGAAGAAGAAGAGGAAGAAGAAACCACTGAACCTTCCGGCGGAGCGGAGTCTTCATCCTCCGGCTCCTTCGGCGAGCCTGCGGGCGGTTTTGGCGAGTCCGAGGGCAACGGCAAACCCGCCAAGAAGTCGGGCGGCAAGAAAGCAGCTAAAAAGAAGTCAGCAAAGAAGTCAGCCAAGAAATCGGCGGCCAAAAAAGGCAGCTCTGGCGCCGGCAAGAAAAAGAAATCTGACAAGAAGAAAAAGGGCTCTTCCAAGAAAAAAGACAAGAAGAAGAAAAAAGGCAAAAAGAAATAGCCGACCCGTTTCTCTTCAGACTACAAAATCCTTAACGGCAAAAAGCCGCAGACTTGGTCTGCGGCTTTTTGGCTTCCAATGTTTGCACCTTGAAGGCGAACCAGATGCGGCAGCCGCATCTCTACGAAGCATTATTTCCTGCCCTGCACCACGTGCAGACAACGGCCGTAAAGTTCCAGCAGATGCCCCGCATACTCTTCCGCTTTCACAGTTGCCGCTCCCTGGAAGCCGGCGCCCGCTGCGGCCCCGCGCCCGTAGCCGGTGGTCATGGCAATAAATCTCATTAGATCCAGTGCGATATCTTCGTTGCGGCGCGCCCCCAAGGTGATGTTCCCCATCTCTTCCATACAATCCCTCCGTAGCAGAATTCATGAATACGAGTTGGATTCTACACAATCCAGCGTTATGGAGTGTTGCGATAGCACACCCTCTAAAAGCAGACCAGCAAGGGTTGCAAGCGTATGCCTGTTACCGGAGTCGTGCCATCGGTCTTGCGGCGGGCAAAGACATGCTGATACACAGCGTCGTACTGGCAGCCGATTGCCTCCGGGCTGCGGGTTTCAAGCAGGTGCTGGCGCGCTGTGGTGGCCAGTGCATCACGCAGGTCGGGGTTGCGCGCCAGGAAGGCGGCACGCGAGGCCAGATCCTGCACATCTCCGTTACGGAACCAGAGCAATCCGCGGCCATGCGGAGAAAGGTCTCGATGGCGAGAGGTATCAGCCGCCAGCAGCGCGCGTCCGGCAATCATGGCGCGCAGGGCAGATGGAAAATCGTACGTGCACGGCGCAGAAGCTTCCGTAAGAAGATTATCTGGAACGCTTTCCTCCGAAGCTTCTCCCATCGCGATGACCACATCAGATTCGGCAAACATGCGCTCACATTCGTCTGACGGAACAGCAAATACGAAATCTGCGATGTTCAGAGCGGTCGCCCTTTCGAACAGGGTGGTCGCGCAGGCCGCGGTCGCCATCACAAACAGTCGTGCGTTTACGATTTCCTGCCGCCATATCGCGAAAGCCTGCAAGAGAAACTCGATATTCCTGGCTGCCTGTTGTGGGCCTGCCGGACCGGCCTGAAAGCATACGTCAGGCGCGAAGAAGACGACCGTACCTTCCTGACCGTCGGTTTTCCGCGAAACTTTTCCGGGAAACAGGGATTCTGGTCCGGTCAGAAAATCCAGGACCTCAGGGCTTAATGGCTCTGGGATCTGGAAGACATTTTCCGGAGCGCATCCTCGCTTCAAAGCATCTTCACGCATCGCACCGGCGTGGACGACCACAGCGCCTGCCCGCGTAAGCACAAACTGCTCTGCCACGGCGAACGAGCGCGCCAGCCAGGAAAGGTCTTTCGACGGGGAGCGGGAGTTCCCCTGTGAGCTTGCGTG